>NZ_CP102798.1:4050067-4380081 GCF_028356935.1 Lysinibacillus sp. OF-1
TTCGCTTGTCTGGGCAAATTGCATATCACCTTTTTTTGAGGGATAAAGTGCATCATGAATAAATTGAGCATGATTTCTAACCAATCCCTATGTATATGCCACAAAATTAGACAATGATTTACCTCTTTTTGTGAAATACAATTAGTAGCATTATTGTTTTCGTATAGGATGAAATGCTAAAAGCTATACTACCTATAGTTAAAGGAGAGCTATAGGAGGGAATACGTTGTCCACAAGTAAACAGTTATTATCCATATTTGCCTTAGGTGGCATTAATGAAATTGGAAAAAATATGTATGTAGTACAATATGCAGATGACATCATCATTATTGATTGCGGAGCAAAATTTCCAGATGAAACCTTACTTGGTATTGATTTAATTATTCCTGATATTACTTATTTACTGGAAAATAAAGGAAAAGTAAAGGCTCTAATTGTTACGCATGGTCATGAAGATCACATCGGTGGTATCCCCTATTTATTAAAAAAATTGAATGTGCCTGTGTATGCTACTCGTTTTACTCTAGGGCTTATCGAATTAAAGCTCAAAGAACATAAGCTGTTAAGAGAAACCGATTTAATTGAAATTCACGCTGACTCCGCTCTACATTTAGGACAAATGGATATTAGTTTCTTTAGAACTAATCATAGTATACCTGATTGTTTAGGAATCGTAATGGGCACTCCTGAAGGGAACGTAGTCCATACTGGCGATTTTAAATTTGATTTAACACCCGTTAATAATCAATTTGCCGATATTCATAAAATGGCTGAAATTGGTTCAAAAGGAGTGCTCGTTCTTATCTCGGAAAGTACGAATGCAGAGAGGCCAGGTTTGACACCTTCTGAACAGCTTGTTGGTCACCATATTGAGGATGCTTTTTTACATGCTGAACGGAAAGTAATCATTTCGACCTTTGCTTCAAACGTTAATCGTATCCAACAAATCGTACATGCAGCTATTGCTACCAATAGGAAGTTAGCTTTATTGGGACGCAGCATGGTCAATGTTGTTGATGTAGCGATAGAACGGGGCTATTTATTTGTTCCAGAAGATATGTTAATTGATGCACGAGAAGTGAAATACCTTCCACCAGAGGAGGTCGTGGTACTTTGCACAGGTAGCCAAGGCGAGCCTCTAGCTGCGCTTGCCCGTTTAGCAAATGGCAACCATCGTGAAGTGAAAATTCTTCCAGATGATACGGTTATTTTAGCGGCCTCCCCAATTCCAGGCAATGAGAAGGGTGTATCGCGGATTGTGGATAATTTGTTTCAGCTTGGTGCAAAAGTTATTTATGGATCTTCCAGCCATACAGGCATGCATGTTTCAGGACATGGTCATCAAGAAGATCTGAAGCTTATGCTAACATTTATGAAGCCACAATTTTTCATCCCTATTCATGGTGAATTCCGCATGCTACACCAGCATCGCTTATTAGCAGAAGCGGTTGGAGTCCAAAAAGGGAATACCTTTATTATGAAAAACGGCGATGTCGTTGATATTGAAAACTCGAAGGCACGACAAACTCGTAAAATTCCAGCAGGTGATACGTATGTTGATGGAATCGGCATAGGTGAAGTTGAAGGCATTGTCCTTCGTGATCGCAAGCAGCTTTCAGAAGACGGAATGCTTGTCATCGTCTTAACACTCAATAAAGTAGATGGTGCTTTTATTTCAGAACCTGATACCATATCCCGTGGTTTTGTTTATGCGAAGGATTTCGAGGAGCTGTTGAATAAGGTCAATGTGCTTACCAAAGAAATCGTTGTAGAACTACAAGAAGAAAACAGACAGCAAATCCATGTTCTACGACGTGAAATCAAAAGAGCAGTAGGACAATATTTATTTAACCAAACTAAACGAAAGCCTATGGTTTTACCAATTATTATTGAAATATAACTGATCGGTGCAAGGATTGAATGTCCATCTTGCACCGATTTTTGTTTTGTTCAATCACTTAACATTAAAATGATCATTCAAAAAATCACCATTAAAAAATATATGTAACATATCAATATATTGCCGTTGGAGCTGTTCAAAGCCATAATGTAGGTCATTTGAATGCTGTTTGACTTGCTTTGAAATATGATTAAAATACTGTGGGAGTCCCTCTATCGCCTTTACTAAAGAATCTTTATTAACTAATAAATGTTGGATAGCGTTTAATAGCTGTGCTATGTGAAGTTGAATATCAATCGGTGGTAATTCAATCATTAAATGATAGACATTACACACGTCATTATTTACTTGATACCATTTTAAAAAGTGCAATAAATAATCACTGACAATTATCGATTCATTAGGGATGATGGCAATAATATCCTGACCAATACATACAGCCTTTTTACACTGATAAATTGAGGATTCTTTCAAATTGATTTTGTTAAGAAGGATACTTTTAGCAGGCACTTGTGACATAGTCAGCGAATCCATTGTATGATCAACTCTCGGTACTTGACTAAAATCATCTTCTATTATTAATTTCATTAGCGTTTTTTCGGATATGAAAGGAGTGCCTTCTCTCGCAAAACTTGTATCATTCATCATGCTATTACCCACTTGGATTTTTGCTACTTCTTCTATAAAAAACTGCTTCACCATGTTTGATCCTCCAATCCCCTGTCCCATTTTATACCCTTAAAGCAACCTTCACTAAAGCCTTTTACCTAGTAACTTATTTAGGCTATTTGTCTAATAAATGATTTATCATTAAACATTGTACCATTTTAACGGTACTTTTTCTCTATTATACCACTATAATAGTATAGTCATTTCCACTATTTTTCACTAGCTTTTAACATAGAGGTGAATCATATGTCAGATTTTTTAAAGCTAGTAGGTGAACAACTCCGTATTATTAGATTATCCAAAGGGCTAAGCCAAGAAGAAGTGGCTGAAAGAACAGGGAAGTTAGGTTTCAGTAAAGGACGCGTTTCCAATATCGAACACGGACAATCTAATATTACCCTTAGTACATTGGAAACAATTATGAAGGCATTGGATATTACCCCTGAGGAGCTTTTTAATTTTCAAAAATTATCTGGCGTTACTGATATTGAGGAAAAGAACCTCATGCTAGACATTCATCGATCATTATTAAGAGAACGTAACTTAGACGAGGTAAAATACGTAGTTCGTATTACGAAGGATTTTTTAGATACGATTGATTCCCAATCGAAGAAAAACAGCTCCAATGGTCAATGACACATCGGAGCTGCTTCTTTTCAATAATAGCTACATACCAAACTTTTGACGATAGCCACATTTTCTGCATAGTTCCTCAACAGCCTCTCTTCGTGAGAAGCCATCTACAATCTTATTGGCACGTTCTCCCTCCACAATTTCTGAGAAGGATTTCTCATGAACATTTCCTAAATTAATGACACCTTCACCATCTAAGCAGCAAGGTACAACTGTTCCATCCACAAGAATAGCTGCTTGACTACGCAATGCATGACAAAAACCTTTACCCTCGTCCTCTTGTTCAAGCAAGCTCGGCCATTTAAATTCATGATCCTGATTCAAATAAACATGAGGAGCAATTTTTACCCCTTTACCAGGCTCTACTCTTTCTTCAATGTGATAGTCAAGATTATACTCGTTTTCTAATATTTCTAATGTCTCACGATTTCGACGTGCTGCAACATCCGAAACATGATCCTGTTGTAAATTCCATAAACGATAGGAAATGATGGTCTTATATTCTCTAGCATCCCGCACAAAATCCAAAATATCCCCCAAATACTTTTCACGGTTTTCAGAACCTTCATGCCCATCAAAACTATGCAATGAGAAATTAATTTGACGTAATGCCGGTTTTCCTAATATTTTTTCCCGATTCTTTTTGATAAGTGTCCCATTTGTTGTGATATTGACTTTAAATCCCTTTGCATGGGCGGCATCTAATAGCTGGTCGATCCTTGGGTGTAAAAGTGGCTCTCCTTTGACATGCAAATAAATATATTTGGTATGTGGGCGAATTTCGTCTAATATTTTATTAAATTGTTCGACTTTTATAAGTCCTTTTGCACGAGCTGTAGGTGGACAAAAACTACATGCTAAATTACAAACACTCGTTATTTCTATATAAACCTTTTTAAATGTTCTCAACGTTGCTTCTCCGTTCCCATTCACTAAATAATCAAATCTCATTCATTTTAACAAATTTATTGGATAGATAGCAAAAATCGTTGAGTTTACCTCTGGACACTCCTACCTTTTCTCTAGATAACATGGCTACACGTACAAGTGGGTTTACGAAGCGCTAATATGTTAATAGTATATTAAACGAAAGGAGGAGAAATAATGTCTGGTTTTAGTTCTAAAAATTTTTTTGGACCTGACGAACCTGAGCGGGAATCCTCTAATAAGCAAGGGAAAAATCATATAACGATTAATTTTACATTCAATATAGGAAATACAGACTTTCACTTTGAACAGCGAGCAGAAGGTGGAGGTCAAATCAATCATGATGTAGGTACAAATGCCAACCAAGGTGGACAAAATGCTAGTAACGGTAGTCATACACGCAATGTTCATTCTCAATTTGCTGATGGAAATGGCAGAAGTGGTATAGCTGGTAATCATAATGACGAGGCAGGTGGCCAGCAAGGAATAAAAGTACGGGATAGCTTAGTAATTGATAGCGATATCCATTCATCTTCAAATCATAGTGAAAGTAATGAAGAGGATATGGATGTGTTAACTGAAGATAGTGAGCAGTAGGATCTAAAAAACTTCTATCTGTTTGAGCAAGCTGTCAACAGATAGAAGTTTTTTATTAGACATTACGTTTATAATTTTTTGTACCATCATATGAATAGAGCATTGGCTTATTATCCACGTATGTTTCTAAATGTACCGGGCGACCCCATAGTTGATAAATATAAGGTAATACATTTTCTAAATACTGCGGATCTAACTCCATCCCTTCGTAACCATGTACTAAGTAGAGCTCACCATTACGTAAATAATCGCCATTTTTCACCACAATATATGGGAAGCCGCCGTTTACACGCATCGATACAAGCTGATCTCGTACCATCTCATGATCTTTATCAGTGATACGATATTCATTCCCTTTCTTTTGGAACAAATATAAATCTTCTCGCTTTGCCAAATCTTTGGTTAGGTAGTTTCGAATAAAGGAAATATCTGATTCTATCTCTCTTACCTCAAAGATTTTTTCACGTCCGGTGTTTGGCTGCACGCCTAACCGCTTCATTTCCTCTGTAGGGTTATTATAGCGATTTTCAATATCCTCAAAAATCTTTATCCCAAGGTAATATGGATTAATTGATGTTTTGGACGGCTGGACAACCCCTGCATTTAACTTGGCGAATTCGATTGTCTCAGCGGTTGTTAATTTTAATTCTCGCATGATTCGTTGATGCCAGAAGGAAGCCCATCCCTCATTCATTATTTTCGTTTCCAATTGTGGCCAAAAATAAAGCATTTCCTCCCGCATCATTGTTAATATATCTCGTTGCCAGTCTTCCAACTCACGGCTATACTCCTCTAGGAATAACAGGATATCCTTTTCTGGCTTTGGTGGAAATTGCTTTAATCTTCGTCTAATAGGTTTATACACTTTTTCTTTTTCTTCGATGCTCCACAAATCATCGTATGGTGATTTTGCTGGTGTTTTTTCATCTTCAAGCTCCTCATCCTCACTCCAAGATAGCTTAGGACGTATAATGGAGGGATCAATATGCTCTTGAATAGCTAACACTGCATCTAAAAACTGCTCAACCTCATCCTTGCCATATTCTCTTTCATAGCCAGCTATTCGTTCGGCCGTTGCCGTCATGCTCTCTACCATGTCTTTTCTAGTATTGGAAAAACGCACATTATTTTTAAAGAAATCACAGTGTGCTAATACGTGAGCGATAATCAATTTATTTTGAGTTAACGTATTGGTATCCAATAAAAATGCATAGCATGGATTAGAATTGATCACAAGCTCATAAATCTGACTAAGCCCTAAGTCATATTGAAGCTTCATTTTATGAAATTGTTTTCCAAAGCTCCAATGGGAAAAACGCGTAGGCATACCATAGGCGCCAAATGTATAAATAATATCTGCTGGACAAATTTCATAACGCATTGGATAGAAATCTAAGCCAAAGCTTGAGGCAATTTCGGTAATTTCATCTATTGCTCGGTGAAGCTCTTTCGTGTCCATTTTACGCCGCCTCCTTTGAACGTGGTGCTGAGCTCACTCTTCATTTTTTTTGAAAAAGCTCTTTAAGGCATCGTATACATCGCCCTTTTTTCTCAAAACATGGTATCTAAATTTGGGATCATCAATTTTCTTGTAAGTATACATAAGTGTTGAAAAACGGTTATGTTGGTTCACCTCACCATAGCCAAACATACTGGAGACATCCATTAACTCTCCCACCAGTTTCAAACACTTTTCATTATCCATTGAAATATTTTCACCATCTGAGAAATGTACAGGATAAATATTATAGCGAGAAGGATGATATTTACCTTCAATCAATTCCAGTGCCTTTTTATAAGCTGACGAACAAATAGTTCCTCCACTTTCTCCCTTTGTGAAAAATTCCTCCTCCGTGACCACCTTCGCCTCTGTATGATGGGCAATAAATTCTATTTCCACTGTTTCATACTTGGAGCGTAAAAACTTCGTCATCCAAAAGAAGAAGCTCCGTGCACAATATTTTTCAAAAGCTCCCATCGAACCACTCGTATCCATCATGGCAAGTACTACTGCTTTGGATTCGGGCTTTTCAATCTCATCCCACGTCTTGAAACGTAAATCATCATTATGGATTGGCGTAATTTCAGCTTTCCCTTTCATGGCATTGCGCTTTATTGCATTTAAAATCGTACGTTTTTTATCAACATTGCCCATTAGCCCTTTTTTTCGAATATCATTAAACTCTATTTTTTCGGTTTTAATATCTGCTTTTTCTTTTTGTTGTAAATTAGGTAACTCAAGTTCATGAAATAAGACGTTCTGAATTTCCTCAATACTGACTTCCGCTTCATAATAATCTTGGCCAGGCTTGTCACCCGCCTCTTTTCCTTTACCTTGAGCCTGATTTGCTTTACTGCCATCTCGAGCTACTACATCTCCAACACTACTATCCCCTTGTCCTTGCCCTACATGCTTAGAGTTATCATAGTTATATCGAATTTTATATTCATCAAGTGAACGAATCGGTATTTTAATAACCTCGCGACCATTAGACATCACAATACTCTCTTCACTAACTAAATCGGGTAAATTATTTTTAATCGCATCCTTCACTTTTTCCATATGGCGTTGCTGGTCCTGGTGCCCTTTACGATGGAGAGACCAATTTTCCTGAGAGATGACAAAGCGTTTATTTTCGTGTTCAGTCATTTTTATCCTCACCCATCTATCAAATTCGCTTTTTCTATACTATGCTTGTGAGCCAAATTCTTGAACTTTTTTCGTAAAATGAATTGTGCATCTATATTAATCCCTTGTCCTGATAGTAAAAGGAGTGCCCTAAAATTGGGACACTCCTATCTGACTTGTAACAATCCAAATCAAGGTGAAAATTAATTACCGATTGAGTAGACTTCCTACATATTGCAGCAGCTCATTTGCCGATGTTGTGTTATAGCCATGTTCATCAACTAGTCTTGCAACAACCTCATTAATTTTCTTCAGTTGAGATTCATCTGGCATTTTAGAAGAAGTAGTAATTTTCACAACATCTTTCAAGTCCGCAAATAATTTCTTTTGAATCGCTTCTCGCAATCTTTCATGAGAGTTGTAGTCAAATCGTTTACCTTTTCGTGCATAAGCAGAAATACGAATGAGAATTTCCTCACGAAATGCCTTTTTAGCATTTTCTGAAATACCAATTTGCTCCTCAATCGAGCGCATTAATTTTTCGTCAGGATTCATTTCCTCACCAGTTAGTCGATCGTATAGCTTATTTTTATTACAAAATGCCTCTACATTATCAAGGTAATTGTTCATCAATGATTTTGCCGATTCTTCATAGGAGTACACAAAAGCCTTTTGTACTTCATTTTTAGCAATTTCATCATATTCCTTACGTGCAACCGCAATGTAATTCATATATTTTTCGCGATCCTCTTGAGAAATAGAAGCATGCTGATCTAATCCATCCTTCAGTGCCCGTAAAACATCTAATGCATTAATCGATGGCACCTCTTTACGAATAATAGCAGAAGAAATACGGTTAATGATATAGCGTGGATCAATACCGTTCATCCCTTCGCTCGGAAACTCTTTTTTCAGCTCCTCCAAGTCAACGGAATTAAATCCCTCCACATTTTCTCCGTCGTACAAGCGCATTTTCTTAATCAGATCCACACCTTGTTTTTTCGGCACTTCTAATCTAGTGAGAACCGAAAAGATTGCTGCGGCCTTTAAAGCATGCGGTGCAATATGGACGTGGGACATATCACTCTCTTTTATCATCTTTTGATATATATGCTCTTCCTGACTAACTTTTAAGTTATACGGTATCGGCATAACGATAATTCGAGAATGTAATGCCTCATTCTTCTTGTTCGAAATAAAGGAGCGATACTCCGTTTCGTTTGTATGAGCAACGATTAATTCATCTGCACTAATTAAAGCGAATCTCCCCGCTTTGAAATTTCCTTCCTGTGTTAGAGATAATAAGTTCCACAAGAATTTCTCATCGAGTTTCAGCATCTCCTGGAATTCCATCATACCCCTATTGGCTTTATTGAGTTCCCCATCGAAGCGATATGCTCGGGGATCTGATTCTGAACCAAACTCACCAATAGTAGAAAAATCAATACTTCCTGTTAAATCAGCAATATCCTGTGATTTAGGATCTGATGGTGTAAATGTTCCGATGCCCACACGTTTATCTTCCGAAAAGGTAATACGTTCAATCATCACGTTTTCAATACGCCCATCGTATTCCTTTTCAAGACGCATCGTATTTAAAGGCGATAAACTTCCTTCAATTCTTATACCATACTCTTCAAAAAATTCATTACGCAAATGATGTGGAATTAAATGTAATGGATCTTCATGCATAGGACATCCCTTAATTGCGTAAACCGCACCCTCATCTGTGCGCGAATATTGTTCTAATCCACGCTTCAGTAAAGTAACGATTGTTGATTTACCACCACTAACAGGTCCCATTAATAATAAAATACGTTTTCTAACATCTAACCTGCGCGCTGCTGGATGGAAATATTCCTCCACCAGTCTTTCAATTGCTGTTTCAAGCCCAAAAATTTCTTGTCCGAAAAATTTGTACATTTTTTGCCCATCGCGTTCCTCTACACCAGAACTTTTTATCATATTGTAGACGCGTGAATGGGCTGTTTGAGCAACTTCAGGTCTTTCCCTAATGATGTTTAAATAATCTGCAAATGTCCCTTCCCACTTCAGCCTATTTTCTTCTTCGCGATAGTTTTTCACTTTATCTAAAATGTTAATAGCCTTCCCTCCATTCAGGGCTTGATTTATAACATAGTATGAAGTTAATCGCATGATGATACCCATTACTTTTTCTTTGACGACGTTTCTTCTTATTATTTCTTTTTTAGGGATAAAAAGATTACGGATTTATTGGCTGTTTAAGCTTACTGAATGAAGATAAAAATTTCGGTTATTCTAACGTTAGAAAGGAGGTCCATCATTGCATCGCCATTTTATTTTTCTTTTCACATTTTTATTTTTAGGAATGATGCTGTACCCTACTGCCTCTTTTGCAAAAGAGGAGCTAACAGAAGAAGAAGCTTTACAACAGCGTATGTCCTATTATGTACAATTTGATGAATTACTCATTCCTTGGCATTTTTTAGCGGCTATCGATCAGTATGAAAGAAATCTCCAATCTGTTCGTAAAGATATCCCTAAACGAGAAGGCTATTTGGCTATCCAATTTTCTGATGAATATTGGTCAGGCGCATTAAATCCTGTAAAGGAAGATACCTCACCTGAGACGATTAGCTATTTCGGTGGTATGGGCCTTGATGGGAATCATGATGGAATCGCTAGTCCAAAGGATGATGAGGATGTCATTTTTTCAATGGCTAGTTATTTAGGAAAATTCGGCACGACTGATGAGGATTTTAAATTAGCATTATGGGAATATTATGGAAGTGAAGAAGCAGTCAATCAAATTTTTACGATTTCCACACTGTACAGACATTTTAAAACAATTGAACTGGATGCACATACCTTCCCTCTCAATATTCGCTCGAATTACAGTTACAGGGGTACTTGGGGTGCCAATAGAGGCTGGGGTGGACGTCGGATTCATGAAGGAACCGATATTTTTGCAAGTTATGGAACCCCTGTCTTATCTACCTCCTATGGAATTGTTGAGGTAAAAGGCTGGAATCAATTTGGTGGCTGGCGTATTGGTATTCGTGATAATCATAACTCCTATCACTATTATGCCCACCTTGGTAGCTATCATAAGGACATTGAGGTAGGCTCTGTTGTAGAGCCTGGCACGGTGCTTGGCTATGTGGGAAGCTCTGGATATGGGAAAGAAGGTACATCAGGAAAATTCCCTCCTCATCTTCATTATGGTATTTACAAATTTAATGGAAGAACCGAATGGGCTTTTGATCCATACCCTTCATTATTGCAATGGGAGCGGCAAGCAAAAAAACAAAAACAATAGATCTTTTATAATACATGGCACTTGAAGCATTTTGCTACAGGTGCTTTTTTCTTATTATATAGGAAAATTATACGCAAATATATTCATTAGTCGTTAGACATCTATATATATTTAACTACAGGCAACCCAGAACCCATTATACGGTTGTACTAAAAAACTATTTTTAACTATTTTTACCGAAAGCCTTATTAATCTACACAAATAGTTATAAAATAATAATTATGATTGAATAAAATTCTCAATGAGATAGTAAAGGGATGGGGAAATGAAAGGCATTTTACAGTTTAAAACACTTAAAGCTCGAATTTTAAGTGCATTTATTTTTTTGTTAGTTTTAGTAGTGAGCTTTACAACCTATACTTACAATTCCAATACAAATATGGAGAGACAGGCAAAAGGTTTAGTAAAGGAAGATCTAGTTGTTTTAAATGCCAGTAAAAATTTAGCATTATCTATGAGTGTGCGACTATCAGCAGCTTTAAACTATGTAATGACTGGTGATGAAAAATATAAGGAAACGTTTAATGAATATCGTCAAATGGCTGAGGAAAACAATGCTATTCTAGACGAATATGAAACATCAGATGAACGTACTCTGCTAGTAGAAATAGCACGTGATTGGAGTAATCTTGTCAACACTGAGGTGTTTGATATCTACGAAAAGGGCAATAAAGAGTTAGCTTTAGAAAATTTAATGGATACACATGCCCTCGTGACAAAAGTACGCAATGGTTATGAGGAACTTGCGGATGAACGTGCCGATGCGATTACGTCCGTTGGTAATGATGTTGTTTCAACAAGCTCTCAAAATCGAACAATCGGGATTGCTTTCAGTTTAATTTTAACTATAGCTGGTATTCTAATTGCTATTATTACAGCTAGTACCATTTCCAGACCGGTTAAAGTTGTAGCGAATCGTATGAAAGAATTAGCAGATGGTAATTTGCAACTGGAGCCATTAGCAGTGAAAACACGAGATGAAATCGGCACGTTAATGCTTGCTGCTAATGAAATGAACAATAAATTAAAACAAACGATTCATTCCATCTACAGCGTTTCAGAAACAGTGGCCGCAAGTAGTGAAGAGCTGGCTCAATCATCGAATGAAGTACAAGCAGGGACAGAGCAAATTACAGTAACCATGCAAGAGCTTGCTTCAGGTACAGAAACACAAGCGTCCACAACGGGTGATTTAGCAGAAACAATGACAGCCTTTAAGCGCAGTATTCACGACACAACACAAGAAGGCATTGAATTAAAAGAACATTCTAGCCATGTCCAAAATTTAACGGTTTCTGGTAAAGGCTTAATGGTTCAATCGACTAAACAAATGGCTGCGATTAATGACATTATGCTAGATTCCGTGAAAAAGGTTGAAAGTTTGAATGAACAGTCCGCCGAAATTTCCAAGCTTGTGTCAGTTATAGACGAGATTTCAAATCAAACAAATTTACTCGCACTCAATGCAGCGATTGAAGCAGCACGAGCGGGTGAACACGGAAAAGGCTTTGCCGTTGTCGCAGATGAAGTCCGCAAGCTCGCTGAACAAGTGCAATTCTCTGTCACGGATATTTCAACAATCGTCCATCGTATTCAAGGTGAGACAGGCAATGTCACTTCTGCCCTACAATCAGGCTATGAAGAAGTTAAAAGAGGAACCGCACAGCTCGATCAAACAAACGAAACATTTGATCAAATATCAAATGCAGTAGAGGATATGATCGAGAATATTACGACCATTTCTACTAATTTACATCATCTTGCTCAAAATTCAGAAACCATTAATGTCTCTATAGATGACATGGCTTCTATTTCACAGGAATCCGCCGCCGGTGTTGAACAAACAACAGCAACTGTAGAGGAAACCGCCGCTACAATGGATGAAATCGCTAGAAGTGCAAATCAACTCGCAGGAATGGCTGAAGAACTAAACACCCAACTACAGCAATTTAAAATTTAACGAACTACACAACAAAAGCTATCTCAAATTTTTCTAATTCGAGATAGCTTTTTCGATTATTGCCAATGATTGATCGGAACTCTTTCCAATTCATGACGTTTGATAATTACGCTTATCTTTTGAAACCATTTCTCACAAAGCTCCATAGCTTCCTTGTAGTCCTCTTCCTCTTTTGAAATTGGCTCTTCACCATTATCCATAAACATATATTCTTGAATTGGCTCTGATAAATGATCCACCACTAATTTTAAAGAAAGCTGTGAAATGGTATCTTCCTCCACCTCCACTTCCTCTATTTCATCCGCTTCCCCAAGTAAAGACCCACTCATAAGGTGATTCTTTGTTCTAATCATAAACTCTTCGTCTTCCATGATGGCCACTTCATATATTTTGTTAAATGGAATCTCTATTATTGTCAACTCTTCATCTAGCGATTCTCTTCGTGCAAAAATAAGCGTATTTGTCTGTTCATTTAACAATAAAGCATTTAAAGCATCATTGGATAATGTACATTGGGTATGAGGAATAGCCATTATCTCTTCTTCACTAGCTTCCGTCATTTGTACCAAAGTTTGTGCAGCAATATAACGTTCTTTTATATATCGAATGCTACCAATACTGACTAAAGCAAGTCCTATTAAAAAAAATAATGGCTTAATGATGGCTAATTCAATTGCATTTGCTAGAAAAAGATAGACAATCCCTAATAAAATGAAGAAAATATTTTTCATTCAGACCCCGCCTTTATCAAGATAATTGCTAGAAAAAATAGGTTGATGTACTAGCAATTTTATTCTCGACTCTAGCTTTTCATTCTAATAAAAAACACGAATCCATTGAAATTCAATGACCTCGTGCTCTCCATAGTTTAATTTTTCTTTACTGCTTGCACCAAGGACATGTTGTGATGGTAGTACAAGTAAGCTCACCACGACAATCGTGATACCCGTTATAAATTGACTTGAAAGCTTCCCCTAACATTCCCGGAATCCGGCTAATCCCAATAACAATCATACCAGCAATAATCATACTGCGTATTTTAGACTATTGAATGCATCTTTAATTAGTGTTTATTTACTTGAGAATACATCATTGTGAAGTTTTCATTCACCATGTCATTTATTGAACCTTTCCATTTCGGTATAAAATCATTTTGTCATATCAACATAAAAAAACAGCTACGACCTCAATGCGAGTTGTAGCTGCCTATTTCATTCCACTTACCCCTAAGTGTTTGATTGCATTATACGTTTTGTGTGACAAGTAAAACGGATGGTATAAACGATAGTGCAAACATAGCGATATACCATAATGAAGTACGACGTAATGAAAAACGAACTTTTTTTCGTTCTGCATAAAAAATATCTAGCATAACTGCAACAATAAAAGGCATTGTAACGCATGCAATAGCTACTAATAAGATGTCAAAATAAATCATACAAGCACCCCTTTGTTTGTGAACATTTTTCATCTTTTTTGTGAACAATTTGTGATAAATTTATTGTACACAATTTCGTCACAAATTGTCAACGAATTTTAAAGAAAAAAATGGTACTTTATGATTTAAAACATCTGTCTGTTACCCTCTATATTTATATGTTAAGCCCCTTAAAAAATTACGTACGAACGAATCACCGCACTCTTTATAATTACGGTGACTTGGATTTCTTAAAATGGCACCTAATTCACCTTTTGTCACCTTAATTCCACCATCATATAAAATTTCAAGCATCTCCTCAGTTGTTAAGGATAAGGCAATTTTCACTTTCTTTAATAGCATATTGTTCGGACTTTCTTTTCCAGACACAGGTAGTGGTCCCTCAGCCTGTCCTTCCTTTGGCTTCTGTGGCCCACGTTTAAAGGTAATGAGTCCATTTAAAAAAGCTTCCAACATTTTATTATTACAACTAATGTATGTTTCTGGTGCTTCTTCCTCATCATTAATCTTAATGAGCATATTTAATACTTCTTCTTTCGTATAGTTCATACCACCTAGCTTAAAAATTTCCACCATATCTACATTTTTTATATCGAATGCATAGCGTAAACGAATTAAAATATCATTATTCGTCATTCTGTTGTTCCTCCTTTAATCAACCTTCTATAGTAAAGAGCCAGGCTTAATTATAACAGAGAGTTTGCTGATTATTGCTGGCTTTCCACAAGTTGTTGTTATTAGCATTTAGCGTGTGCGTTTCCTTCTTTTTAAATGTATGAAAAGTTGGTAAGCAACCATTCTAAGCTCAAGGAGGTGAGAACAATGGCTAACAATAACCGTAGTTCAAATAAGCTTCTAGTACCTGGCGTACACGAAGCTGTCAATCAAATGAAATATGAAATTGCACAAGAATTTGGCGTTCAGCTTGGGCCAGAAGCATCTTCTCGCGCAAATGGTTCCGTTGGAGGAGAAATTACAAAACGCCTTGTTGAAATCGCTGAGAAACGTTCAAAAGGTTTATTATAATTAAATAAAAACTAATAAGAAAAGAACGAATCCCATTTGAAGAAGTGGAATTCGTTCTTTCGTGATGTATAGGATTAAGCCGTTTGCAAACCCTTGCCTGTTCCCTGAAGTGTCAGCATGACGATAAAGGAAATGCAATACAATGCTGCTAAGTAAATCATAACGACTGTCATATCATAACTTTGTAAAATATAGCCGACAAAGATTGGTGAAAATCCTCCTATTGCTCGACCAAAGTTAAAAATAGTATTTGTTGCTGTACTGCGAATTTGGACTGGATAGAAGCTACTAATTAATGCACCATACCCTGCAAACATTCCGTTAGAGAAAAATCCTACAACTGCACCGCCTAATAATATGGCTACTGCACCTGTTGCAAAGGAATAAAGGAATACTGCACAGGCTGAGGCTAATAAAAAGATACCGAATGTACGCTTTGCACCAAAACGATCCATAAATCTACCAAATGTCAGCATTCCAATAATCATGCCGACAGCGGTACTAATTGTCCACAAGGCTGAGCTGGAAACTGATAATCCTTGCGATTTTTGTAGCATAGATGGTAGCCAAATCATGAGGCCATTATAGCCTGCGATTTGAACAGTAGCCATTAAAATCAGCGAAAGAGTCGTCATCGTGATTCGTGGTGAAGCAAATAATTGGGCCAGTTTCCCTTTCTCTTGCTTATTGTTTTGTTTATTCTGTGACGCCACCCATTCTGGTGATTCATCAAGATTTTTACGTACGATAAAGGCAAAAATGACTGGTAATAAACCGACGAAGAATAAAGCTCTCCATCCTAAAGTTGGTAAAATGATGGCACTTAGTAATGCCGCTAAGATCACCCCATACTGTGCCCCTACACTTACATACGAAGAAGCTCTTCCTTGTTTATTCTTCGGCCAAGCCTCCGCCACAAGTGCCATACCAATACCATATTCCCCACCAGCTCCTAAGCCAGCGATAAATCTATAAACATAAACTTGCTCAATACTTGTTGCTACGCCTGTTAAGGCTGTTCCGATGGCAAATAATATGACGGTATACGTAAACACTTTTACGCGACCATATTTGTCGGCCAACACACCAAAAATAATACCACCCATCAGCATTCCAATATTCGTGATGGATGAAATCAATCCACCAGTTGCAAGATCAATATTAAATTCTGCAATAATCATTGTCATAGCAAAAGAAATAAACATAATGTCCATTCCCTCTAGCGTTAACCCTGCCACTGAAGCGACCACGGTTTTTTTACGATAATCCATTCTTTGTAGCCTCCAATTTTCTAGTTGTCGATCTCTTTTAGTGAATGGATTATAGCTGTCTTGTCCATTCTCTTTTGAAGCCTCACGGGACTTCCTTTAAAAGAGGAGTATGGAACAATAATAAAAGCCCTTCCGTCACAGAGGACAAAAGGGCATGACAAAGCAAAGATATTAGCTTAAAAATATCACATAGCCCTTTTCAGCCTCTCTGGACCGTATTAAAGGATTTATATATCGTTCATTTATACCGTTCTACATTCTATAAGATTACGAATGAAAAAGCAATGGTTGAATAGTGGAAATTAGCCTGATACTTCAATAAAGTTTTGGGCAAATTGATAAATCAAATGAGCTGGTACAGCTAAGTTCAGATTCTGACCATCATCAAAGCCTGCTGTTATCAAACCGACCAATCGTCCATGCATATCCAATAAAGCACCACCAGAACTGCCATTGGAAATAGCAGCCGTAAATTGAATCATAGACATTTTTCGAAGATCTCGAAAGCCTGAAACAATTCCATCAGAAACCGAATTAAATAATCCTAAGGGACTGCCAATCGCCACAATTTTTTGCCCGCGAACTAATTGACCCTCTATTTTAACAGGCAAAGGTAGACTTGTTCTGTCTACCTTCAAAATAGCCAAATCATGCATGTCATGATATTTCACAAATTGATGGGTAATATATTCGTTTGGATCATTTTCATATAGCACTGAATAATAGTTCCCACCACCTACAACATGCAAGTTCGTCAAAATATAGCCATCGCGATGGAGAACAACTCCAGAACCAAAACATAACACCTTACCATCTGCACCAAATGTCTTTATCATCACAACAGACGTCGCTAAAGAAGCCAACTGTTCATAACTACACTCTTCTGTAGTAACCATACTAGTACTATGAACTGGGAGAATCGTCGGTTGTTGTGGTGGTATGCTTTTCATCGAGAGCATTTTAGGGATTATGAATTCTTTTTCATAGCAATTACGACAACTCTGCAAAGTAGATGATGCTGCTATGATAGGATACAAATTAGTGATATCCCCTTTAGGGTTCATATAACATATATCGCAGCCAAGTGTCGATAAAAAATATAAGAATAATGATTCATGCTGCGTAATGTCTCCTATAAAAACAATTTTAAAGGATGCTTGATTTTCCTTAGAAAAAATTTGTGGTAAATAATAATCCATCCAATATAAAAATTTAACTGCAAAGTTTTTTAGTAACGTGTCATTAGCATGCGGCTGATGTTCTTTAAAAAGATGGAGAATTTTTTTAAAGCTAAGCTTTTTTGTCCATTCAAGTTGATCATTCGGTAATTTACCGCATAAAGATGTCTCATACAGTAACTGCATACTATCAGCAGCAGCCTGCCAATCTCCCCAAAGCTCCGACAGTCTATCTGCATCTTTCTTATTATTGATGACCTCAAGCCTATGTAGTCGTAAATAAAATACGCTTTGCTTTGTGAAATACTCATCCATTTTTAAAATATCTTCTTTATAAAGATCTACAGAATCAGGTATACCAATATAACGTAGAAAGACCACTTCCTTCGTAAGGGCATTATTGTGAGGATTGATCTGCATAAACTCCTGAAAAGGATTGGCTAACTTTTTATACTTAATTTTTAACGGTCTCGTTGTCACAACCATCTTCATACAACTCCTATAAAACGTCATTACATATAATGGTACTTATATACAATTCTCTGATTTCTCTCTAAATCCTCTATTCCTTACGAACAAAAAAGCCCAACTCTATAAAGAATTGGACGTTTTCTTCACCTTTCTTAAATAAAAACAGACAAAAATACTTATCAGAAGTAATAGCTAATGCAAATGGCAAAACAGCTATACGAAGAGCTGCTTGAAAAAGAAATCATACCAGAAGAAAATGAAAAGGAATTAGCATTGAAAGTCCTCGCTCAAATGATCGAAAATTTGAGGACTCATTGGACATTCGTTACGAGCTATCTGGAGACAACATAAAAAATAGAGAAATCCGAATTCGGATTTCTCATTAATTGAAGCTAGTTATACCCCAGCCTCTCAAATGGTTTGCTTACTTAAATACTTGCGCTGCGGCAACAGCCTTTTTCCAGCCTGCATAAATATTGTCACGATACTCGTCACTCATATTTGGTGTAAATTGACGATCTAAATTCCAATACTTACCGATCTCCTCTGTTGAATGCCAATAGCCAACTGCTAAGCCTGCTAAATAGGCAGCACCTAAAGCTGTTGTTTCATTGATAACTGGGCGATCAACAGGGACATTTAATAAATCTGCTTGGAATTGCATTAAGAAATTATTTGCCACAGCTCCGCCATCTACACGCAATTTTGCTAACGGAATATTAGCATCTGCTTCCATCGCTGCTAATACATCCTTTGTTTGATAAGCTAATGATTCTAGTGTCGCACGTACAAAATGTTCCTTCGATGTCCCACGTGTTAAGCCAAAGACAGCTCCTCGTACATCAGAATCCCAATACGGTGTGCCTAAACCAACAAATGCTGGGACAACATAAACTCCATCTGTTGACTCCACACGCGTCGCATATTGCTCTGATTCACTCGCATTACGGAACATACGCAAACCATCACGTAGCCATTGAATCGCTGAGCCTGCTACAAAAATACTGCCCTCTAAAGCATACGTTACTTTACCATCTAAGCCCCAAGCTAATGTTGTCAATAATCCATTATTTGACTTCACTGCCTTTTCGCCTGTGTTCATTAACATAAAGCAGCCTGTGCCATATGTGTTCTTGACCATTCCTTCTTCAAAACATGCCTGACCGAATAATGCTGCTTGTTGGTCACCAGCAGCACCCGCAATTGGGACAGCAGAGCCAAAGAATAAAGCCTCCTCTGTATAGCCATAAATTTCAGAAGAAGGACGTACTTCTGGCAGCATAGAGGCAGGAACAGTTAAAATTTCTAAAAGTTCTTCATCCCACTGTAACTCATGGATATTATACATCAATGTACGAGAAGCATTTGAATAATCTGTTACATGTACTTTCCCACCCGATAACTTCCAAATGAGCCATGTATCAATTGTACCGAATAGCAATTCTCCTGCCTCAGCTTTTTCACGTGCTCCCTCAACATGATCTAAAATCCACTTCACTTTTGTGCCAGAGAAGTAAGCATCGATTAATAAGCCTGTTTTATCACGGAATAAATCATTGTAACCGCTTTCCTTTAACTGCTCACAAATTTCATTCGTTTGACGTGATTGCCAAACAATTGCGTTATAAACAGGTTTGCCAGTATGTTTATCCCACACTACGGTTGTTTCGCGTTGGTTTGTAATCCCAATCCCTGCAATTTGGCTTGAATCCACACCTTTTTCTGATAACACGGTTGCAATACAAGATAGGATAGATGACCAAATTTCCTCTGCATGATGCTCTACCCAGCCTGCTTGTGGAAAATGTTGTTGGAATTCTTGTTGGGCAGTGTGTACAATTTTACCCTTTTCATCAAATAGAATAGCTCTTGAACTTGTTGTGCCTTGGTCTAACGCTAAAATATATTTTTTTTCTGACATAGAAATCCCTCCAAATAAATTAGTCTTCAACTTGAACATTCTTAACCGTTAATTGTGCCCCTATGAAAATAGTAACAACAATCACTGCAACAATCCAAAATGCTATACTATTTTTCCCTTCAAATATTTGTTGGAAAAACAATGCACCAAATGTACCACCAATAATTGGACCTACAACTGGTATCCATGCATATCCCCAACCAGAATCACCTTTTCCTGAAATCGGCAAAATAAAATGGGCAATACGTGGACCCAAATCGCGGGCAGGGTTAATCGCATAGCCTGTTGGGCCACCTAAAGCCATCCCAATCACAATAATTAATAGACCAACTAAAAATGGATTTAAACCATCTGTAATCGTATTTGTACCTAACGCTAAAATGCCTAATACTAAAATAAATGTTCCTATCATTTCAGATAGTAGATTTGATAAAGGATGCTTAATAGCTGGCATTGTGGAAAATGGCGCTAATTTTGTATCTGCATCTGCTGTTGCCTGCCAATGTGGTAAATACATAAAGTAAACAAGCGTTGCTCCTAAAAATGCACCAATCATTTGTGCTGCAATATATGCTGGTACATCTCCCCATGGGAAATTGCCAATCGTGGCAAGAGCAATGGTTAGTGCAGGATTTAGATGAGCACCGCTAATTCCCCCTACTGCATAGGCTGCCATTGCAACAGCAAGTCCCCATGCAAAGGTAATAACAATCCATCCACCACCAAAGCCTTTCGATTTGTTTAGCACAGTACCAGCTACAACGCCGCCACCAAATAAAATAAGAATCATTGTGCCGACCAGCTCAGCTGTAAACGTAGACATAGTGAGGTCCCCCTTTGTGATAATAGCCCATAGAAAACAAAAAGGAACCCACATTTAATCAAACTACATTAAAACATGTAGATGAACAAATGTGGGTTCCTTTTCCTAACCACGCGCTTATGAACTTAAGTTCATTTTAGAGAAAAAAACATACAGAGTCAACTATTTATTGAAATTTTCCCATAATCTCTTATTAGATGTTGTAACGGCGATAGCGCCCCCAGTTAACGCTTCTTCAATATTGTCCACTGTACGCACTAAGCCACCTGTAATAACAGGGATTTGTGTCCGCTCATAGATTTCTTGAATCATAGACGGAATAATGCCTGGTAATAGTTCAATATAATCAGGCTGTGCTGTTTCAATCATCGAATAACTTTTTTCAAGAGCAATCGTATCAATCAAAAACACACGTTGAATAGCCATAATTCCACGAGCTTTGGCTTTCATTAGCATATTGGAACGAGTTGAAATAATACCAGCGGGACGAACATCATTACATAAAAAGTCCGCTGCAAAATTATCCGTTTTTAAGCCATGAATTAAATCAGCATGAATAATTAATTTTTTTCCATGCCGATGTGCCTCACGCTTTAAAGACATCAATAAGCTAATATGCACCTCCAAGAGGACAATATAAGTGAATGGACTTGCTATTATTTCGTCAAACTGCTTAACAGTACGCGCTGCAGGAATTACCTGTTGATTATCAAAATGCATACCATTCTCTCCTTCCCTTATAATACAGGGTAAATGCTCACCTTATATTATGAGAGTAACTACCTCATTATAGCGCAGTTGTCGCTCGTTTTATTTCTTTCTTAACATCTTCTTCATATTGTGTACGTTGCTGTGCTGTCCAGTTGAGTTGCTTAGCCATTTCATCTAAAATAGCCTCTTTATATTGTTTAACAATGGCCATTTGGAAGAACATATATCCTGTACGGCGAACCATAAAGTCATTCGGATGAACGACCAATTCATGATGAATACCATACATTAATTGTGCATACAGCCATGATGGTAAAACTGGATGTCCTTCCTTAACATAGTTAAAGACAATATCTACATTGCTACCATAATGCTGTGTTAAAAATTTAGCCTCTTCTTCGGATAAGCCTAATTTTTTGCCTAATCTTGTATGGTCATGTAAGAAGGCATATAATTTCTTTGAACCGCCAATATCACCACCAGAAATTGGTATTTTCTTTGTTGTACATGGAGAAGATTGAATGCCAAATTGTTGCTCTAGTTCCTGTGCAATCGTATTTAATACCGTTTCAGCCATTTTACGGTAGCCTGTTAATTTCCCACCTGCAATTGTTACAAGTCCTGATGGTGATACCCACACTTCATCCTTACGAGAAATTTCAGACGGATTTTTTCCGTCCTCATGAATCAACGGACGCACACCTGCCCAGCTTGATTCAATATCCGCATCTGTCACCTTTACATTTGGGAACATATAACGAATCGCGTTCATTATATAATCGCGATCCTCTTGATAAATATCCATATTACGAGCATCGCCCTCATAAAATGTATCTGTTGTTCCTACATAGGTCTTACCTTGACGAGGAATGGCAAATACCATGCGACCATCAGGTGTATCAAAATAAACAGCTTGTTTTAATGGGAACTTTGATTCATCAAAAACAATATGCACACCTTTTGATAAAATTAAATGCTTACCTGCCTGCTTCCCTTCAATTGTGCGCACATCATCCACCCATGGACCAGCAGCATTAACCACTGCCTTTGCACGAATATCGATTGTACGGTCTGTTATTAAATCCTTTGCTACAATGCCATTGATTTTTCGCTGTTCATTATATAAGAAGTTTTCGGCTTTCATATAATTAATTAATGTTGCACCTTTTTCAATCGCTGCCTTCGCTACCTCAATCGTTAAACGAGCATCATCCGTACGGTATTCCACATACATACCACCGCCAAGTAATCCCTTTGTTTTCACTAATGGCTCCTTCTCAACGGTTTCAACTGCATTTAACATATAACGACGCTCAGCACGTCTGACTCCTGCTAAAAAATCATAGACACGCAAGCCAAGATTTGTAGAGTATTTTCCAAATGTCCCGCCCTTATGAAAAGGTAACAGCATCCAAACAGGTGTTGTCACATGTGGACCATTTTCATAAACAATGGCACGTTCCTTTCCTAACTCTGCTACCTCTTTTATTTCAAATTGCTTTAAATAGCGTAAACCACCATGTACTAATTTTGTCGAACGGCTAGAGGTACCTGCTGCAAAATCCTGCATTTCCACTAATGCTACAGAAAGACCGCGAGCAATAGCATCTAGTGCAATACCACATCCTGTAATGCCCCCACCAATTACTAATAAATCATACTCCCTGCCTTGTAGTTCCTCCATTGTTTGTTGTCGTTGTATCGCAGAAGCTGTACTCATATTTTATTTCCTCCCTCATCATTTTAAAGATAAAAAAAGACCATCAAAAGCATATGTACGCTAGGTACATACGTTTTCAATGGTCTCTCAGTTACTCAAACCTGCTATTAACTTACTTTTTATTGTAATATGCACATTCAAAAAAGGCAAGTTTATGTTTTAGCAGTATACTGTTATGTGAAGAAATATGCGCTACGAAAGTAGCTACACATGCCTAAACAAAAACGTTTTTTAGCAAAAGATGATAGCCTCTACTGTTCATTTGAAACTTAATAAACATTTGATCGTAAATATATTAAAAAATTGTAACGGTTAAAAAGGATTGAGAATTTATGAAGGATTGGTGGCAAAGAAGAAAAGGCAAGAAGTACCACAGCGGTTATACATTTTTAGATTTCATTTTTGATGTACTCGTTTGGATACCTGAACTCATTCTCTTGCCTTTTAGAGTCCTTTTCTGGTTACTTAGAGGCATAGGGAGATTAATTGGTGATGTATTTGATTTTGTCTAAAAAATGCTGTTTGCTTATAAAGGTTAAAATAAATAGGAAGATTCATTTGTAGCCTTTATACCAGAAAAAAAGCAAGAGTAAGGAGTCGATATTGCTTACTCCTGCCCTTGCTTTTTATGAAT
The DNA here is from genome assembly GCF_028356935.1 of Lysinibacillus sp. OF-1. Classification (NCBI taxonomy): domain Bacteria; kingdom Bacillati; phylum Bacillota; class Bacilli; order Caryophanales; family Bacillaceae; genus Lysinibacillus; species Lysinibacillus sp. OF-1. Next base: position 4,073,877 of record NZ_CP102798.1, read on the forward strand.
TATGCTCCATTCTTACCAGCTTACAGGTCACTCCATATTATTTGCTTCAAAGTTATCTAGCAATGCACGCACTTCATCTGTTGATTTCGTGTTCATCAATTGGCTTCTTAATTCACCAGCTCCACGGAATCCTTTGACATAAATTTTGAAAAAGCGATGAAGCCCTGTGATGGAACGTGGTAGTACTTCCGCATATTGATCTTGCAGATCGAGCTGCAGTCTTAAAAGATCAAGATACTCTTTACTGCTATGCTCTTTTGGCTCTTTTTCAAAAGCAAACGGATTTTTAAAAATACCTCGCCCAATCATCACGCCATCAATACCATATTGTTCAGCTAGCTGTAGTCCCGTTTGACGGTCAGGAATATCTCCATTGATTGTTAGTAGCGTATTTGGTGCAATACGGTCACGTAACTTTTTGATTTCCGGAATAAGCTCCCAATGCGCATCTACTAAGCTCATTTCCTTTCTTGTTCGTAGATGAATCGAAAGGTTCGCTATATCTTGTTGTAAAATATGTGTTAGCCACTCCTCCCACTCATTTATCTCCTTATAGCCAAGACGGGTTTTCACACTGACAGGCAATCCACCCGCTTTTGCTGCTTGAATCAATTCTGCCGCGACATCTGGACGGAGAATAAGGCCACTCCCTTTTCCTCTTGATGCCACATTCGGTACAGGGCAACCCATATTAATATCAATGCCTTTAAAACCGAGCTCTGCCATACCAATACTCATTTGACGGAAATAGTCGGGATTATCCCCCCAAATATGTGCCACCATTGGCTGCTCATCTTCTGTAAAAGTCAAACGGCCACGTACACTTTTCTGTCCCTCTGGATGACAATAGCTATCCGAATTTGTAAACTCTGTAAAAAATACATCCGGCCGACCCGCTTCATTTACTACATGTCGAAAAACAACATCTGTCACATCTTCCATTGGTGCCAGCACAAAAAATGGTCGTGGTAAATCACGCCAAAAATTATCTATCATGTTAAACCCAAATCCTCTCACTATGAATAAAACTCTATACTTTCAGTCCAAAATATAAAGCTCAATTTTACATTTATATCATGCCCAATAACTTTTTGAAAATCAGTCACGTTTATTATATCGAAAATGTTCTTAAATGGTAATTGTCTAAATAGAAAGCAGATAGTATAGATTTCTCTACACCATCTGCTTTTCTACTCTACTAACGTTAGCCAAGCAACCGCTTCACAATGCGTCGAATGCGGGAACATGTCTACTGGCTGAATTTCCTGTGTTTGATAGCCGCCATCCTCCAAAATGCGAAGGTCACGTGCTAGTGTAGCTGGGTTACAGGATACATAGACCACTCGTTTTGGTCGTTGCTCTAAAATGGTAGTTAGAAGTGCTTCGTCGCAGCCTTTGCGTGGCGGATCGACTACTAGTACGTCTGCTTCCTTGCCCTCCTTATACCATCTTGGAATAACTTCCTCTGCTGGGCCAGCCTCAAAATAAGTATTTGTAAAACCATTGAGTATTGCGTTGCGTTTAGCATCTTCAATTGCTTGTGGGACAATCTCCACGCCCATGACTGCCTTTGCTTTTTGTGCCAGGAATAAAGAGATGGTACCAATGCCACAATACGCATCAATGACGCGTTCATCCCCCTGCAAGTCAGCATAATCCAATGCTTGTTTATAGAGGACCTCTGTTTGCTCTGGGTTGACTTGATAGAAGGAACGAGCTGAAATCTCAAAACGTACATCGCCAATTGTATCAATAATGATGTCCTTGCCCCAAAGATTGATGGTATCATCACCAAAAATCACATTGGTTTTTTCATTATTCACATTTTGCATAATCGACATAACGTTCGGAACTAATCTTTGAATCACTGCAACGGCTGCCTCTTTTTGTGGGAATTTTTTCTTTTTTGTTACAAGGACAACCATGACCTCACCTGTTGCTCGTGCTTTACGAATGACAACGTGTCGCAGCATTCCTTCGTGTGTATGCTCATTGTAAGGGCGAATTCCTATCGCCGTTAATTCCTTTTTCAAGCCTGCAAGAATGGCGTCCGCTTCTCCTGTTTGAATTAAGCAACGATCCATATCTACAATGCTATGCGTTTTTGTTTTATAAAAACCTGCAATCGCTTGTCCTTCTTCATTTACAGAGAAGGGGATTTGCGCTTTATTACGGTAATGCCAAGGCTCTTCCATTCCTTTTACAGGAAGAACAGGTGCATTAATTTTACCAATGCGCTGCATCACATTGCGCACCATATTTTCTTTCCACTTTAACTGCCCCTCATAGGATAAATGCTGTAGTTGACAGCCGCCACATTGCTTGAAATAATCACAGGGTGCTACTACTCGATCTGAAGATGGCTTAATAATATCTACAACTTTTGCAAAGCCATAATTTTTCAAGGTTTTCATCACATGTATTTCAGCTGTTTCGTTCGGAAGTGCGCCTTGTATAAATAGTGGGTAGCCATCAACCTTTGCGACGCCATTGCCATCATGTGTTAAATCTTCTATATAAACTGAAAGTCGATCATTTTTTTTCACGGGTGCTGACATTCGTACATCCTCCATTTCAATCTCCTTATTGTAGCATGTGTTGGCGAATGAAAAAAGAACAAGACTTGCCCGTTATATTGTTCTCCTCACTAACTTGAAAAAAGAGCCGCTATTCGCGACTCTTTTCTTGCTCTTTTGTAATATGATAATCCCTTGGTGCCCACCAAAATGCACACAAGATCCCAAGAATGACGACAATAAAAGGTGCATAAAAAATTAAGAAACTTTGCATACCTTGATTTCCTCCTATGCGTGATTGTCTTCTTTTCCTGTCACATAGTTTTTATTGAACAAGAATAGTTTCATCAATAAATAGAGTGAAGGAAGAAGAAGGCACAGCCCTAAAATAAATGCGATGACTAAAGCAACCGCCATTTGTGTGCTTGTAAAACTATCATAAATTGTTAAATACGGATACAGTAAGTATGGATATTGTGCTATCCCATATGCAAAGAAGGCTACAGCAAATTGAGCAATAAGAAGCCCAACTGCAAGTCCGTACTTTTTACGCATGGCAATGAGCATGACTGTAATAATAAATAAGACAGCTGAAATCGCAAACATCCACCATAAATTCACCATGTGACTATAACTTTCTGGGTTAATGGATTTCATTTCATACATAATGCCCAGTGCACTAATCATTAACGGTGCTGCCCAAACAAGTGCATATTTTCGCATCAGTTTAGTCGCTTCTACGTCATTTGCTTTATGAGCATACCACGTTAAAAATACGGCTGAAATATACAGCACAGCAGCGATGCTCAGTACCACAATGCTCCAAGCAAATGGACTTGTATATAAAGTCCAGTAGTTTAGCACAGGTTGCCCATCAATCAGATCAACATAGCCTCCACCAGCAATGGCAAAAACAACAGATAAGGAAGCGGGAATTAATAAACCTGCCACACCGTATGTCAGCGTATACCCTATATGTCCTCGCGTACCGTACGATTCAAAGGCATAGTAGGAGCCACGAATTGCTAACAGTACAAGCGAAATACTGACTGGCACAAGTAAAATCGTTCCGTAATAAAAAGCAGTTTGTGGGAAAAATCCAACGATCCCTACGAAGAAAAATACTAAAAAGACATTGGTTACTTCCCAGACAGGCGATAAATAACGTTTAATAATATTTGTTAAAATATGATTTTTACCAATTAGTAGGCTATAAGCGTTGAAGAAGCCTGCACCAAAATCAATGGATGCGACAATGACATAGCCAAATAGAAAAATCCATAATACGGAAATACCTAATACCTCTAACGTCATAGGATGTCACCGCCTTTTTCAGAGTGGCGATCTTCAATTTCACGCTCAATTGGATTCTTTTTAAACATTCGCACCAAGACGACAATACTTCCTACCGCTAATACTGCATATACACCTGCAAACAACAACAGCATTAAATCCACATGATCACTCGTTGTGGCTCCTTCTGGTGTTCGCATCAAACCATAAAGAATCCATGGTTGACGTCCAACCTCTGCAAGCCACCAGCCTGCTTCAATGGCAATGATAGAGAGTGGGCCACCCGCCACAATGATCCATCGATACCACCGTGAATGTATAAACTGCCAGCCCCGTGCTTTCCCTACAACATAAAGTAATGAAACTAGCACCATAAACATACCAATGGACACCATAATATCAAAGAGATAATGAATATAGAGTGGTGGTAAATCCTCCTCCGCAAATTGATCTAAGCCAATTACCTCTGCGTTAGGATTAAAATGTGCAAGAATGCTCAAAGCATACGGAATTTTAATAGCGTATTTTACTTCTTCTCCATCTAATACACCAAATAATACAAGCGATGCTTTACCCTCTGTTTCAAAATGCCATTCTGCAGCGGCTAGTTTTTCGGGTTGATATTCAGCTAAGTATTTTCCTGAAAAATCTCCAATTACAGCAGCAGCTATGGAGAAAATTAAGCCAATTTTCATAAGTAAAAGCAAGGATTTTTTATGGTATACATGCTTAGAGCCTTTTAACATTCTGTATCCCGCAATAGCTGCTAGTACAAATGCTGATGTCATATACGCTGTCACAAGTACATGCGCTACCTTTGTCGGCATGGCCGGGTTAAACATCGCTAAAAAAGGTTGAATATTGACAAGTTCTCCGTTTACAATATCAAATCCTTGTGGTGCATTCATAAAAGCATTAACAATTGTAATGAAGACCGCTGACATCGACGCTCCAACAGCGACAGGAATTAATAGTAGCATATGTTTTTTCTGACTATCAAAGCGGTCCCATGTATATAAATAGATCCCTAAAAATATAGCTTCAAAGAAAAATGCAAACGTTTCCATAAACAATGGTAATGCAATCGTTTGACCAGCAAGTTGCATAAAGTTAGGCCACAATAATGAAAGCTGTAAGCCAATGGCAGTTCCTGTTACAACACCTACGGCCACAGTAATAACAAAACCACGCGCCCAACGTCTCGCCATTAAGATATAATGCTCATCATTCTTTTTATACCCAGTCCATTGAGCAATCATAATCATCAACGGGACACCTACACCAATCGTTGCATAAATAATATGGAACGATAATGTTAACTCCGTTAATGCTCGACTCCAAAAGACTGCTGATTCATTAATCATCTCATTGCCCCCCTAACTTCCAAATATTCTTCCAAGAATGGAAAGTAGCATAATAATTGCAACACCAAAACTTATCCATATAAGTTTCTTTTCTTGTGACTTATACAAAGGCAACACTTCCTTTCCCTTATCCATACCCCCATTTTCCACTATTACAACGAATAAAACCTTAATAACGGACCGAAATTTCAGGCTATTATTAAGGTTTCAAATTTTGTTCAACTAATATACGCACATTTGCCAAACATTTTTCTAAATTCATTCACAATCTAAGTTCTAAAGATGAAATTGTATAATTTAGTCCATTCCAATTTAATAAAGGAAGCAATCGGATTAAGTAGGTTTTCAGAGATTCTTATGTGGCACAGTTCTGGTTTTCGGCTTCTATTGGGAAGGTTAACTTTGGGAGTGTGGGGGGGTAGATATTTTTGGGAGTGGTGAAGCTTTTCTCTTTAGGGGACTTCCTAATATGCAGATCCCTTACTTTTATAAGTACGATCAGATAGAATCCAAAAAGCTCATCCAACTAAAATAGGATGAGCTTTTTGGATTGATTAAATACGGTCTTCTTCTCGAATATCTGCAAGTGGGACAAAGATTTCAATGTGACGCTTCAGATTTTCAAATGTAGCCGGTGCGTCTCCGCCATATTCGCCATCTAGGTTAAGATGGACTTCGTTTTCAGTCGTGACTTTGACAACGCTGGCTTTTTTATAAATGACACGATCGTCATTTAAATGTTCGCCTCGTAATGCCATAGCAGCTAGTTGAATAAACTCTGGAAGGCTTACTTTTTTCAGTACTATTACTGTAAAGTAACCATCATTAATACTCGCATCAGGGGCAAGTTTTTCAAAGCCACCTACTGAATTCGTTAAACCACATAGGAACATCATGGCGTCCCCATCAAATACTTCGCCATCATATTCAATACGCATATGAGAAGCTTTGATGGATGGAATCATTTCTACTGCCTTTACATAATAGGCTAACTGACCAAGCATTGTTTTCATTTTACTTGGTACTTCATAAGTGAGTTCTGTAATGCGTCCCCCAGCAGCAATATTAATGAAATAGCGTTCGCCATTTAAGAGACCCACGTCCACTGGTAATGTGTCGCCTTGAATTATAATGTCTACAGCCTCATCAATATTTCGAGGAATATGCACAGCACGGGCAAAATCATTTGTAGTGCCCATCGGAATTAGACCAACTTTCGGACGGTTTTCAAATGGACTTACACCTGAAACAACTTCATTTAATGTGCCATCTCCACCAACTGCGATGATGATATCAAAACCACGCTCTACCGCATTTTTTGCTGCAAGCGTTGCATCTCCCTCACATGTTGTTGCATGACAGGATGTCTCATAGCCTGCTACCTCTAGTTTTTCCAACACCTCTGGTAGATGTTTCTTAAATACTTCGCGTCCAGATGTAGGATTATAAATGATTCTTGCTCGTTTCATAACATACCTTCCTGCTTCATAAGATTCTATTTCATTCAACGAAATTCTACGTTGAAATGTTGCAATGCTCTTGTTATTTTTGTAATGCGTTTGTTACCTGTTTTTTAAAGTCCTCATAGACATACGTCCAGTAAGTTGAGTTCGAGATATTTTCCTCTCGAATTTCTGCATAAAGAGCTTTTTGAGCTTCTTCAAATGTTGGATCTTCTTTATCTGGTAAACTCGCTCGTTTCGTTACGACTAACTCTTGTAATTCAGGCGCACGTGGTCCCCATTTTCCTACAACCTCACCTGCATCATCTAACAACAGATAAATCGGGATAGCACGACCACCGTTTGTTAAATAACGATCAATTAACTCTGTATCAGCATCGCGAAAAACGGTACGCATTTCTAACCCTGCCGCTTCAGCAACACGACGAATAATAGGATTGTTTAACATAGCGTCTCCGCACCAATCTTCTGTAATGGTTAAAATTTTTGGCTGCTTATCTTTTAGTAATTCGATGAAGCCATCGTTTGTTGGCACTTCAAAACCATCATAAATACGGAAGCTCTCTTCTTTCAACGTCGTCATGTTCTCCATATATTGTTGTATCGAAATAGCTTCTTGAAAATATTGTTGTTCAGTTTTCATTGGCTCGTCCCCCTTATTATTGTCTATTCTATATTTTGCTATGAATACTCTTTTTAAACAACTATTAAGTGTTATAAATTGCAAATTAGTTACATTTTTGAAAATTAATAGCCGAGGGAGCAATAAAGCTCTCTCGGCTATTATGTTACAACGAGTATTATCGTTTGGCAATTTCTTGTTGTAATAATTTATTAACCATTGGAGGGTTGGCTTGACCTTTTGTTGCCTTCATAATTTGACCAACTAAGAAGCCAATCGCACGATCTTTACCATTTTTAAAGTCTTCGATAGATTGTGCATTGTTATCTAAAACTTCTGTTACGATGGCTAGTAGTGCACCTTCATCAGAAATTTGAACTAAACCTTTCGCCTTCACAATATCCTGTGCAGAACCACCGTTTTCTACTAATTCAGCAAATACTTTTTTACCGATCTTAGAAGAAATTGTTCCGTCAGTGATCAATTTCACCATCTCAGCAAGGTTTTCTGGTGTTAGTGCAGTATCTTTAAGGTCTTTTTGTTCCGCATTTAAGTAAGCTGAAACATCACCCATTAGCCAGTTAGCAGAAAGTTTCGCATCTGCACCGTTCACAATCATTGCCTCGAAGAAGTCTGAGATTTCTTTAGAAATAACAAGAACTCCTGCATCATATGGTGTTAAGCCTAATTCTTCTACATAACGTTTTTTACGAGCATCTGGAAGCTCAGGAATTTCTGATTTCACTCTCTCTAGCCATGCATCATCAATCGAAAGACGAACTAAGTCTGGCTCTGGGAAGTAACGGTAATCATCTGTTCCCTCTTTCACACGCATTAAAATTGTTTTACCTGTTTTTTCATCGAAACGACGTGTTTCTTGCTCAATAATACCGCCTGATAATAATACATCTGCTTGACGTAATTCCTCATGCTCTAAACCACGACGAACATAGTTGAAGGAGTTCAGGTTTTTAAGCTCCGTTTTTGTGCCAAATTCTTCTTGACCATACGGACGAAGAGAAATGTTGGCATCACAACGTAATGAGCCTTCTTCCATCTTACAATCAGATACGTCTGTATATTGAATAATTGATTTTAATTTTTCTAGGTAAGCATATGCTTCGTTTGGTGTACGAATGTCTGGCTCAGAAACAATCTCAACAAGTGGTGTACCTTGACGGTTAAAGTCAACTAATGAGTGATCCCCAGCATGTGAAAGTTTACCAGCATCTTCTTCCATATGAAGACGTGTAATACCGATACGTTTTGTATAGCCGTCTACTTCAATATCGATCCAGCCGTTTTTACCGATTGGTTTATCAAATTGTGAAATTTGATAAGCTTTCGGATTATCTGGATAGAAGTAGTTTTTACGGTCAAATTTTGTTTCTTGTTCGATTTCCATATTAAGTGCAAGTGCAGCACGCATTGCGAAATCTACTACATTTTTGTTAAGGACTGGTAGGACACCAGGGTACCCTAAATCAATTACTGTTGTATTTGTATTTGGTTCAGCACCAAAATGAGCTGGTGCTGGTGAGAAGATTTTTGAGTTTGTTTTCAACTCAACGTGTACTTCTAAACCAATGACTGTTTCAAAGTTCATGTTATTTTCCCTCCCACATTTGAGGAACTTGTTTATGGAACTCTGTTGCTTGTTCAAAAGCATGAGCTACACGGTAAATAGTTGCTTCATCGAAGTATTTACCAATAATTTGTAAACCAAGTGGTAGTCCGTTTTCAAAGCCACATGGAATTGAAATAGCAGGTACTCCAGCTAAGTTCATCGGGATTGTTAAAATATCGTTCGCATACATTGTCATCGGATCATCGACGTTTTCACCAATTTTAAATGCTGGTGTTGGGGATGTAGGCCCAATGATAACATCAAAGTCTTCAAATACTTTGTCGTAGTCTGCTTTGATAAGTGTACGTGCTTGTTGCGCTTTTTTATAATACGCATCATACGTGCCGGCACTTAGTGAGTAAGTTCCAAGCATGATGCGGCGTTTTACTTCATCACCAAAACCTTGTGCACGTGTTTCTTTATAAAGGTCCATCAAATTTGTAACATTTTCTGCACGGAAACCATAACGGATACCATCGAAACGAGATAAGTTAGAAGACGCTTCAGATGAAGAAAGGATATAGTATGCAGCAAGTGCATATTTTGAATGAGGAAGTGATACTTCTTCTACAGTAGCACCTAGGCCTTTTAATACCTCTAATGCAGTAAGCACTGATTGACGTGCTGCCTCGCCAACACCTTCACCAAGGAATTCCTTTGGTACAGCAATACGTAAGCCTTTTACATCACCAGTAAGCGCTGCAGCGTAATTTGGTACCTCTACGTTTGCCGATGTAGAATCATTTGGATCTAAGCCTGCGATGGCTTCTAATAATAGCGCATTATCTTCAACGTTGCGTGTAATTGGTCCAATTTGATCTAAAGAAGAGGCAAATGCAACTAGACCAAAACGAGATACACGACCATATGTAGGCTTCATCCCTACAACACCACAGTAAGCTGCTGGTTGACGGATTGAACCACCTGTATCTGAACCAAGAGAGAATGGTACTTCACCTGCTGCTACTGCTGCTGCAGATGCACCTGAAGATCCCCCTGGTACGTGGTTTAAGTTCCATGGATTTTTTGTTGTTTTATAGTATGAGTTTTCGTTAGAAGAACCCATTGCAAACTCGTCCATGTTTAATTTACCAACTGTAATCATGCCAGCTTCACGTAACTTATTGACAACAGTGGCATCATAAATTGGCATAAAGCCTTCTAGAATTTTAGAGGCACAAGTTGTTTCTAAACCTTCTGTTACGATGTTGTCTTTCACACCGATTGGAAGACCAAACAGTGGTCCACGCTCTTCAAATGGGACTTTATCCATTTCAGCAGCTTGTGCAGTTGCTTTTTCTTCGTTTGAAGCAAGGAATGCTTGTACATCGCTGTCAAGCTTTGCAATACGCTCGTATGCTTCTTTCGTTAAGTCAGCGATTGATAAGTTACCTGCTTTCATTTCCGCTTGTAACTCCTTAGCTGAACGTTCAAATAACGTCATGAGGAATCCTCCTATGTTTTAGTATTACATGATAGCTGGTACTTTTACTTGACCATCTTCTTGTTCTTTTACGTTTAACATCATTACTTCACGGTCTAAACCTTTTACAGCTACGTCTTCACGCATTACATTCACTAGTGGTAAAACGTGAGTTGTTGGTTCAACATTCGTTGTATCTAGCTCATTTAACTGCTCCGCAAAGTCTGTAATTTTTCCAAGCTGTTCAGCAAATTTCTCTGCTTCTTCTTCTGTAATAGCAAGACGTGCTAAATTTGCCACGTGCTTTACTTCTTCTTTTGTTAATTTAGCCATTTTTCACACCTCCGAATACTGGTTCAATTCATTGTTTTTATTGATAACAATAGGGTTGAATAAAGTTAACCATGCCAATAATCATAACATTTTTCATATTAAAAATCACAACTTTCACTAAAAATATAGAAACTTTCACTACTATAACAAAGTGTTGTCTCTATCTACCTATTGTGTCCCTCTAATTCTAGCCATCTACATAAAAATATAGCCAGCACAAAGGCTGACTATATTAATCATAGACATGCACGTAAGGGTCCTTATCATTGGCCTTCTTAATGATTAATGCCTCTGGGCCATTTATAGAAGTAACGCTCACCTCAACATGAATATTATCAAATTGATTGATTAGAATACCCGTCAAATATTGCGTAAAGCCTATTATTTCTGCTTTACCGAAAAATTGGATTGGAATTTCAATCGAAAGATTTTGTATTTGCTTATTACGATAGAAGCCTGTTCCGATCACACTTGTATAATTCGAGAAATATTTATCAACGTCTTGCTTAAAAATTTTGAAGTTATTGCTGACATCTCGGTAAACATCCTGTGAATCATCAGTTGGGAACAAGACATAATTTTCATCGATACCTTCCCACTCTGCAATACTGTTCTGTCCAGCTTTTGCTATACCATAGCTAAAATATGACCCTGGAATAATTTGATTGCGAGCTTGCTGCTTAAACAAACCAACAACAATTGGTACATCTTTTAACTCTTCGCGTGTACGTAAACGGGAAACAATTTCAGCGGCCATTTTTTTGCCTTGCTCAACAAGTTCAGCTTCTGAAATTGGTTTTTCGTAATATTCGCCATACTGTTCTTTTTGGTAATAATAAATAGAGTTTAAGGCAAGACCTATTGAAATTCCGCCTAATTTCACTTTATTATCATTCGTTTTTGTTAAGTAATTTTGCTCTACAATGTGGGATAAATAAACGGGAGCCTTCGTTGCCCGTTCTTCTGGTGTCATTGTGTCTGTGGTCGGCGGATTTAATCCATCTTCTGTTTGTGAACTACGGGCAAGCCAAGAGCTCACCGTACTTTCAGCTAAATATTGACCTTCTTGGAAGTAATAGTTTTCCGTGTCAAACTCATTTTGAGATAGACGCATTAAACCAGATTCAACTTCCTTCATATCATATTTCGTATAAATATTAGACACAACAAGACCTCTGCTTGCACTCTCTTTATAAGGAATAAGCGTCTTATAATAGGATTCATCAATTTGTATGCTTGGGATAATTGTTGTTTCAGCTTTTTCTTTCTGTTGCGTTTCCTGTGTAAGCTCTGTTTCCTTCTTGTCAGAAGGTACACAGCCGACTAGCATTGCAGCAGCTACGATTGCTGGAATGAGTCGAAAAGACTTCATTATTTAGTGCTCCTTTACTAATAGTCAGTTTTAGGTCGAAGAATCACTCGACGCCATGATGTAATCGTTTCGCATTCTCCCTGTGAGAAAGATATGCTGTCATGCACTTATTAGATGAGGTTAAGTTGTTCAATTAAGTTGTCTTCATTCCAAACTTCGATACCTAATTGCTCAGCCTTTGTCAGTTTAGAGCCTGCATCTGCTCCTGAGATCACAAGGTCTGTTTTTTTGCTGACACTGCCTGTGACAGTACCACCTAACTCTTCTATTTTCGCCTTTGCTTCGTTGCGTGTCAATTGCTCAAGTTTACCAGTTAAAACAATTGTTTTACCTGCAAAGGGACTATCACCTTTAGCCACTTCTACTTTTTTACCTTTATACGTCATATTCACGCCTGCCTCAGCAAGACGCTCAATGACTGCACGTGCATCTTCATTGGAGAAATACTCTACTAACGAAGAAGCCATTTTATCGCCAATTTCATAAATCGCTACTAGCTGTTCCTCTGTTGCTGCCATTACTGCTTCCATCGAACCAAATTGCTCTGATACGATTTTAGCTGCCTTTTCACCAACATGACGTATACCTAAACCTATTAATAAACGTTCCATTGAGTTTTCCTTTGAGGCTTGAATGGCATTCACTAAATTGGTTGCAGATTTTTCGCCCATACGTTCTAGTTCTACAAGTTGCTCAACTGTTAAATGATATAAATCAGATACATCATGTATTAAATCTGCACGCAATAATTGCTCTACTACTTTATCTCCAAGTCCATCAATATTCATCGCATTGCGCGAAACAAAGTATTTTATGCTTTCCGCAATTTGAGCAAAGCAGGCAGGATTTACACAGCGTAGAGCTACTTCACCTTCAATACGAATCAATTCACTATCACAAACAGGGCAATTTTTTGGCATGACAAAAGGGACTGAGTCCTCTGGACGTTGCTCTATTAGCACACCTACCACTTGAGGAATGATATCACCAGCTTTTCGAATAATGACTGTATCTCCAAGGCGAATATCCTTCTCTCGAATTAAATCTTCATTGTGCAACGATGCACGTTGTACCGTCGTCCCTGCTACTTGTACTGGCGTTAAAATAGCCGTTGGTGTTACTACACCTGTACGTCCTACTGTTAAATCAATAGTAAGTAATGTTGTGACAACTTCCTCTGCTGGAAATTTGTAGGCAATGGCCCAGCGTGGACTTTTGGCGGTGTAGCCTAGCTCATCTTGTTGAGCATACCGATCTACTTTGATAACGATACCATCAATTTCGTAAGCTAAATTCGGACGGTTTTCTGTCCAATGTTCTATAAAGGCCATGACCTCTTCAACTGTCGAGCAACGCTGACGCTCTTTGTTCGAAGGGAAACCAAGACCCTCTAAATAATCAAGCATTTCCGCATGCCCATCAATACCATATAACTCACCATCTCCACCAATAGCATAGATAAAAGTTGATAATTGACGACTTGCCGCAATTTTTGGGTCTAACTGACGTAGTGAGCCAGCAGCCGCATTACGCGGGTTAGCAAATAATTCTTCTCCATTGTCAGCACGGTGCGTATTTAATTTTTCAAATGATTTTTTTGGCATGTACGCCTCACCACGTACTTCGATTGTCACAGGATCTTTTAAACGTAGTGGGATCGCTCGGATTGTCTTTAAATTGGCTGTAATATCTTCGCCTACAACACCATCTCCTCTTGTTGCCCCTTGTACAAACACGCCATTTTCATATTTCAATGAAATAGCCAAACCATCTATTTTCAGCTCACATACATAAGAAAATTGGTCTCCAATTGCCTGACGTACTTTACGATCGAACTCTCGTAAATCTGCTTCATTAAAAGCATTTGAAAGACTAAGCATTGGATAATCATGTGTTACTTTTTTAAAGCCCTCAACCACTGCTCCACCAACACGCTGTGTAGGAGAATCGGGATAAATGAGTGATGGATTCGCTTCCTCTAATGCGATCAGTTCATGTAATAATTGATCGTATACACTATCAGCTACAACAGGATTATCTAACACATAATAGGCGTGACCATATTCATGCAATATTTTATTTAACTCCGCTACACGCTGTTCTATTTCGTTCATTTATGTTCCTCCGCTTACGCTTTTTCAATCGGTGCAAATTGAGCTAGTAATCGTTTTATGCCAATTGGTTGTGGAAAGGCGATATCAAGCTCTGTACTATCACCTTCACCTTTTACACTGACTACCATACCCGTTCCCCATTTTTTATGAATCGCCTTATCTCCAGCCTTCCAGCCAAATTGATCTCCACCCGTTGCTTGTAAACGAGCTGTAGCAGGCTGTGTTTGTTGAATAGCACCAAGCGTGCGCTTTTGATAGCCAGCTGTTGAACGATTATTAGTGGCAAACGGTAGCTTTGATTCTGCACCTGCCTTAGAAATGGACTCTGTAATGTCTTCTGAAATTTCACCTAAGAATCGGGAGGCGTTATTAAAGCTTGAACGACCAAAAATTGTTCGGCTTTGTGCACATGTTAAATAGAGACGTTCCTCAGCTCGTGTCACGCCAACATACATAAGACGGCGTTCCTCTTCCATCTCATCTTGATCGTCTAAAGAGCGTGAATGTGGGAATATATTTTCCTCCATACCGATAATAAAGACAATAGGGAATTCTAAGCCTTTAGCGGCATGCATCGTCATTAAAATAATATTGCCCTTAGAAGCATCTTCTTTATCTAGTGCATCAATATCAGCAATAAGAGCTAAATCTGTTAAAAAAGCAATTAAGCTTTTATCATCACTGCGCTCCTCAAAAGCCTTTGTGACAGATAAAAACTCTTCAATATTCTCTAGACGACTTTCTGCTTCAATTGTTTTTTCATTTTGCAGCATTGTACGGTAGCCTGATTTATCGATGACTTGCTCCACAATTTCAGTAACAGATAAATAATCCTGCATCTCTGTAAAGTCTTTAATCATTGCATAAAATTGCTCAGCTGAATTTGCTGCTTTCCCAGTTAGACCCATGAATACAAGATCATTCATCGCATCAAAAATGGAACGATCCTGATCAATCGCATAGCGTGCCATTTTTTCAAAGGATGTAGCTCCAATACTACGCTTCGGCTCATTAATAATACGTGCCAGTGATAAATCATCATCATTATTGGCAATCAGTCGTAAATAAGCTAGTAAGTCTTTAATCTCTTTTCGATCATAGAACTTTGTTCCGCCCACTATTTGATAGGCCATATTGGATTTAACAAGTACTTCCTCCATCACACGTGATTGAGCATTCGTACGATATAAAATAGCAAAGTCATCAAATGAACGATTTTCTTTTTCAATTAATTGCTGAATCGTTTGTACAACAAATTGCGCTTCCTCTTGCTCATTATAAGCTTTATATAAGGCAATTTTTTCACCCTCTGCATTTTCTGTGCGCAGTTCTTTTGGGTAACGTGTTGTATTATTTTGAATGACGTCATTTGCCGCCTGTAGGATGCGTTTAGTAGAACGATAATTCTGCTCAAGCATTATGACCTTGGCGTTAGGATAATCCTTTTCAAAAGATAGGATATTGCCAATGTCAGCACCACGCCATCGATAGATGGACTGATCGGAGTCCCCTACAACACAAATATTTTTAAATTTCTTTGCCAGTAACTGTACAAGTAAATATTGAGATTTATTCGTATCTTGGTACTCATCTACATGAATATATTGAAATTTATTTTGATAGTATTCGAGCACTTCAGGCACACGTTTAAACAATGTAATCGTCGTCATAATCAAATCATCAAAATCGAGCGATTGATTGCGACGTAGTCTTTTTTCATAGCCTTTATAGACACGTGCAACGGTTTGTTCATAAGGGTTTTTATCGTTCATTTGTCCAGCGTAATCGTCAGCAGTAATACATTCATTTTTCGCTGCACTAATCGCATTTAAAATCGCTCTCGGCTCAAAACGTTTAGGGTCAATATTCTCATCCTTCATCACATTTTTGATGACTGATAGCTGATCAGTGGAATCTAAAATGGAGAAATTACGAGATATGCCTAGTTGATCGATATTACGACGTAAAATTCTTACACACATTGAGTGGAAAGTAGAAACCCACATACTATCGCCGGTACCATTCCCTAGAACGCCATCAATACGCTCGCGCATTTCTCGTGCTGCTTTATTCGTAAACGTAATCGCCAAAATCTTTGATGGATATACTTCCTTTTCGATCACTAAATAAGCAATACGATGTGTTAAAACACGTGTTTTTCCTGACCCAGCACCTGCCATAATAAGTAACGGTCCATCAGTTGTTTTGACCGCTCTTTCCTGTTCAGGATTCATTCCTGCTAGTAAATTTTTTGTTAACTGTTCCATTTTGCACCGCCTTACAAACATTTGTTCTAAAATTATAACGTATTTTTAACAGCCTTAACAGTCGCAAGTGCAGCTTTTAAATCATCATATATAATATTTCCAACTACTACCGTATCTGCAAACTGTGCCATTTCCTTCGCTTGCTTTGCAGATGTTATGCCTCCACCATAAAAGAGCTTCGTATGTTTCAGCTCGTTTTTCACTGCGCGAACTACCTCTAGATTCCCATACATCCCGCTGTACTCGACATAAAATACTGGCAATTTAAAGAAATTTTCCGCCATGCGTGCATAGGCCACTACATCGTCAATCGTTAAATCCGTTTTCGCACCTGTTACTTGTGCTACTTTACAATCAGGATTTAAAATACAATATCCTTCTGCTACCAACTCTTCCCACACCATAATATCTCCGTACTCTTTTATGGCCTCATGATGTAAATTTTTAATCCATTTTGGATCATCACTATTTAATACCGTTGGAATAAAATAATAATCATATCCTGGAGTTACCGCATCAATTGTAGAAATTTCAAGCGCTATTGGTACCTCAAAACGACGTACACGAACAAGCAAATCTAATACGCCATCTAATGTCACATCATCCGTACCACCTACTAAAATGACATCTGTGCCTGACTCACAAATTTTTTCTAGTACCTCATCTGAGATGTCCTTAGCTGGATCTAGCTTGAACACATGTCTCCATTCTAAATAATCCATTTAATTGACCACCTATCATTTTCTATCTATTCGTTTACAAGTATAGCTTATGATTCACGACAAAAAAATGAAAAAGACTGAGCAGAACTTCTACCCAGCCTCTTTCCCTACTATTCTTTTGGTGCTTGAAACGGTTTTTCATCAGGATACAAACGACCTAACATTTCATCATATGTATCATTCCCATAATCGAAGCAGCGACGCACACGTGAAATAGTTGCTGTACTTGCTCCTGTTTCCTTTTTAATGGATTCATAGGTTTTCTTCAAACGCAATAAATGTGCAACCTCAAAGCGTTGTGCCAACGATTGAATTTCACTAATCGTACATAAATCATCAAAAAACTTATAGCATTCTTCGATGTCTTTCAACTCTAACACGGCTTTAAATAATTGATCTGTTTGATGCCCCCGAATTTTTTCGATTTGCATGCAATTTTCCTCCCTTTAAGGCTGCGTTTTCACCATTGCTTGTAACCCTGGTGAAGATGGTACGAAATGAACCCACGACTTTCCTGGTACAAGCTTTACAGGCTCCCCTGATTGCTCTACAGCCATTGGTATTCCATTAACGTTCGTCCATTCGACTTCCCTCAAATAGCCATTTTGAAATACATACGCATTTCCACCAGACGTTAAATCAATTGCTTGGCGACCAACATCATCAATGGTTTGATGGTCCATTTCAAAAAATAGTACATTTGCCAATGATACTGTTTCGCCTGTTAACATATCCTTTGTGTCCACGCCAGCCGATTGTCGTTCATAGTGATTACTTTGATGATCATACACATACGAGTTGTGGAAATCTTCATTCTTTCCATAGTAAATATCAACTTGACTTGTTTCAATGCCTATTTTACCACGTTCATCGGGTTCATAAAAAGTCTGAAGTACTTTTTCACTGTAATTCATTGAAGCGCCTACCATTTCAGCACCTTTTAGGATGTTTTCGGATGTAATATATGAATTATGCGGAGCCACACGGTCCCTGGAACGACTAAAAAGTATACCATCATAAGCCATTCCATTGATATGATCGACGATACGATGATCGAGCATCGTTTTTGCCTCTGGACTATAGCCATGTGCTACATAAAAAGCATCAAATCCCTTTGCCATATCAATGAAATAGGAGCGTGCACTTCGAACTGGACCAATATTTTCAGGTAGCTCACTTTGGTATATTGCTAAAAAGCGTGTCACATTGCCTTCCGCAAGCATTTCATAAATGACATCTGCATCAGCCAATCCAGATTGTGGACGTGCTGCTGGATGATTATTAATTGTGACCATAATAGGCCGCTGTGTAATTTCTTCTAGCACAGCCTCCCCAGTGAGTGGAGCCACGAATTTGGGTTGTTGAACAGGCTCCTCCCCAACCGTTTCTTCCTCCACTATAGAGTCATCGTCTTCTTTTACTTTTGGTGTATCCTTTGAACATCCACCGATCAACAAAGCACTAAATGCCATTGCAATCCATAATTTCTTTGATTTGAACACAAGCATACCTCTCCTTTGAACACTTACACATGACGGCAATTGTTTAAACAGCTGAAACACTTTCATTAATTAGCGCATAACAGCAGGTAATAATAACTTATTCTTCATCACATCGAAAATCCCTTTTGGTGTTATACGAATATATGGTAAATGAGTGGATTGTAAAAATAATAACGTGTAAATAGCATCTCCTAATTGATAACCTCGATCTGCTAAAGCTTGTTTTAAAGCATTTTCTTTCTCCGTTAATGCAAGTACGTCTCCATCATATAAAAGTCCACCGATTGTTAATGGGATGTCCGCTATCACTTCTCCTTTTTCGACTAGGACAATACCACCATTTCTAGCCTTCATTTCTTCGAAAGCTTTGATCATATCTTCTTTGTTTTTTCCAATTAGCAAAATATCGCCTGTGTTTGAATAGGAGGATGCAAAGCCTTGAACATCTGTCGCAAATCCTTTAATCATCGTATTCACATGCCAGTTACCTTCCCGGTTAAGGAGCATTAAATAGCACTCGTCATGATTCGCCAGTTGCCCTTCTCTAGTTATGAAAGAGTTATAAGGCTTTGTAATAACATCATTGACTAACTGAATACCAAAGGGCATTGAAAACTGAAAATCTTGTGAATCTAATGAAAAATCTAAATCTAATGCTGGGATTGCAGAATAATCAACTGATGCAAATTTATGCACACGTTCTCCATCACGCTTCAACCAAACACCCTTCGATAAGACACTTTCAGGAACAGGATGATATTCATCTTGTAAAATATTCAGGGAAGCGAAGCGACCTGTCGCGATAAACCCATGTAAATTAGACATATTATAATAGCGTGCCACATTATAAGAAGCCATTTGATAGGCATCGATTGGAGATACTCCTGCATCTAAGGCTGCCTGAATACATTTATCCATCACACCATCCTCATGGAATGAAGGTGGTGAGCCATCTGTTGTCATCATTAAATGATCAAAAATAGGAAGTTCTTTTTCTACTATTCCTTTTAGCAGATGTGGTAAATCTGGACGAATGGAAGAATAACGTAATGTTACTGCATAGCCCTGCATAATGCGCCGCTCTACTTCCTCCACTGTCATTGCCTCATGGTCCCCATCAGCACCAAGCAGTTTCATGCGTGCTAAAGTTCTTTCTGAAGCTCCTGGGAAATGTCCTTCAATTTTTTTCCCAAGCCCCTTCGCCATTTGCATACGATAAAGCATTTGATCATCGCCATGCAGCAGCTTAGGCCAGCCTGTCAACTCTCCACCAAGCAAGACATCACTTCGCTCTAGCCATTCCAATATGGACGTATTAGAGAAAACTTCTTCCTCTTGCTCCAGTTCAGTTTGTGAATCAAAGCGAGTCCACCAATAAAAAGAAAACGGTAGCTTTTTCAAGTTATCCAAAATTGAAAACGCTTTCTTATTTTCTAAATTTAAAACAAAACTTAAATTATCGGAAATAAAAGCTGTTGTTCCAAGCTGACCACAAAAATCTGCAAATGACTGTGGATGATAAAGCTGGAACGGATGGACGTGTGGTTCAATATAGCCTGGTACAATTGTTTTCCCTGTACAATCCACCACTTCTGTTCCTTCTAATAAAGGAGGCATTCTGTCACCAGCATAGACAATGCGATCTCCTAAAATCCAAATGTTTCCTACTACAAATTGTTTCAGCATACTATGCAAATAACGTGCATTTTTCAACACGATATCTGGTGCCTTTTTCCCATCGATTACTGCTAATTGCTGTCGTAACTTTGTTATTTTCCATACTGGATCCATGCTATTCGCTCCTTCCTAATTTACGTAATTTTTCATTGTGTAAATCCAACTTGAAATCACATACTACTACTGCATAATCGCATACTTTCATAAAAATTATGCTTTATGCAATCATCTTGTTTCAATCGTAACACAGCACTTTCATAAAGCAAAGTGCACCTCGCTTAATTTTTCCACAATGACTAAAGGAGGAAGTATGATGATGCAGCAAGCAAATTTAAGCGAAAAAAATGCATTTTGTCGTTTTGCAATGGGTACAAGTTTGACAGCATTTGGTATCGCTAAAGTTTCTAGAGATCCTAATTGTACAAAAGGTCGATTAATGATTGCATTAGGTGCCATGAAAATGGCTGAGGGACTCTTTAAATATTGTCCAACAAAGGCGCTCTTAAGCTCCAATATGCAAAATGCCATGAACACCTCTATGCAAAGTATGTTCAGCGGGCAAAATTCTATGTCTTCTGAACAAATCGATAAACTCATGAAGGATTTTTCCTCTGCTATATCTGGTAATTCTTCAGGTTCACAAGCTACCGCTTCAAAACAATCTGACACCAGCACTTCAACTCAAAATTCCTCAAATAGTAGCGATTCTTCAACGAATAAAGCTCAAAATCCTTCTTAGTCAAAGGAGCCGTCCCAATCTATTATTGAGACGGCTCTTACCTCTTACGTTTGAAACAACAAGAGGTTTCAAAAGATGATTAAAAATATTTTAAAATTTAGAAAAAATAACAATTACTTAAATGTACGCCAGCCAATATCTTGACGGAAGAAAAAGTGATCCCATGTTTCTGTAGCAATTCCAGCGTATACCTTTTCCTGTGCTTCCTGCAAAGTAGGAGCTTTGGCAGCAACTAACAGGACACGGCCACCATTACCAACAAATTGGCCATCCACTAATTTTGTACCTGCATGGAATACTGCATGGGATGTGGAAAGTGCCTCTAAATTCGGTAATGCTTTGCCTTTTTCAACGTCACCAGGATAGCCTTCTGCTGCAATGACAACACCAAGCATCGCTTCTTCTGACCATTGTAAATCAAATGGCTGTTCATCCATTAAAGCCATCATAAATGCCCCAAAATCAGAAACCATACGCGGTAACACTACTTGCGTTTCTGGATCACCAAAACGAGCATTAAATTCTATAACCTGAGGACCTTTCTTTGTTAAAATTAACCCAGCATATAAAATACCTGTAAAGGAAGCACCATCAGCATCCATCCCTCTAACAGTAGGTTCTACAATTGTATGATATGCAAGATCAACTACTTCTTGAGAGATTTGTGGTACAGGCGAGTATGCACCCATGCCTCCAGTGTTTGGTCCTTTATCACCGTCATAGGCACGTTTATGGTCTTGTGCAATAACCATTGGATAAATTTGTCCTTTATGTACAAAGGACATAAAGGAGAACTCTTCTCCGTCTAAAAATTCTTCAATGACAACTCGTGAAGAGGAATCACCAAAGCGTTGATTGCCAATCATATCCTCGACAGCTTCAATTGCTTCTTCCTCTGTCATGGCCACAACAACACCCTTACCAGCCGCTAAACCATCTGCTTTAATGACAATAGGCGCCCCTTGTTCTTGAATATAAGCGATCGCTTTTTCTGCTTCAGTAAACGTTTCATGTGAGGCTGTAGGAATATTATATTTATTCATCATTTCTTTCGCATAGGATTTGCTACTTTCGATTTGAGCTGCAACCTTTGAAGGGCCAAAAATACGTAAACCTCTAGCTGTAAAGAAATCAACAATGCCTTCAGCAAGTGGCTGTTCTGGGCCAACAAATGTTAACGCAATATCATTTTCCTTGGCAAATTGAGCAAGACCTGCGAAATCCATTGTATCAATAGCTACAACTTCTATTTCGCCTCCCATTCCATCATTGCCTGGCGCTACAAATACTTTGTGAACCGATGGAGAAATGCTAAATTGTTTAGCGATTGCATGCTCACGACCGCCGCTTCCGATTACTAATACATTCATTTTAGAGAATCCTCCTATTTGTAAGTAAGACCGAGATGAACCAGCATCTCGGTCTGTTTTGTTTCTTATATGTTTTATTAATTAGTGTTTAAAATGGCGTACACCTGTGAATACCATAGCAATTCCATATTCATTTGCTTTATCAATGGAATCTTGATCTTTAATCGAGCCACCTGGTTGAATAATAGCATTAATTCCTGCCGCTGCTGCTGCTTCAACAGTATCACTCATTGGGAAAAATGCGTCTGATGCTAGTGCAGCACCTTTTGCTTTTTCTCCAGCTTGCTCAAAGGCAATTTTAGCAGCACCTACGCGGTTCATTTGACCTGCACCTACACCAAGTGTCATTTGGGAATCTGTTACAACAATCGCATTCGATTTAACATGTTTGACAACTGACCAACCAAGCTGTAATGCTTCCCATTCCTGTTTTGTTGGTTCACGATCTGTCACTACTTTAATATCTGCATTGCCAAAACCATAGCGATCCGGCTCTTGTACAAGAAGGCCACCTTCAACAGATACTACGTTGAATTGATCTTGTTTTGCTTGCTCAAATGGAATAGTTAGTAAGCGAATATTTTTCTTTTGCGTTAAAATGTCTAACGCTTCTTGTGAGAATGCAGGTGCAATAATGATTTCTAAGAAAATGTGACTTAACTTTTCAGCAGTTGCTGCATCTACTTCCATATTTAACGCGATAATACCACCAAAAATAGATGTTGAATCTGCTTCATAAGCTTTATCGAATGCTGCCTCTAATGTAATACCTGTACCAACGCCACATGGATTCATATGCTTTACTGCTACAGCAGCTGGCATTTCAAATTCTTTGACGATTTGTAGTGCTGCATTACCATCTTGAATATTGTTGTAGGATAACTCTTTCCCATGTAATTGTGTAGCATAGGCCAATGAGAAGTCTGAGCCAAGACGTTTTTGGTAGAAAGCCGCTTTTTGGTGTGGGTTTTCTCCATAGCGTAAATTTTGCTTTAACTCATATGTCATCGTTAAGCTCTCTGGGAATTCTTCTTCTGTCAGGTAGTTCGAAATATAAGAATCATAAGCGGCTGTGTGACGGAAAACTTTCGCAGCTAATTGACGACGTGTTTCAATTGTAGTTGCGCCGTTTGCTTTTAGTTCTTCTAATACTGTTGCATAGTCATTGCTATCCACGATTACTGTTACATATTGATGGTTTTTTGCAGCAGAGCGTAACATTGTTGGGCCACCGATATCAATGTTTTCAATTGCATCATCCCATGTTACATTAGGCTTTGAAATTGTTTCAACAAATGGATATAGATTAACACAAACAATCTCAATTGGCTCAATTCCATGCTCGTTCATTTGTGCTTGATGAGAAGCATCGTCAAACTTTCCTAATAGACCACCGTGGATCATTGGATTTAATGTTTTCACACGACCATCTAAAATTTCTGGGAACTTCGTTACTTCATCTACTGCCGTTACAGCCACCGCATTATCCTGTAACATTTTTTTCGTACCGCCAGTTGATAAAATTTCATAACCTAATGCTACTAATTCCTTTGCAAATTCTAAAATACCATCTTTATTGGAAACACTGATTAATGCACGTTTTGTCACAACAATATCCTCCTAATTTTTATCGTGCTTACCACGAACTGACTTGCTTCTATAAGATTAATAGAGTTAGGTCTTACTTGTTGAGTAAGGTTCTCGACCTAACTCCTCTTCAGTTATTGTAATAATTGCTGTAAAGCCTTTGTATATAATAGATGCTCTTGCTTATGAATTTCAGCTTCTGTTGCCTCTCGATTTCCTTCAATGACAGGTACAGCAGCCTGTGCGATAATCGGACCAGTATCCATTCCTTCATCAACAAAATGCACTGTTACCCCTGTAATCTTTACACCATGATTGATTGCCTGACCAATGGCGTCCTTCCCGGGGAATGCTGGCAATAAGGAAGGATGGATATTAACAATTCGTTGCGGAAAGGCTGCTAATAATACGTCACTAATTAAACGCATATACCCTGCAAGCACAATCCATTTCACATCGCATTCATGTAAAGCATCGATAATGGCTGTCTCATAAGCTGCTTTTGATACAAACTCTTTTGGATTTAATGCTAACACTGGAATCCCCAAATTTTCAGCACGTGTCACTACAAACGCACCGGGCTTATCTGTCACCACTAGTTCAATCTTTGCATGCAGTTCTCCACTTCCGATCGCCTCTTGAATGGCTTGAAAATTACTCCCGCTGCCTGATGCGAACACGGCGATTTTTGTTGGTGCAGTCATTACACTAAACTCCCATCATGTGAGCCATTAAACACTACTCCGTCGCCTTTGATAACACGTCCGATTGGATAAGCCTTTTCACCATTTGCTTCTACTGCTGCCATTACTTTCTCAGCTTCAGCTACTGGCACAGCTATTACAAAACCAATCCCCATGTTAAAGACATTATATAGATCTTTATCTTCTAACTGGCCTTTATCTTTTAGGAATTCAAAGATACGTAATACTGGCCAAGAACCTAAGTCGATTTCCGTTGCTAATCCTTCTGGCATCATACGCGGTAGATTTTCATAGAAACCTCCACCAGTAACATGAGCACAACCATGTACATCTGCTGCCTTTAAAGCTGCTAATACTGGCTTAGCATATAGCTTTGTTGGCACGAGAAGAGCCTCCCCGATCGGTCCTAAATCTTCATAGCCTTCAACAATGGCATCCACCGCATATTGCTGTTCTGCAAAAACAATTTTTCGCACTAAAGAATAACCGTTTGAATGTACACCACTTGATGCAATCCCAATAAGCACATCGCCTTCAACGATTTTTTCACCTGTCACAATGGCAGACTTTTCACAAGCACCTACTGCAAACCCTGCTAAATCATATTCGTCTTCTTCATAAAGACCAGGCATTTCCGCAGTTTCGCCACCAATTAGTGCTGCACCAGATTGCACACAGCCATCTGCAACACCTTTAACAATTTGTTCAATTTTTGCAGGCTCTGCTTTTCCAAGCGCTACGTAATCTAAAAAGTACAGTGGCTCTGCTCCTTGAGCAACAATATCATTGACACACATTGCTACACAATCCACACCAATTGTATCGTGCTTATCTACCATGAACGCTAGTTTTAGCTTTGTTCCAACACCATCTGTCCCTGAAATAAGAACAGGTTCTTTAAGATTTAGTTTTGACAAGTCAAACATGCCACCAAAGCCACCGAACGTTCCCATTACACCTAAACGGTTCGTACGTTCAACATGAGACTTCATTCGTTTTACAGCTTCATAACCCGCTTCAATATTTACACCTGCTTGTTCATATGCCTTTGACACGCAGAGTTCCTCCTTATCATCCAAATCGCCTCAGTACCCTAGAAGTCTTTGTATAGCCTTCTACCGATCACCAATCCGTTGCGATGTTTTTCTTAACGTAATAGTTCTTTTTCATGTGGTAAGATGGTATCCGGGAAAATCTCTGTTGGATATTTGCCTGTAAAGCATGCTAAGCATAGCCCACGATTGTCATCTTCATATGGTCGTGCAATTGTCTCTACCATGCCCTCAACAGAAAGGAACGTAAGAGAATCTGCACCGATTGCATCACGAATTTCATCTACTTTATGACTAGAGGCAATCAGCTCTTCATGTGTGGAAGTATCAATGCCATAATAACAAGGATTTGTCATTGGCGGTGAAGAGATCACAACATGAACTTCTGCTGCACCAGCATCTTTTAACATTTTGACAATACGACGTGATGTTGTACCACGCACAATTGAATCGTCCACCATTACTACACGTTTACCCTTTACAACTTGAACAACTGGTGACAGTTTCATTTTTACACCACGTTCACGTAATTCCTGTGTTGGCTGAATAAACGTACGACCAACATAGCGGTTTTTAATAAGACCTAATTCATAAGGGATGCCACTTTCTTCTGCAAAACCAATCGCTGCTGAAATACTTGAATCAGGTACACCCGTTACAACATCAGCCTCAATATGCGCACATTCACGGGCAAGTTGTTTCCCCATACGCTTACGCGCCATATGAACATTAATGCCATCAATATCTGAATCAGGACGAGCTAAATAAACATATTCCATCGCACACATCGAACGCTTTTCCATATCAGCAAAGCGATCCGATTTTACACCCTCATCATTAATAATGATGAGCTCTCCTGGCTCCACAGAACGAACGAATTCTGCACCAATTAAATCAAATGCACAAGTTTCAGAAGCTACCACCCAGCCATCTCCAAGCTTTCCAAGAGATAATGGACGTAAACCATGTGGATCACGTGCAACAAGCATTTCATCCTTTGTCATAATTAAGAAAGAATACGCACCCTTTAATAGAGAAAGGGCATTTTTCACCTTTGCACGGAATGGTGAATGCGAGCTTTTCTTAATAAGATGCGCCAGCACTTCTGTATCAGAGCTAGAATGGAAAATACTTCCTTGTCGTTCTAGATACTGTTTTAAATGTGTCGCATTGACTAAGTTACCGTTATGGGCAATTGAAAGGCTACCAGTTGAGGAGTGGAATAATAGTGGCTGTACGTTTTCAATACCGCCGCCACCAGCAGTCGTGTAACGAACATGAGCAATAGCCGCTTTGCCGTTGACTGCTTTTAATTTATCTTCGTTGAAAACATCATTAACTAGTCCTTCGCCTTTCACCGCGCGAAGATGCTGTCCATCTGAAACGACAATTCCAGCCCCTTCTTGTCCACGGTGTTGAAGAGCATGTAGCCCGTAATAGCTAAGGTGTGCTGGACTTGGGTTACCCCAAATACCAAACACCCCACATTCTTCGTTTAAGCCTCTGAGTTCAGCAAGCATGGGATTGCTCCTTTCCAATTAGAACGGAATTCCTCCACTGTACCTTCTACAAGCACACCTTTGTCCCCGTTGATTTTAACAAGTGCATCATTTGTTACGACACCAATTTGGTGAGCATCTTTGATGATTTCTACAAATGCAGCAGCATTTTCTTCTTTGACAGTTACAACAAAACGAGATTGACTTTCGCTGAATAATGCAGTTGTAGCAGATCCTGCTAATGTTACTTCAACACCAAGACCGTTTGCACCGAATGTTGTCTCAGCAATAGCGACTGCAAGACCACCCTCTGCAACGTCATGGGCAGATTGTACAAGACCAGCTTTAATCGCCTTTAATAAAGCTTGCTGACGTACCGCTTCCACTTCTAAATCTATAGCTGGCGCTTTTCCTGAAATAACGCCATTATTTAATAGTTTTTGTAGCTCTGAACCACCAAATTCAGTTTTTGTCTCACCAATGACAAAGACAAGATCTCCTGCAGCTTTTACATCCTGTGTAGTTACATGAGCTAAATCTTCGATAAGACCAACCATACCAATTGTTGGTGTTGGATAAACGGCTTCGCCTGAACGCTCATTATAAAGAGAAACGTTACCACCGATTACTGGTGCATTTAATGCCGTACAAGCAGCAGAAATACCATCAGCAGATTTTTCAATTTGCCAGAAGATTTCTGGTTTCTCTGGATTACCAAAGTTTAAGCAGTCTGTAATCGCAAGTGGCGTACCACCCGTTGCCACGATATTACGTGCTGCTTCAGCTACTGCGATAGCTCCACCCACTTCTGGATCTAAATAGATATAGCGAGAGTTACAGTCCGTTGTCATCGCTAAACCTTTATTTGTCCCACGTACACGAATAACAGCAGCGTCAGACCCAGGCTTCACAACTGTCGATGTACGTACTTGATAATCGTATTGATCGTACACCCACTCTTTAGAAGCAATTGTTGGTGCTTGTAATAAAGCATTTAAAGTTTCTTTATAATCCGTCACAACTGGTTCTGCGTTCTCGATTGCTTGGAACTCAGCATAGTATGCAGGTTCAGCAGATGGTTTATGATAAACAGGAGCATCTTCTGCTAACGCATCAGCAGGTACTTCTGCCACTACTTGTCCTTTGTGTAAAAGGCGAAGCATTTTATCATCCGTTACTCGGCCGATTGCTACAGCATCTAAATCATATTTATCAAAAATCGCTTTAATTTCATCTTCACGACCTTTTTTCACCACTAATAACATACGTTCTTGAGACTCAGATAACATCATTTCGTACGCTGTCATACCTGTCTCACGTTGAGGCACTAAGTCTAAATTCATTTCTACACCAGAGCCTGCTTTTGAAGCCATTTCTGCTGATGAAGAAGTAAGACCAGCTGCACCCATATCTTGAATACCAACTAGAGCATCAGATTTTACAACTTCTAAACATGCTTCAAGTAAAAGTTTCTCCATGAATGGGTCCCCTACTTGTACTGCTGGACGTTGGTTATCTGATTCCTCTGTTAATTCCTCAGAGGCAAATGTTGCACCATGAATTCCGTCACGACCTGTTTTCGCACCGACATACATAACTGTATTGCCGACACCCGCAGCAATACCACGTTGAATATCTTGATGGTCAATTAAACCGACACACATTGCATTAACAAGTGGATTACCTTCATAGCAAGGGTCAAATTGAATCTCGCCACCAACGGTCGGAATTCCGATGCAGTTACCATAACCTGCGATACCCGCAACAACTTCTTCAAAAAGATATTTACCACGTGCTGATTTTAATTCACCAAAACGTAATGAATTTAGCATGGCAATTGGACGTGCACCCATGGAGAAAACGTCACGGATAATACCGCCAACACCTGTTGCAGCTCCTTGATAAGGTTCGATTGCAGATGGATGGTTATGTGATTCCATTTTAAATACTACTGCCTGTTCATCACCAATATCGACAATACCCGCACCTTCACCTGGACCTTGTAATACTTGTGGCCCTTTTGTCGGGAACTTACGTAGTACTGGCTTTGAATTTTTGTAAGAGCAGTGCTCAGACCACATTACTGAGAAAAGACCTGTCTCTGTCCAGTTAGGTAGACGTCCTAAAATACCTTCTACCATTGCAAATTCTTCGTCTGACATCCCCATACCAGCGTATAGCTTTTCATCCTTAATTTGCTGTGCTGTTGGCTCAAACTTAGTTGTTGACATGATTTTCCCTCCACTGCTTCACAATTGATTTGAATACTGCTAGACCGTCTGCGCCGCCCACCAATGCATCAACAGCTCGCTCTGGGTGTGGCATCATCCCTAATACATTGCCGCGCTCGTTTATAATCCCTGCGATATCTTCTAAAGAACCGTTTGGATTGTCACCTGAGTATGTGAATACGATTTGATTATTATCTTTTAGTGATTGTAAAGTTTCCTCGTCACAGTAGTAATTACCTTCACCATGTGCGATTGGAATATTGATGATTTGACCTTGCTCATATTGATTTGTGAATAATGTATTGTTGTTTTCCACTTTTAGCTGTACTGTACGGCACATAAATTTTAAGTTTTTATTGCGTAGTAAAGCCCCTGGTAATAAACCAGCTTCCGTCAGAATTTGGAAGCCATTACATACACCTAATACAGGTTTACCAGCATCTGCTGCTTTCTTAACCTCTGCCATAATGTTAGATTGATTAGCCATTGCACCACAACGAAGGTAGTCCCCATAGGAGAATCCTCCAGGTACTAATACGCCATCAAAGCCACTTAGATCTGTTGCTGTATGCCATACATATTCTACTTCTTCACCTAGCTCGTCTTTAATCGCATGATACATATCGATGTCACAGTTTGACCCAGGGAATACGAGTACTGCGAATTTCATGATTAGTTAGCCTCCTCGACTTCAAAACGGTAGTCTTCAATTACAACGTTCGTTAAAACCTTTTCACACATTTCTTTTACTAGAGTATCAATGTCACGTTCTGAGTCTTTAAGAGTTAGCTCAAGATATTTACCGATACGTAAATCTTCTACCTCACCGTAGCCCATTTTAGCTAAAGAACCTTGTACTGCAGAGCCTTGTGGATCAAGAATGCTCTCACGTAATGTTACATAGATTTTTACTTTTTTCATTGTTATTTGCCTCCGAGTCTAGAAAGTATAATAGTATAAACTTCAGTTAAATTACCAAGGTCTCGACGAAAAACATCTTTGTCTAACTTTTGCTTTGTAGTTGCATCCCAAAGTCTGCATGTGTCTGGTGAAATTTCATCTGCCAATAATACATTGCCATCCATATCACGGCCAAACTCTAATTTAAAATCAATTAATGTTACATTGATATCTGCAAAGATTGGCTGTAGAACTTTGTTAATAGCTAGTGCTCCATCATAAATGGCTGTTACTTCAGTAGGTGTCGCAAGATCCAGAACGTCAATATGTTCTGTCGTAATGAGTGGGTCGCCTAACGCATCGTCTTTATAGTAAAATTCTACGATTGGTCGTTTTAAGGCTGTTCCCTCTTCAAGACCAAGACGTTTTGCTAAACTTCCTGCGGCAATATTACGAACAACAACTTCAATCGGAATAATTTCTACTTTTTTTACAAGTTGTTGTGTATCTGATAATTGTTTTACGAAATGTGACGCAATTCCGTTTGCTTGTAATTTTTCGAAAATTAATGAAGTAATGCGATTATTTAAAATGCCCTTGCCGTCAATTTCTTCTTTTTTTTCGCCATTGAATGCTGTTGCACTATCCTTGTACTCAACTAGTAGCACATGTGGCTCCTCTGTTGTGAACAATTTTTTTGCTTTACCTTCATACAAAAGTTGACCTTTAGTCATGTCGTTTTTCCCCCTGATATTATGAGATACGCTTGTTATGAATGATCAGAATTGAACCGTGTCTCCACGATTCAACTCTGAAACATTTACTGGTGGCTCTAACATTTACTTTTAGATGGCTAAATAAATATTAGTTAAGTCCTAGTCGTTCAAAAATCATATCAACATGCTGTAAGTGGTAGTTATAATCAAAGCACTCATCCAGCTCTTCTTGTGTTAAATAAGATGTGATTTTTTCACTTGCATCAACTAATGTACGGAACTGAACTTGCTCGTCCCATGCCTGCATTGCTAAAGGTTGTACTGTATCATAAGCTTCCTCACGTACTAATCCTTTATCGATTAATGCTAATAAGATGCGTTGAGAATAAATAAGACCATATGTGCGTTCCATGTTACGTTTCATGTTCTCAGGGAATACTGTTAAGTTTTTCACAATATTACCGAAGCGATTAAGCATATAGTTAAGAGTAATTGTTGCATCCGGTAAAATAACGCGCTCTGCAGATGAATGAGAAATATCACGTTCATGCCATAAAGCTACATTTTCATAAGCTGTCACCATGTATCCACGCATTAAACGAGACATCCCAACCATGTTTTCAGAACCGATTGGATTACGTTTATGTGGCATTGCGGATGAGCCCTTTTGCCCTTTTGCAAAAGCTTCTTCTACTTCACGCGTTTCAGATTTCTGTAAGCCGCGAATTTCTGTTGCGAATTTTTCAATTGATGTAGCAACTAAAGCTAATGCACCTAAATACTGCGCATGGCGATCACGCTGTAAAGTTTGTGTTGAAATCGGTGATGCAGCAAGACCTAGTTGATCACAAACATATTGCTCAACACGAGGATCGATATTGGCATATGTTCCAACAGCTCCAGACATTTTTCCTGTTTCAATTACTTTGGCTGCTGCTTCAAAACGTTCAAGGTTACGCTTCATTTCCTCATACCATAAACCAAGTTTTAAACCAAAAGTTGTTGGTTCTGCATGAACACCATGTGTACGTCCCATCATCACCGTATGTTTATGCTCTTTTGCCTTAGCCGCAATAATATCAATGAAATTCACGATGTCCTTGCGCAAAATATCATTTGCTTGTTTGATTAAATAAGAAAGTGCTGTGTCTACTACGTCTGTAGAAGTTAAACCATAATGTACCCATTTACGCTCTTCCCCAAGTGTTTCCGAAACGGCACGCGTAAAGGCTACAACGTCATGACGTGTTTCTTGTTCAATTTCTAAAATGCGGTTCACATCAAATGAAGCATTTTCACGAATTTTAGCAACATCCTCTTTTGGAATATCGCCTATCTCTGCCCAAGCCTCACATGCTAAAATTTCAACCTCTAGCCAAGCTTGGTACTTATTTTGTTCTGTCCAAATTGCGCCCATTTCGGGTCTTGTGTAACGTTCAATCATCGCGTTTCTCCTTCTATTCTGACCAAATGCCAGAACTCTCGATTTGTTGTAGTGTTTCCTCTAAGCTTTTTGTCATAATCGTTACATGGCCCATTTTACGGTTTACCTTAGCTTCAGCTTTCCCATAAAGATGGATGGACCATTCAGGATATTTAGCAATTGAGTTACTGAGTGGCACGACATGCTGCCCTAATACATTGACCATAATGGATGGCGCCCAAAGTTCTGGCTTACGTAATGGCCAACCACAAACAGCACGAATATGCTGATGGAATTGTGAAACATTACACGCTTCTATTGAATAATGACCAGAATTATGAGGTCTTGGTGCTAATTCATTAATAACAATGCTACCATCTTCTAACACAAACATTTCTACTGCTAGCGTTCCTACTAAATGTAAGTAATCTGCAATTTTTAAAGCTTCTCGTTCCGCAGCTTGAGCTGTGCTTTCAGATATGCGAGCAGGCACAATTGTTTCATGCAGAATATGATGAACATGAATGTTCTCTCCAACTGGCTGACAATACGATTCACCATGACCATTTCTTTGAACAATGACCGATACTTCCTTTAGGAAAGGAACAAAACCTTCTGCAATACATTGAGAATGTGTGAATAGTTCTTTCGCTAAAGGTAAATCTTCAGTTGACTTTAAAAGCTGCTGTCCCTTGCCATCATAACCACCTCTTGCTGTTTTGACTATACAAGGATAACCAATCGAATCAATATTGGCTACTAATTCTTCATAAGTTTTTGCAACAATATATGGTGCTACTGGGCAACTAGCCTTCACAATAGCGTCTTTCTCTGTTATACGGTTTTGTGTAATACGTACCAACTCTGCTCCTTGAGGAACATAAGCCATTTGTGATAAGCGCTTTAAGCCTTCATAATCAATATTTTCAAATTCATAAGTGATAACATCACTTACTTCTGCAAGTTCTTCTAAAGCAGCTTCATCATCATATGGAGCTACAATACGAATATCAGCTACCTGCCCACACGGCGAGTCCATTGCAGGTTCAAGAACAGCCACTTTAAAACCTGACTCCTTTGCAGCAAGCGCCATCATTCGACCAAGTTGTCCTCCGCCTATAATACCTATCGTTTGTCCAGGATAAATAATCTTCGTCACACTAAGTCACCTGTGCTTTCTAATACTTGCTGCTTCGTTGCTTCACGTCTAGCATCTAATTTATTAGCAAGTACAGCATCTGTTGTTGACAAAATTTGAGCTGCTAGTAATCCTGCGTTTGTTGCTCCCGCTTTGCCAATCGCTACAGTTGCTACAGGTACACCACCAGGCATTTGAACGATAGATAATAATGAATCGAGTCCGTTAAGTGCACGTGATTGAACTGGTACACCAATGACAGGTAATGTTGTTTTAGCTGCTACCATTCCAGGTAAATGTGCAGCTCCACCTGCCCCAGCGATAATTACTTGTAGTCCTCGCTCACGAGCTGTCTCTGCATAGTCAAACATTAAATCAGGTGTACGATGTGCAGATACAACCTTTTTTTCATACGGTACTTGTAATTCATCTAAAATATCACATGCATGTTTCATTGTTTCCCAGTCACTTGAACTACCCATAATGACACCGATTTTCGGATTCATAAATTGTCGCTCCTTTTAAACGATAGAAAAATGATCAATTATTGTGCAAGCCTCTATTATTAATAGCTACTGCAATTTTTATCTATTTACAAAGAAAATCCCCAAATAAACTACTCTCTACTATTACACGTGAAAGCAGTTTACTTGAGGACTTAGTAAGACAAGAATATCTCCATGTACATAACTGCACAAGGATCTTCTCGTAATATGCCAAAAGTGCTTTCCCGCATAGTCCAGCATTTACGGTGCCGGGTAGAGACACTAGAGCCAATCCTCTAGCATATATGGGGGATTTATTTGTTTTTCCTTATCACATTTTAACAAGGGATTGCCTTATCGTCAATGCAAAAATGCGAACGTTTTTTATAAGTGTAAAAAAAACGTTCGGTTTTTGGTCAAATTTATTCAGTATCTTGAGTAGGTATAGCTTTAAATTGAATTTTTTGACGCAAAAAGGCTGGTTCACCATCTACTATATGAAAAAGCGGCTCTTCTTTTCGCCCTATGGCCATGAAACCATCCTGCTGCATTCTTGCTAAACAATCCTCGATCGACTCATTTTCTTGTACCTCATACCAAATTTGCTTTTTCCCCAACTTTTTCTTCCTTTCCACTTCACATTTTACATATTTACTACTTGTATTACATTATACCTTTTGTTGCTTAAAGAAGTATGTAAGAACATATAATGAGGTTCTTTCAATAGAAAAAACTGCAGATTCATATCCGCAGTTTTAATTAAGGTTCATTAAATCCATAAAAAGCTTTAAAATAGATACCTAAAAATAATAATAGTAGGAATGAATGAAGGACAACAAGAACCATGCGATAGCCTTTAATGCCTAAGAGAGCACTAACAATGCCTAAACCACCTAAAATAAAGGGCATAAACATATTGACTTGATAGAGAAATGTAAAAAAGCCTCCATACCATTTCGTTGAATCATAACCAAACAGAAAGAATATAAGTAGTAGACTCAAGATCGAAATAGCCGTAAAAAGGTTACGCCTCATTTTGATTCCTCCTATGAATCAAGATCAATCAATATGTATATAATTTAATTTATTATAGCATTTTATGAATATTTCATAAAACAAAAAAAGCCATGGAATATATCCATGACTTTTTAAATTGCCTAGCGACGTCCTACTCTCACAGGGGGAAGCCCCCAACTACCATCGGCGCTAAAGAGCTTAACTTCCGTGTTCGGTATGGGAACGGGTGTGACCTCTTTGCCATCATCACTAGACTATGGTCGGCTTTCAATATACATCGCATTTCTTCGTCAGCTTCTGTCGTTCAGTCAGTCACGTACTTGAGTACGCTCCTTCCTTCTCTCCATTGCTTCCTCGAACTACTCGTATCTTGAAACCCTTCATAAAAGAAATTATTCTTTCAAAACTGGATAAACGTGCATTGAATGGTTCAAACGTTTTGGTTAAGTCCTCGATCGATTAGTATTCGTCAGCTCCATGTGTCACCACACTTCCACCTCGAACCTATCTACCTCATCGTCTTTGAGGGATCTTACTTACTTGCGTAATGGGAAATCTCATCTTGAGGGGGGCTTCATGCTTAGATGCTTTCAGCACTTATCCCGTCCACACATAGCTACCCAGCGATGCCTTTGGCAAGACAACTGGTACACCAGCGGTGTGTCCATCCCGGTCCTCTCGTACTAAGGACAGCTCCTCTCAAATTTCCTACGCCCACGACGGATAGGGACCGAACTGTCTCACGACGTTCTGAACCCAGCTCGCGTACCGCTTTAATGGGCGAACAGCCCAACCCTTGGGACCGACTACAGCCCCAGGATGCGATGAGCCGACATCGAGGTGCCAAACCTCCCCGTCGATGTGGACTCTTGGGGGAGATAAGCCTGTTATCCCCGGGGTAGCTTTTATCCGTTGAGCGATGGCCCTTCCATGCGGAACCACCGGATCACTAAGCCCGTCTTTCGACCCTGCTCGACTTGTAGGTCTCGCAGTCAAGCTCCCTTGTGCCTTTACACTCTACGAATGATTTCCAACCATTCTGAGGGAACCTTTGGGCGCCTCCGTTACCTTTTAGGAGGCGACCGCCCCAGTCAAACTGTCCGCCTGACACTGTCTCCTGCCCCGCTAAGGGGCATGGGTTAGAATTTCAATACAACCAGGGTAGTATCCCACCGACGCCTCCTTCGAAGCTGGCGCTCCGAGATCTCTGGCTCCTACCTATCCTGTACAAGTTGTACCAAAATTCAATATCAGGCTACAGTAAAGCTCCACGGGGTCTTTCCGTCCTGTCGCGGGTAACCTGCATCTTCACAGGTACTATAATTTCACCGAGTCTCTCGTTGAGACAGTGCCCAGATCGTTACG
Source organism: Lysinibacillus sp. OF-1 (assembly GCF_028356935.1). Taxonomy (NCBI): domain Bacteria; kingdom Bacillati; phylum Bacillota; class Bacilli; order Caryophanales; family Bacillaceae; genus Lysinibacillus; species Lysinibacillus sp. OF-1. The sequence goes on from NZ_CP102798.1 coordinate 4,110,398, forward strand.
CCTTTCGTGCGGGTCGGAACTTACCCGACAAGGAATTTCGCTACCTTAGGACCGTTATAGTTACGGCCGCCGTTTACTGGGGCTTCAATTCGCAGCTTCGCTTGCGCTAACCACTCCTCTTAACCTTCCAGCACCGGGCAGGCGTCAGCCCCTATACGTCACCTTACGGTTTTGCAGAGACCTGTGTTTTTGCTAAACAGTCGCCTGGGCCTATTCACTGCGGCTCTCATGCGCTTGCACGCTCAAGAGCACCCCTTCTCCCGAAGTTACGGGGTCATTTTGCCGAGTTCCTTAACGAGAGTTCTCTCGCACACCTTAGGATTCTCTCCTCGACTACCTGTGTCGGTTTGCGGTACGGGCACCTCTCACCTCGATAGAGGCTTTTCTTGGCAGTGTGAAATCAGGAACTTCGTCCATACGGACTCGCCATCACAGCTCAACGTTACAGTGTGCGGATTTGCCTACACACACGCCTTACTGCTTGGACGCGCATAACCAACAGCGCGCTTACCCTATCCTACTGCGTCCCCCCATTTCTCAAACGGTGAGGAGGTGGTACAGGAATATCAACCTGTTGTCCATCGCCTACGCCTATCGGCCTCGGCTTAGGTCCCGACTAACCCTGAGCGGACGAGCCTTCCTCAGGAAACCTTAGTCATACGGTGGACGGGATTCTCACCCGTCTTTCGCTACTCATACCGGCATTCTCACTTCTAAGCGCTCCACCAGTCCTTCCGGTCTGACTTCAACGCACTTAGAACGCTCTCCTACCACTGACATCGTAGATGTCAATCCACAGCTTCGGTGAATCGTTTAGCCCCGATACATTTTCGGCGCAGCGTCACTCGACCAGTGAGCTATTACGCACTCTTTAAATGATGGCTGCTTCTAAGCCAACATCCTGGTTGTCTGTGCAACGCCACATCCTTTTCCACTTAACGATTACTTTGGGACCTTAGCTGGTGGTCTGGGCTGTTTCCCTTTTGACTACGGATCTTATCACTCGCAGTCTGACTCCCGTGTATAAATATCTGGCATTCGGAGTTTGTCTGAATTCGGTAAACCGGGATGGCCCCCTAGTCCAAACAGTGCTCTACCTCCAGTATTCTCATCACGAGGCTAGCCCTAAAGCTATTTCGGAGAGAACCAGCTATCTCCAAGTTCGATTGGAATTTCTCCGCTACCCACACCTCATCCCCGCACTTTTCAACGTGCGTGGGTTCGGGCCTCCAGTAAGTGTTACCTTACCTTCACCCTGGACATGGGTAGATCACCTGGTTTCGGGTCTACGACCACGTACTATTTCGCCCTATTCAGACTCGCTTTCGCTGCGGCTCCGCCTTCTAAAGCTTAACCTCGCACGTAATCGTAACTCGCCGGTTCATTCTACAAAAGGCACGCTATCACCCATTAACGGGCTCTAACTACTTGTAGGCACACGGTTTCAGGATCTCTTTCACTCCCCTTCCGGGGTGCTTTTCACCTTTCCCTCACGGTACTGGTTCACTATCGGTCACTAGGTAGTATTTAGCCTTGGGAGATGGTCCTCCCGGATTCCGACGGAATTTCACGTGTTCCGCCGTACTCAGGATCCACTCAGGAGAGAACGAACTTTCGACTACAGGGCTTTTACCTGCTCTGGCGGACCTTTCCAAGTCGCTTCATCTAACTCGCTCTTTTGTAACTCCGTATTGAGTGTCCTACAACCCCAAGAGGCAAGCCTCTTGGTTTGGGCTCTTCCCGTTTCGCTCGCCGCTACTCAGGGAATCGATTTTTCTTTCTCTTCCTCCAGGTACTTAGATGTTTCAGTTCCCTGGGTCTGCCTTCAAGACGCTATGTATTCACGTCAAGATACTACGCGATTAAACGTAGTGGGTTCCCCCATTCGGAAATCTCCGGATCAAAGCTCACTTACAGCTCCCCGAAGCATATCGGTGTTAGTGCCGTCCTTCTTCGGCTCCTAGTGCCAAGGCATTCGCCGTGCGCCCTTAATAACTTAACCTAACGGCTTTCAATACACATCCCATTTCGTTGTCAGCTTCACTCGTTCAATCAGTCACGTACTCAAGTACGCTCCTTCATTCACTCGATTGCTTCCTAGAACTGCTCGTGTCTTGAAACCCTCTTAATGTTATTAAGCCTATAAAAAAACTTAAAAAAATAAATGTGTTTGTTACAATTTCAATGTCGTTTTATCCAGTTTTCAAAGAACAAGTTTTGAAGCTTTTCATTCAAGAAGAATGAACCTTCAAAACTGAACGCAAAACGTAATCTTACAAACCCTAGGTTTGTATTCCGAAATAATCCTTAGAAAGGAGGTGATCCAGCCGCACCTTCCGATACGGCTACCTTGTTACGACTTCACCCCAATCATCTATCCCACCTTCGGCGGCTGGCTCCAAAAGGTTACCTCACCGACTTCGGGTGTTACAAACTCTCGTGGTGTGACGGGCGGTGTGTACAAGGCCCGGGAACGTATTCACCGCGGCATGCTGATCCGCGATTACTAGCGATTCCGGCTTCATGTAGGCGAGTTGCAGCCTACAATCCGAACTGAGAACGACTTTATCGGATTAGCTCCCTCTCGCGAGTTGGCAACCGTTTGTATCGTCCATTGTAGCACGTGTGTAGCCCAGGTCATAAGGGGCATGATGATTTGACGTCATCCCCACCTTCCTCCGGTTTGTCACCGGCAGTCACCTTAGAGTGCCCAACTAAATGATGGCAACTAAGATCAAGGGTTGCGCTCGTTGCGGGACTTAACCCAACATCTCACGACACGAGCTGACGACAACCATGCACCACCTGTCACCGTTGCCCCCGAAGGGGAAACTATATCTCTACAGTGGTCAACGGGATGTCAAGACCTGGTAAGGTTCTTCGCGTTGCTTCGAATTAAACCACATGCTCCACCGCTTGTGCGGGCCCCCGTCAATTCCTTTGAGTTTCAGTCTTGCGACCGTACTCCCCAGGCGGAGTGCTTAATGCGTTAGCTGCAGCACTAAGGGGCGGAAACCCCCTAACACTTAGCACTCATCGTTTACGGCGTGGACTACCAGGGTATCTAATCCTGTTTGCTCCCCACGCTTTCGCGCCTCAGTGTCAGTTACAGACCAGATAGTCGCCTTCGCCACTGGTGTTCCTCCAAATCTCTACGCATTTCACCGCTACACTTGGAATTCCACTATCCTCTTCTGCACTCAAGTCTCCCAGTTTCCAATGACCCTCCACGGTTGAGCCGTGGGCTTTCACATCAGACTTAAGAAACCACCTGCGCGCGCTTTACGCCCAATAATTCCGGACAACGCTTGCCACCTACGTATTACCGCGGCTGCTGGCACGTAGTTAGCCGTGGCTTTCTAATAAGGTACCGTCAAGGTACAGCCAGTTACTACTGTACTTGTTCTTCCCTTACAACAGAGTTTTACGAACCGAAATCCTTCTTCACTCACGCGGCGTTGCTCCATCAGGCTTTCGCCCATTGTGGAAGATTCCCTACTGCTGCCTCCCGTAGGAGTCTGGGCCGTGTCTCAGTCCCAGTGTGGCCGATCACCCTCTCAGGTCGGCTACGCATCGTCGCCTTGGTGAGCCGTTACCTCACCAACTAGCTAATGCGCCGCGGGCCCATCCTATAGCGACAGCCGAAACCGTCTTTCAGTGTTTCACCATGAGGTGAAACAGATTATTCGGTATTAGCCCCGGTTTCCCGGAGTTATCCCAAACTATAAGGTAGGTTGCCCACGTGTTACTCACCCGTCCGCCGCTAACGTCGAAGGAGCAAGCTCCTTCTCTGTTCGCTCGACTTGCATGTATTAGGCACGCCGCCAGCGTTCGTCCTGAGCCAGGATCAAACTCTCCATAAAAGAAATTTGAATAGCTCAAATTGTTTTGCTGGCATCAATTTTGATGTCCAAAATTTTGTTTCGTTCACTAAGCAAAGCTAGTTATTTGAAACTTTATTGATTACGTTTTGCTTGTTCAGTTTTCAAGGTTCATTTAATAGTTACATCAAGTAACTTTTTATAATTTAACATAATGTTAACTTCATGTCAACCGTTTATGTTAATATTTTTTTAGTTGTTCGTTTATCTCGTAACAACGTGTTTAAATATATCATCTTAAAAATAAGTTTGCAAGAGTTTCATTGAAGTAAAACTATTCTTATTTATTCAAAATCAAGTTTCTTCTATATAATGTAGAAAATTAATAACTTGATTTGTTTAGGCTATGCTCTATTTTGAATGTCTTAAACCCCAAAATAGTTTCTTGTTATTTTTGTTGGCAATGAAAAAGCACCTCTAATTGTTAGTTTCTTACCTAACAATTGAGGTGCCTTTCAAAATATATTTAACTATCTTACCCAGATAAAGTACGCAAGGAAGACAAAGAATAAGCCATACATCATAGGATGAATTTCTTTTTTACGACCAGCTAATAACATTGTAATTGGATAGAATACAAAACCGATTGCAATACCAGTAGCAATTGAATAACCAAGTGGCATCATTAATACTGTAAAGAATGCAGGTACTGCTATTTCGAATTTATCCCAATCAATTAGACGTAATGATGATACCATCAGTACCCCTACGATTACTAGAGCTGGTGCAGTTACTGCTGGTGTTACAACAGCTAGTAATGGTGAGAAGAATAAAGCTACTAAGAATAGTACTGCAGTTACGACTGCCGAGAACCCTGAGCGTGCACCCGCTGCTACCCCAGAAGTTGACTCTACATACGCTGTTGTTGTTGATGTACCAAATAAAGAACCGATTGTCGTTGCTAGCGCATCCGCCATTAAGGCACGCCCTGCACGTGGTAATTTATTATCTTTTACTAAGCCAGCCTGTGTCGCTACAGCCATTAAAGTGCCTGCTGTATCAAAGAAATCTACAAACAGGAATGTTAACACTACTACTAAAAACTTCACGTTAAATAACGTTCCAATGTCACCAAGTGGTTCCAATGCTACCATAAATGTAGAGTCTACACTTGGAATAGCCGAAACAACTGCTGTTGGAGGATCAATGATACCTGTGATCATCCCAATAACCGCAGTAATGACCATCCCTAAGAAAATACCAATACTACGGAATTTAATGATAAGAATAACAGAAAGAATGATTCCGAATACTGCTAGTAATGTAGCTCCAGTAAAAGTTCCTAAAGTTACTAATGTCGCTGGACTATCAACTATAATCCCTGCACCTTGTAAACCTACGAATGTGATAAATAAACCAATACCTGCTGAAACAGCATATTTAAGTTGTACTGGAATGGCGTTAATAACAGTTTCACGAATACCCGTTAAAGATAAAATGATAAAGATAATTCCAGAAAAGAATACACCTGTTAAACCAGTTTGCCATGGAATACCATAAGCTCCGACTACAGTAAATGCGAAGAATGCATTTAATCCCATCCCAGGAGCAAGTGAAATTGGGAACTTAGCGAAAATCCCCATAATCAAAGAACCGACTGCTGCTGCTAATGCTGTTGCTACGAAAACAGCACCTTTATCCATCCCTGCATTTTCTAGAATACTTGGATTAACAGCTAGAATATATGCCATTGCAAGGAAGGTTGTAATACCACCAATTATTTCTCGGCGATAATTAGTTCCTAATTCATCGAACATGAAATATTTTTTCATTATCAAAAAATCCTCCGTATGGTCGTCTTCAATATCGAAAACAAAAAAGACACGCTGACTACTCTACTAGTCGCATGTCTACGATATATTTCATCACCATAGTGTGTGAAATAAATTAGTGTTTATACATAGATAAACCCAAATCGTAGTCAAGTTATTTACGGTAACTTGGTAGAAACTCACGGGCCTTATTCCCGACATTATACGACGACGTATTTAATTTACATTCGTAATATATCATTTCACTTTTTAGATTTCAACCCCATTTCCGAACATTTTTACAAAAATAAATACGAAAGTTCGTGTAAAATTCTTATTTAATGTTCATATTCAACTAATTCACCGCTAAATAAACGTAGTACTGAACATTTCTGTAATCAATAAAAAGCAAAAACCCCCTGGAACTCTTTCGAATTCTAGAGGATCGTCCCTTGAACGTTATGACTTAATTCATCACTTTACTTTGTAAGATTTGAATCCTTTTTTCTAGTTTTTCTTTCCAATCATCCGCTAATGCATCCACTGCTTGTATTTGTTTCATAGCTATCGCATCTTTATTTTTAAAGTACACTTCATTGCCGTACAAAACTGTGATACGCGCAGGATGCTTTTCCACAACTTCTATTGTTGAATCTGCACAAATTGACCCTTCCTCCAGTACGCGTGCAAGATAACCTGTATAACCTGTTTCAATTAAACGTTTAAGTAATGTGGTTGCCTCAGTATATCTATCAATCGTACTACATGGAATACGTCCTTGTGTGATTTGTATGACGGCATTACCTATTTTATAAATATCCCCAATACAAACATCCGCTTCTAACATATTCGTTACTGTTAAATTTTCACCAAATGCAGCAGTAGGCAACGGTTTTCCAAGTTCATGTTCCCATTGTATGTAATGCTCTGCAGGGTATAAACAAACTGCACGGTCTGGGCCACCATGATGTTTTTTATCTGCCACATCATCCCCTTCGAAGCCACGTGATGACAAATAAACCTCTTGCATTTGTTGCTTTTCAATTCCTGTAATCATCGAACGTCCTTTACTATCAAGCAATTCTTTCGGCATTCCAACAGCAAGTGTGTGAATTATTGGCCTATTTTTCTCCATTTAAATCCCCCCCTAATCTGAATAGTACAATTCTTTTGCATTCATTTAGTTTACTACATACAGCACTTTACCAGCAATTGCTGCTTTAACCTTGATATAATTCGAATCATACAATCTATGAATAGACTAAAAATGATCAAATCAAAAAACCCTAAAAACCTCTCAAGGCTTTTAGGGCAGTTGCTGTTATTCCCACTCAATCGTTGCTGGTGGCTTAGATGTAATATCATACAGCACGCGGTTCACGTGTTTTACTTCGTTTACCATGCGGACAGAGATTTTCTCTAGTACGTCCCAAGGGATACGTGCCCAGTCAGAAGTCATGCCGTCGATAGATGTTACAGCACGGATACCGATTGCGTAATCATACGTACGTGCATCGCCCATTACACCAACTGAACGGATATCAGGTAATACCGTGAAGTATTGCCAGATGTCACGGTCAAGACCAGCATTTGCGATTTCTTCACGTAAAATGAAATCTGCTTCGCGAACGATTTCTAATTTTTCTTCTGTAACTTCACCAAGTACACGAATACCTAATCCAGGACCTGGGAATGGTTGACGCCAAACGATTTTTTCATCAAGACCAAGTTCTAAACCTAGCGCACGAACTTCATCTTTAAATAACGTTTTCAGTGGCTCGATTAATTGGAATTGCATATCTTCTGGAAGACCACCAACATTATGGTGTGATTTGATTGTTTGCGCCGTTGAAGTACCAGATTCAATGATATCTGTGTATAGAGTACCTTGTGCTAAGAAATCCATACCTTCAAGCTTCGATGCCTCTTCATCAAATACGTAAATAAATTCATTACCGATAATTTTACGTTTTTTCTCCGGATCTGATACACCTGCAAGTTTGTCCATGAAACGTTTGCGAGCATCAATTTTAATAAGATTCATATCAAAGTCTTCTGTGAATGTTTTCATTACTTGTTCAACTTCACCTTTACGGTTTAAGTTGTGGTCTACGAACATACAAGTTAATTGATCGCCGATTGCTTTATGAATTAAAACTGCTACAACTGATGAATCTACACCGCCAGAAAGAGCACATAATACTTTTTTATCGCCAACTATTTCACGAATTTTTGCGATTTCAAGCTCAATGAAGTTAGCCATTGACCAGTCGCCTTTTGCCTCACAAATATCGAATACGAATTGACGTAGTAAGTCATTACCATAAACAGAGTGACGTACTTCTGGATGGAATTGTACAGCATATAATTTGCGTTCTACATCTGCCATTGCAGCAATCGGACAAGATGCACTTGTAGCAATTACTTCAAATCCAGCTGGAACTTCTGTTACATGGTCACCATGGCTCATCCACACGATTTGCTCAGTTGGTAAGTCTCCAAATAACTTATTTGAAGTAGTGACTTTGATTTCCGCTTTACCATATTCACGCGTTTCAGCACCTTCAACTTTACCGCCATTTGTATGTGCCATTAATTGCATCCCATAGCAAATACCTAATATTGGTAAACCTAATTCAAAAATAGCTGGATCCACATGGAAGGCATTTTCATCATAAACAGAGTTTGGGCCACCTGAAAAAATAATACCCGTTGCGTTCATATCTTTAATTTCTTCCGCAGTTACCGTATGTGGGTGCAATTCACTGAAAACACCAAATTCACGGATACGACGCGTAATTAACTGGTTAAATTGGCTACCGAAGTCCAGTACAACGATTTTTTCTTGCTCTTTTAATAAAGGGCTAGCTGTCAAAATTTCCACCTCTTCTACTATTTTTAAAGGATATTTTCATTTGTTCAAAGAAAAACGCGAAGAAAGTAAAAAAACTTTCTACGCGTTCATAAGCTCTAGAATAGTGATAAAGGCGAATGCGTAGCAAAGTAAAGTGATTTACTATACTTTTCACCTAACGAAAACATCCGCCTTCATAGAGAAATCATTTAAGGTGATTTCGTAGAAACATCCGAACCCTATTATCGAACTTATATGAAAGCAATCCTTGCATTTAATTTTTTTCATTTTACTCTTTGTACACATTAAAATCAACTGATAGTGCGATTGATTAAATATTCCCAACTTTCTTTCAGCTCTCTAAAATCGACTTCCTCCTTATCTTTTCCATAAACATGTTGTTCATATACTTCTGTCAGCTTTTGCATTTCATCTGTCTCTAGCGCAGCATCTACTCGCTCAGCGAACGCACGCAATGTTTCCCCATCTCTTCTACGCAATCCAATACGGGATAATTGCTTCAGCAATACATGGTAAGAAGAATCGAAGTTTGACCAATCCGCTACCTTTTTGCGATATACACGCACATGCATCTTAGGAATCCATGTTTTACGTTGTAAGTATAACGTAATACTAATAATGATCAGTAAAACCACGATGGCAATCCACACATAAGTGAATTTTTTCAGCCATGTCCATACTGCATCTAAATTAAATTTTGATGGAGACTGTTCCTTTTCAGATACCTTTTCTTGTGGTTGGGGCTGCTCTGGTTTTTTTTCTGGCTGCAATACCTCTTCCTGATCAGCTGTATCTAGTGGGATATCATAATCAATATTCACATTACCTGTAAAGCCGATGGTAGGTTCAAACTCCATCCAACCCGTGCCAGGTATATATGCTTCCACCCAAGAGTGCGCATTGTCATTCGTGATTCGATATTCGCGCAGTCCGTCTGTTATCGGTCCTACTGTGCCAGGTGCAAAGCCTTTAACCCATCTTGCTGGTATGCCTAGTGAACGTAAAAGCACAACCATCGAAGTGGAGAAATTATCACAATAGCCTACTTTAGTATCGAATAAAAATTGATCGACATAATCTTGATTTTCAGCAGGAATTGCCGCTTCATTTTTATCGTATCTAAAGCCATTGGTTCTAAAGTAACTTTCCACAGCTTTAATTTGATCGTATATCGTAGCTTTACCTTGCGTTATATCAGAAGCTAAATCTCTTACACGCTGCGGCAGCTGGTTTGGTAATTGTAGAAAACGATTATATGAAGGATCTAATGTTTCAAGTGTAGTAGGATATGACAATTGAAGCTGCTCCATACTATAAACTGGTTCACTATAAGACAATGAGTAGTTTGATAACGATTTTGATTCACCCGCCTGCTGCTCTATCGTCATTTTTTCAGTCTGCTCATCCTGAATAAATAAAGTGGCGTCTTGAGCTGAAACAGATAATAAACCATAAGTTTGAATCAAAAATGGCATTGGAACAGCAATATCTAATTGAATTTGTCGCTCATTTTCTGGTAATCCTACTTGTAAAGAAGTATGAATGGGTGTATTTGTTTCATAGACATTTTTGCCAAAGTTTCCATCCGAAATAATCCAGCCTTTTGATGTATACGTATCTTTTGTTTCAATACGCCAATAATGCCGATCACGAGAAGAAGCCGTGAAAATTAATGTATTATCCCCTTGGAATGGGCCTCCGAGCTGACTATCATCTTGGCCATAGCCAACTGATTTTTCCCCAGTTCCGCTTCCAGCTTGGCCAGTAATTTCTTGGATGAATGGCACAGGATCTGCCCATGTTGGTCCTGTCTTTGGTAAAAAGAATGCGACAGAGCTAACAAGCAATACTGAGACAAGCATCGGAATAACAATTTTCCATTTCTCCAGTATAGTACTTGTTGTCTCAACTTGAAGCCATAGACGTTTAACAAAGAGTACTCCTGTCATAATTAATCCAAGTACAATAACTTTTACAATAGCCGCTTTACCATCATAATCACTAAACGTATCTAATGTGGCAATAAAGAAGACAGTCATAGCAAAAAAGTAAAATATATTTTTCCGCACTGAAACCCAATGGTGAATTAAATAAACAAGCATCCAAATTAATACAAGAAATAGCACTGTCCTAAAGGCATTTGATACTTGTCCAAAATCCCCCGATAGTATGGAGGTCATATTCCCTGTCCATTCAGACAATAAAAACGGTAAAGTTTCTCCTGAAAAAACGGGGCTTGTACTATAAGTGAAGACAATAAGCCAAGTAATATAGCCTAACTTCACTAATCCAGATAATATTGGGTGTACTCGGCATAAACTTAACGCTAGGGATAAACCAATAAACACAAGGAAGAGATGCATCCCGCCAGTATTCGTTAATTGCATAATAGGAATAAGCCATTCACGCAAAATGAAGAATATAATAATATACGCAATGGTTAATTCTATAAATTCCCCTAATGGTCGTTTCACGGTTTCATCACCTCCGTGAATAAATGATAAAAATCTGTTGGGTCTACATAAACGATTTGTATATGTTTATAACGCATCATAAGCTCAGATTGCACAGGTGGCTGTTTTGCCACTACAAAACAAATACAGCTTTTCACTAAATTCGCAAGAGTATGTAGTAATTCTTCTGATACATCACTTGTCACATAAAGCAATGTTGCAACTTGCTTAAAAGATTGCTGATCATAAAATCTGAATTTGACATTCTCTATAGGCTTTATAGCGGCTAAATGATACATAATCTGATCTAATTGCTTTTCACCTTGTATAACCGGGAATACTTTCGTCATTTCTCCAGCGGAAATAAAAGATAAATCTCCTCGTTCTTGAACAATCATCTGTAGCATGGATGCTACTAACTCCACTTTTTCTTCAAACATTGGAGATTTTTTAGCGTCTAATACGAGCAATAACTCTGAAGATTGTCGATCCTCAAACTCCTTCGATTGTAAGGTTTGCGTTCTCGCAAATGATTTCCAATGAATCCATGAAAAGCGATCTCCTGGAACATACTCTCTTAACCCAACAGCCATAGATGTGTCCTTTACAATGGAATAGGGTGACATCATAGAGCCAACATCATATTTCGTTTGAAGGGTAGCGTATTTCATCTCCCTGATTCTCGGATAAACTAAAATAGTTTGTTCCTTTTCTGCTATGACAGGCTTTTTTGCCCAGCCAAAGAAATCATAGAAAACCATTGTAACCCCTAAGTAGCGATGCTCTCCACGAGGCATCTTTTCCAAGTCATAATGCCAGCTAAATTTTTTCCTAAAGCCAACAAACTTAATGGCATTTGAATTTTCTATTTTAGCCTGTACTAACCCTTCACTATCTACAAGTTCCTCCATCATGATATAGGCAAATGGGAAACGTGTTCTTCTTTCTATCGTAATAAACACCTTTGCCGATTGCCCTCGTTCTATATGATTTGGTTCAATTTTACGCTCTACAAGTAAAATATCGTCTCTCACTACAAAGAACAAGAGTGCGTACACTAAAAATGGACTAACCGTAAAAAATACAAACCAGCTGACGAATCCTCCTTGGAACATAGCGTAACTAAATGTTACGACCATCAAAAAGGTAATCAATAAAAAATGTTTGCTTTTTTCTAAAAAGCCTTTCCATTTCTTCATTGTTCTGCAAACCTTTTAGTCGGAACAGGTGTACTCGCAATAATGCGCTTGATTATTTCGTCTGCGGCTACGTTATCGTAGCGTGCATCTGGTTTTAAAACTAAACGATGGTTAAAGACAAATGGCACAAGATATTGAACATCATCGGGTGTCACATAGCTGCGCCCTTTCATAAATGCATAAGCTTGAGAAGCTTTCATTAGCGCTAATGTTGCCCGCGGACTCACCCCTAAATAAACATAGCTATTTTCCCTTGTTTGGGCAGCAAGCTCCACCATATAATTTTTAACTGAATCTTCCACATACACGCCCTGAACAAGCTCCTGCAATTCAATTAATTGCGTTACAGATAACACTGATTCGATTTTTTCAATTGGTTTACCATTTTCAGCTCTTCGCAAAATTTCTACTTCCTGCCCTCTAGATGGGTAACCCATTTTTATCTTCAATAAAAAGCGATCCAGTTGTGCCTCTGGTAAAGGATAGGTACCCTCATGTTCAATCGGATTTTGTGTGGCCATAACAAAAAATGGCTGGTTAATTAGCAGTGTTTTTCCGTCAATTGTGACAGATGCCTCCTCCATGCCCTCTAATAAGGCAGATTGTGTTTTTGGCGACGTACGGTTTATTTCGTCTGCTAATACAACATCCCCCATAATTGGTCCTGGGCGAAATTCAAACTCCATTGTTTTTGGATTATAAATAGATATACCAACTACATCTGAAGGCAATAAATCTGGTGTAAATTGAATGCGCTTAAACTGAGCGTCAAAGGATTTCGCAAGCGCTCGCACCATCATCGTCTTTCCTACTCCAGGTACATCCTCTAACAAGACATGCCCTCTCGCTAATAATGCGACAATACTAAGCTCAGCAACCTCTCTTTTACCAATCATTACTTTTTCTATATTTTCTAAAACATCCTGTATTTGAGAATTCATAAATCAAAAAAGCCTCCCATTCCATCAGGCAATTGTGTGAATTGCACGATAACTTATCCTAAGCATAGCGAAATCTGTCTTCTAAAACAATTATCTGAAACCGCTACATACTATTGATCCTCATAAAGAAGGCTTGTTTGAATGTTATCAAACAAGCCTAGTCCTTATTATATAACGTCATTCCGTAATAGAATGTTACAAATTTATTCTTTTTAACCATATTTCTTCCAACGATGTAGCATCTTCTTGTAAAAAAATATTAGTTATCGTCCCAGAAACAATAATTTTCCCTTCATGTAAAACTAATATATCATCTGCTATTTCTTCAGCAAAAGACAGCAAGTGTGTAGAAAATATGACCGTATTCCCTTTCTCCTTTTCCTCCAACATCATATTTTTCAGCTGCGCTATCCAAAACGGATCAAGGCCATTAGTCGGTTCATCTAAGATCAACAAAGAACCGCTGCCAAGTAAGCTTTGCGCAAGATTTAATCGTTGTAGCATTCCCTTAGAAAACTGTTTAGCCTGTTGCCTGCGAACGTCCCACAAGGAAACGCGCTTCAAAACGTGCTCTTGTTCATATTTATCTACTTGTTTTAAAGATGCCAACAACTCTAAAATTTCAGCGGCAGTTAGCATAGTAGGGAAATCTACATCGTCAGGCATATAACGAATTGCTTGTGGTTTATGCCATATCATTTCCCCAGATTTTTGCTTTTCTTGACCCGTTAATAGTCGAATCAACGTACTCTTTCCTGCTCCATTGCCTCCAACCAGCGCTAAAATTCGACCTGAATGCAATGTAAAGGTTGCTTCTTTTAAACCTCTATCATTATCATAGACATTAGCTACATTTTTCGCTTCTAAAAGAATCATCGTTGCTGGTCCCCCTTTAATAACTTCGTAGCAAGCATAAGCGGCAAAACAATCCAACAAGTCGTCACAATCCCATATACCACGTGACCCAATGGCGACAAATAAAACTTCGTTACTCCATAAAACGCTGGACCAAGCACACTAGCTTGATTGCTGAATATAAAATAACCAAAGCGCAGCCATTCCACAGGATTTATATGTATCGTTATGATGGTAAGCTTTTGTAAAACATGACCAGCTACAACTGCACCTAGAGCCATTAAAGCATAAGATATAAGCAATAAAAAAAAGGACCATACAACAAGTGATAATGCTAGTGCAAATAACCTTGTTTGGGCAAATGCCCCCAGTGCAATACCTATTGATACAAAAATAAAGATACTTAATAGCGTGAGGGTAACTAAAACAAACGGTAATCGTACGCCGCCTAAAAAACCACCTAATGCTAAGACAACACCAAATGCCACTAACACAACCAGTAAAAAGGCAAGTGATGTTGCTACATATTTGCCTATAATATATTGTCGTCGTTTCATCGGATAGGTTTTTAGTAACGAATACCAACCAGATTCTATATCACCAGCTATACTCATACTTCCAATGCTTACAATAAATAATGGTAATAGAAACAATAATACATTTAAAAATGATGCTGTTTGACGTGTAAAACCCTCGATATCAGGTAAAGCCATTTGTTGAATGACAATAATTGCTACAAAAACAAATGTAAAAAGAAAGGCTACTAGTTGCATCCAACGACTTCTTAAAATTTGCTTCAGCTCTATTTTCACAAACATCACTCATGTATCCCCCAATTAAACGTTAGCAAATCCTGATAAGCCAATAGTTGACCATCTCCTTCATTAGTCATCCATTTTTGCGCTTCATCTTTTGTCGCAAATGCTAGAACTCCATAGTTCATCGGAGTCCAATACTCTTTGTTGTACACAAATGTCGCTTTATAAATGTCAATCCATTCATTGTTTGCCTTATTTTTAATATAGGCTGCGCCAACTTCATCCTCACCATTTAGCTCAAGATATTCCATCAGACACCCAATATCATCAAAAATCTCATAGTCTCCATTTTTCAAAACAATCTGTCCAGCATATTCATTATGAACAATACTCATATTACAAATTTCACAAACATCTGTTTCACTGATAATCTCACGTGGTTTATATGTTTTATCGCTACATCCTACCAATAGTGCACTGCATAAAATCAAAATAGTTATCCATCTAGTCATATTCGCATCCCTCTTTTCCAAAACCATAAACCACACATAGATACCACTAGACCAATTAACAATTGTATGATATTTATCGAAAACTCCGTCTTTCTCATATCGCTAAGTAATTTTGGTTCATTATCTACGAGTAGATTTTGTTCTGTTTTATTAATTTGCTGATCTAGTGACGTCAAGATCATGACGCTTGGTGATGCTACAAAAAATTGATAAACTGGTTGTCTCACCATCCACTGTCCAAAGCTCGATACAGCTACGTAGGGAACATCCCCGAAACCATCGCCCGCAACATCTATCCCAGTATAATCATCATAAAAATTGCCAATGAGACGCAAACCTTGGTGGTCTGATCTTGCCGTTAATATATTTCCCGTAAACTGATTATCATTTATGATTGAGTCATCCTCTACCTTTGTACCTTCTAATGCGGTCTGATTCATTCGAAAGCGATTTTCTTGTATTTGAATGTCTGAACTTTTTTGCAATGCTACACCTACTCGATTATTATGAAAGCTATTTTTTCTTATCATTGCTTGCTGAGTGTCATACATTAAAAGACCATAGCTATTGAAATCGTTATGGCTACTGACTGTATTATTAGCTATTTCTAAGTCAGTAGTCATCATGACCATTAGACCTGTAACATTATGTGAATACGTATTGAAAAGCACCTCCACACCACTCGAATACATAAAGTGTGTTCCGTAACGGCTATTCGTCACCTTGTTTCGTTGAACATCAATTTGCTTCACTTCTTCTACGTATATACCATCTTGCACTTGTTCAATAGTATTTTGTTCGATGGCAATGTCCTCGCTTTTAAACACAGCAATCCCATTGCCTTTTTCAGCATAATGTGACTGATTACCAATAATCCTATTTTCTAAAATTCGAACATGCTTTGAACGTTGAATATGGATACCTACTTGAACATCTTTTACCTCTATCTCTCTCAACTCTAGATTCTCTGCCTCATTGGCTACAATGCCTTTGTTTTTTGCACTTATCATTATATTTTCTACAGAGACATTAGCTACATGTTCAATTTTTAGTGCAGGGTTATTATTTAAAGAATACAACTCAACCCCCTCTTCTCCGCGTAGTATAATTGGTTTCTTCACCGTAAAATTCCCTTGGTAACGACCAGCAGGAATATGAATAATCTCTCCAGTTTTCGCTTGATCAATAGCAAATTGAATATCAAATTCCGCATATGCCGTTTGACTTGTAAATAGAAAAAACAAAAAGAAAAAACTGATTTGTTTCATCACTCTTCACCTCCCCATTCAGCATGAAAAGACTAGAGGAATGCCCCCTAGTCTAACGCTTTAATGACTGTGTCCCTCTTGTTCATGATTCATTTCATTCGAATGCATGGAACCAGATTCGCCATTTTCTTCCTCAGCCTTTTTTTGCATCATTTTCTTCTTACGTCTCTCCAATGCATCATCTTTAATTTTTTGTAGATCTTCAACGTAAGCTTTCGAATTTTCTTGGATATATTTATCTGCTTCAGCCTTGTTCACAAAATAAATATAGCCCCAGTTCATTGGAGATTTCAGCTCTGTTTTCACAATAGTTACATCTTCAACCTTTGCCCAATCCTTTGTCACAAAATCACGGACAAATTTTTCATTTTTTTCTTCATTGGCAACCTCCGCATTTAACAAACAGCCAATATCGTCATAAAAAGCAATGGACCCATCTTCTTTTATAGCTTGTGTTGAAAATACTCCCATCTCGTGATCTTTCATGTAAACCTTCATATTACACATTTCACAAACTGTATCTTCCTTTGGCTCTTGTAACCGTGGGTCTACTAGCGAAGCAACCTGGACAGAATCTTCTTTCAATGTTGCTGTTTCATTTTTCGTAGCCTCTTGCTCCGTTTCCTTCTCTTTCACTTGGGCTTTTTCACTGCCACATGCTGCAAGTACAAATAATAATATTAGTGCAGGTAACCATAATTTTTTCAAAACTATTTCCTCCAAATTTAGTTTTCTGTTGCTATACTCTACATTACAGATTAGTTGTGAAATTAGTTAAAAATCGGAGTGAAGAATTGGAAAAATTATCTTGAACATTCAATGAACATCTTCACTTCAAATATTTTGAATTTAGAGCAATTCTTTTTCCACTCTTATATAAAAACTCCCCACACTATGCATGTGGAGAGCTCGTTATTTATATGGAAGAACGGTAACTATTGAGTCGCTTCTTTTGTTTGCTTAAACGGCTTAGCTTTAACGCAGTTTCATTTAATTCCCGACGAATTTGTAAATCACTAGCACTATCCATATGAATAGGCGCTGTATGTTGATGTTGCTGCTGTTGATTTGGTGCATTTATTGAACTGTGCTTCTTCTCTTTATTTTTTTGCAAACTATTTTTAAATAGTTTTTGTGGATTTTGCCCAAAGTTATGGCTAATATCCCCAGCATGCAAATACTGATTTTCTTGCCGAAAAACACTGCTTGTCGTTGCACTCACTCTAGAAGTCCTCATAAAAAGTTACCCTCCCCTACATTTTATTATCCTTATAGGTAATTATATCGACATTATATGCTGATAATTAACAACATAGAACCAAATGGCATAAAAAAAGAGAGAAAAGAGCTATTTTCAAAAGCGAAGTTCACTTTTTCATAACTCTTTTCACTCATCTTACTTCCAAAAATCATCAAATATCGTAATTGGCATATGACGTTTATGTTGAGAACGCAAATAATATCCTTCTAAGATTCGGCGTGGTTCTTCAGGAATTTCTTTTCCCTCTAAATAATCATCAATTTGATCATATGATACACCAAGTGCCACTTCGTCTGGCAATGATGGACGATTCTCCTCTAAATCCGCTGTTGGCACCTTTTTATAAAGATGCTCAGGACATTTAAGTTCTGCTAACAGTTGCTTACCTTGTCGTTTATTTAGACGAAAAATCGGCATTAAGTCCGCTCCACCATCACCAAATTTTGTATAAAACCCCGTAATAGCCTCCGCAGCATGATCCGTTCCTAACACAACTGCCCCATTCATCGCGGCAATTGAATATTGCACCTTCATACGCTCACGAGCTTTTTCATTCCCTTTCACAAAATCATTCAGCTCAACGCCTGCATTTGCTAAAGCCAACACACTAGCATCTACAGCATTTTTTATATTCACAGTGTAAATTTTCGTTGGTTTTATATAATCAATGGCATCCTGACAATCTTGTTCATCAGCCTGCACGCCATATGGTAAACGTACAGCCAAAAAAGAATACTTCATTTCCCCAGCCTCTGCATTTAGTTCATCAATTGCCAACTGTGCTAGTTTTCCTGTTAACGTCGAATCTTGACCACCAGAAATACCAAGAACGAATCCTTTTACAAAGCTATAGTGTTGTGCATATTCCTTTAAAAAATCAATGGATTTACGTATTTCTTCCTGTACATTAATAGTAGGCAATACACGTAATTCTTCAATAATTTGTTGTTGTAAAGTCATTGTACCCGTCACTCCTCTTATTTACATTTGCTTAACCATATTGTGCACTTCTTCAATATTACGCATTTTATTATCCCAGCATTTTTGGCTGAGATCGACTGGATACTCTTCAGGATTCATCGCACGCTTATATTCATCCCATAACAATTCTAAATTTTCCGTAGCATAATCACGCATTTCCTCTAATGTAGGATTTTGATAATTTATTGCTCCGTTTTTAATAACATGCTGATGTAAATTTTTTGCTTCAAAATTTGTGACAAACTTTGATACAAATGTATGGATTGGATGGAACATTTTTATGCGTTCCTCAGCTTGAGGGTTTTCTTCTTGCATCGTAATATAATCGCCCTCTGCCTTCCCATTTTTTTTATCGATAATACGATAGACATTTTTTAATCCTGGCGTTGATACCTTTTCCGCATTAGCCGAAATTTTGATTGTATCTTCAAGTTGCCCTTCGCTATTTTCGATAGCCACCATTTTATAAACTGCACCTAATGCAGGCTGATCGTAAGCTGTAATAAGCTTTGTACCAATTCCCCAAACATCTACTTTTGCACCTTGAGATTTTAAATTTAAGATTGTGTATTCATCTAAATCATTCGAGACAATGATTTTGGCATCCTGGAAGCCTGCAGCATCCAACATACGACGAGCTTCTTTTGATAAAAACGCGATATCACCGCTATCTAAACGTATGCCAATAAAGTTAATTTTGTCTCCTAGCTCTTTAGCTACTTTAATAGCAGTTGGCACACCTGATTTCAGCGTATTGTAAGTATCTACTAAAAATACGCAATCGCGATGACGTTTAGCATAAGCATGGAATGCATCATAATCATTTTTATAAGCTTGTACTAACGCATGTGCGTGTGTACCAGAGACAGGAATATTAAAAAGTTTACCTGCACGAACATTACTAGTAGAAGCAAAGCCCCCTATAAACGCAGCACGAGTTCCCCAAATAGCTGCATCCATTTCCTGTGCACGCCTTGTCCCAAATTCCATCGCCACTTCATTTTTAGTAATTTGTTTAATACGGCTTGCCTTTGTGGCAATTAATGTTTGGTAATTAACAATATTAAGCAATGCCGTTTCAATAAGCTGCGCTTCTACTAATGGAGCTTCAATTCGAACAATCGGTTCATTGGCAAAAACAAGCTCCCCTTCTACCATAGAATACATATCCCCTGTGAATCGAATATTTTTCAAGTACTCGATAAAGTCCTCCTTGTAGCCCACTTCCTCACGTAAATAGGTAATATCGGATTCGCTAAAATGAAAATCACGTAGATAATCAAGCATTCGCTCTAACCCAGCAAATATGGCATAGCCATTACCAAAAGGTAATTTCCTAAAATATAATTCAAAAACTGCTTTTTTATTATGTATGCCATCCGCCCAGTAGGATTCTGCCATATTAATTTGATATAAGTCTGTGTGTAGCGCTAAGCTATCATCTGCATAGTTTGATCTCAAAAGAAACCCCTTCTTCCGCTTTGATAATTAGTCCTAGTATACACTATATACCCAAATTCTTGCGTTTTACATATCTTCTATTTGATGTTAGGTTTTCTAACATAAATAGTCAGAAAATTTAGAACTGTTCACGTTTTAGACACATTTTTTAGTACCGCTTTCATTCCTTTTATAAAAACATTTTCTGCAAACTATTTCGAGAATAGAAATATAAGATGTAAGGTAATATAACATGCATTCTAAAAAAACAATTGCATTGATTTTTATTCCGCTTTAACATGTAAATTAAATTTACGCAAGGAGCTGGTACACATGAAAAAAATTGAAGCAATCATTCGTCCTGAAGTTTTTGGGGCCGTTCGGGACGGACTTGCAAAGGAAGGAATTGCAGGTTTAAGCGTCTCTGAAATTGCCGGCTGTGGTCGTCAGTTAGGTAGAACAGGACTCTTTCGCGGCAATACGTATGAAATTGAATTTTTACCTAAATTGAAATTGGAAATGATTGTGGACGATGGGAAAATCGATGCCATCGTAGAGATTTTATTGCGTGAAGCAGCAACTGGCAAGGTCGGGGACGGAAAGATTTTCATTTATCCAGTAGAACAAGCAATTCGTATCCGAACAAAAGAAGTCGGATCGATTGCAGTAGAGTAAAGGGGGAAGATATAGATGGATGCAGTATTATTATCGGTTAATTTAATTTGGGTGATGCTTGGCACTATTTTAGTATTCTTTATGCACGCTGGTTTTGCTATGGTCGAGGCTGGATTTACCCGCTCGAAAAATGCCGTCAATATCATCATGAAGAATTTCCTAACGATTTCCCTTGGTGGCATTGTCTATTTTTTATGTGGTTACGCCATTATGTTCGGCGACACAGTAGGTGGTATTTTCGGCACTAGCGGCTTTGCTTTAAAAGGAGTAGATGATCTTTCCTTCTTTATCTTCCAAACAATGTTTGCTGCAACTGGAGCAACGATTTTGTCTGGCGCTGTCGCAGAACGTACTAATATTTTTGCTTATATCGGCGTCATTATACTTATGTCTTTAGTTGTTTATCCTGTTGTTGGTCACTGGGTTTGGAGTGGGCAAGGCTGGTTAACAGATCTAGGCTTTGTTGATTTTGCCGGCTCTACAGTTGTTCACTTAACGGGGGCTGTCGCAGCATTTGTCGCAGCTGTTATGGTTGGACCTCGACTTGGTAAATATGAAAATGGTCGAGTAAATGTAATTACAGGACACAGTATTCCATTAGGAGCTTTAGGCGTATTTTTACTTTGGTTTGGTTGGTTCGGCTTTAATGGAGCTTCAACGTTAGCTGCCGATCCTGAACTTGTTCCTAGTGTTATTTCCAATACATTCTTTGCAGCAGCTGCTGGTGTAGTTGCTACCGCTTTCTATACGAAATTCCGTTACGGTCATATTGATGGCTCCCTTACATTAAACGGTGCATTAGCCGGGCTTGTAGGGATTACGGCTGGTGCTGCGAATGTCAGTATCATGGGCTCCCTCATCATCGGCTTAATCGCCGCGCCATTACTTGTAGAAGGTGTACGTTTCCTTGAATGGAAGCTAAAAGTAGATGATCCTGTTGGAGCGATTGCGGTTCACGGTATTTGTGGTATTTGGGGAACATTGGCAGTTGGTTTATTTGACATTGGTGGTCAAGGTTTATTGTATGGCGGTGGTTTTGGTCTACTAGGGATTCAAGCAATCGGTGTCATCGCAACAGTTGCCTGGGTTAGCGTATCTGTGTCAGCAGGCTTATTGATTATCAAAGCATTTATCCCATTACGTGTAACAGCTGAAGAAGAGATTGCTGGTTTAGATGTAATGGAGCATGGCGCTCCTGCTTACGAATTCCAAGACATTTTCAAAAGCTCTGCTGTACGAGGAGAAACCTTTGCTCATCGCTTAACACATTTCGGTAAATCACAAAGCAATGCCCAAGAAGAACAACATGTATAGCTAGTGGAAAAATCTGCTCCTGTATCTCTAGATGATGGGGGCAGATTTTTCTTTTTTAGTTCGGTAATTATTTCCAATTCTTTCGCTCAAAACGCTCTTCCCATTGCTCAAACCACCCTTCATCAACCTTCACTTAATTTAAACTTGCTCTAACTCAAGTAAAAACTGTTTCATAGCGAGGCCACTTCGGAAGCCTGTTAATTGACCATTTTTGCCAATGACTCGATGGCATGGAATAATCGCTAGTATTGGATTTGCACCAATTGCAGTCCCTACAGCTCTAACTGCTTTCGGATTACCAATGCGTTGTGCGATATTACCATAGGATGTTGTTGTACCATAAGGCAATTCTTTTAGGGCATCCCAAACGGCTAATTGAAAAGGTGTTCCCTTTACATGGACAGGTAGGTCAAACTCAGTAAGCTCCTTGTTAAAATAAGCAGTTAACTGAGCCTTATATGGCTGTAATTTTTCTGGATTTTCTTCAAAGCCATACCCTTTAAAAGGTTTTTTAGCCCACTCTTCTACTTCCTCAAATGATGCATTTGGTGTTCCTATATAGACAATACCTTTATCTGAAGCCACTAGATACATATCCCCTTGTGTATACGTTAATGTATCGACATACAATATTTGCATTTCCAAATCCCCTACTTTCTACTATTTAAACTGCATCTTCCAGTCATTTCATGCTACAGTTATTTTACCGACTATAACAAAGGAGTTTCAATAAATGAATACGTTATATGAGCCTGCCATTCACTTTCAACAAGTTCATTTTTCAGTAAATGACAAAATGATATTAAAGTCAATTACTGGGTCATTTCCAAAAGGGCAAATTACGACTCTTGTTGGTCCTTCTGGTGCTGGTAAAACAACGCTACTTAAATTATGTAATGGTCTTCTGTCACCAACAAACGGGCATATACTCGTTGAAAATCAGCCTATTTCTACATATGAGCCCACCGCTTTAAGGAGACATGTTGGTATTGCTTTACAGGCAGCTCCGATGATAGCAGGTACAGTGCTAGATAATCTCGCCCTTCCCCGTACACTACAGGGGCAAAAACTCTCGCAGCAGGAGGCTGTCCAATATTTAGAGGATGTTGGATTAAACGAAAGCTTCTTACACCAATCAACAAGTGAATTGTCTGGTGGACAACGTCAAAAGGTATCCATTGCACGAACCCTGATCAATCAATCCTCTATTTTATTATTAGATGAAATTACATCTGCGCTGGATCGTCAATCCGTACAAGAAATTGAAAAATTGATTGCTACTATTAACAAAAAATACAATGTCACGATAATTTGGATTACACATAATTTGCAACAAGCATTGACAATTGGTCACTATACATGGGTTATGATGGATGGGGAGTTAATTGAAACTGGTAAAAGTGCTTTACTTGAAGCCCCAACGAATCCACGTGTTGCAGCGTTTGTTCAGGGGGTTAATCAATGACATTTACAGCCTTATCCTTAACCCTAATCTTTGTCTGTATTCCTCTCATATTATCTAAAACATTAAAGTTGGGTCTTGAAAAAGATACGCTCATTGCAACGTTACGTTCCATTGTTCAATTGCTTGCTGTCGGCTATATTTTAAAATTTGTTTTTGACGCCAATAGTTATGGTTATATACTTCTCATGGTAGCGCTAATGATTGTCGTCGCAACATTAAATGCACGAAAAAAAGGGGTGGGTATTAAAGGAATTACTTGGAAAATAGCACTGACACTTGTCGTCATAGAAATTGTTACACAAGGTGTCTTGCTAGGATTTCATATTGTTCCAGCTACTGCCCAGTATATCATTCCGATTAGTGGGATGTTAATTGGCAATTCGATGGTGCTGTCCATTTTATTTTTAAATCGTTTTACAGCTGAAATTAGTAGCCATAAAGATCAAATGGAATTAATTTTATCGCTAGGTGGCACGCCAAAACAAGCCGTTCATCGCCAACTGATTAATGCCGTAAAAGCTAGTATGATTCCTACGATAGAAAGCCAAAAAACAATCGGTTTAGTACAGCTACCAGGTATGATGAGTGGGCAAATTATTGGTGGGGCTGACCCTATCCATGCTGTCCAATTTCAACTTTTAATCATCTTTGCGCTCTTAACAACAGCAACATTATCCAGCATCATGATTGGTTTTTTAAGTTATCCTGTGCTATTTAATGAACGTATGCAAATACTTGATATGAAATAATTGTTAAGCTGAAATGAATATAGTTTAAAACATTTATGTTATACTAAAAAGAAAATGCAGTTAGGAGAATGACCATGTTATTACGCGATTTTTTCATCCAGTTATCTGAAAACCAACTATTAAATAGTGCTGCAAAGAAATATGGCCTAAAATTAGGAGCACAGAGTGTAGTAGCTGGTACAAATATCGAAGAAACAATTGCAAGCATCAAAGAACTAAATGCACATAATATTTCTTGTACGGTAGACAACCTAGGTGAATTTGTTTCAAGTAAAGAAGAAGCAACGGCTGCAAAAGAAAAAATCCTTACTGTAATCGAAGCCATCCATGAGAACGGTGTTGCTGCACATATTTCATTAAAACCATCTCAATTAGGTTTAGACATTGATGTTGATTTTTGTTATGACAACCTGTATGAAATAGTAGAAAAAGCCGCTTCTTATGATATATTTGTTAACTTTGATATGGAAGACTACGGCCGTCTTCAAACATCCTTTGATATGGTAGAAGAGTTATCTAAAACATTTAATAATGTTGGTACAGTTATTCAATCCTACTTTTACCGTGCAAAAGACGATATCGAAAAATTCAAGGACTACCGTTTACGTATTGTAAAAGGTGCTTATAAAGAGCCTGTAGAAGTCGCCTATCAAGATAAATTAGATATTGATTTAAACTTTATTGAGTTGATTGAATATCACTTGCTACACGGCAAATTTACGTCAATTGCAACACATGATCATAATATCATCGCACACGTAAAACGCTTTGTTGCAGATCATAATATTCCACTTGATAAATTTGAATTCCAAATGCTATACGGTTTCCGCACTGATATGCAAAAAGAGCTTGCAAAAGAAGGCTATAACTTCTGTGTGTACGTTCCATTCGGTGAAGATTGGTACGGCTACTTTATGCGCCGTTTAGCTGAGCGTCCTCAAAACCTTAACCTTGTAACAAAACAAGTGTTTACGAAAAAAACGAATACTGTTCTTGCTGTAGCAGCAGGTGCATTCGTTCTTGGACGTATAACAAAACGCAAAAAGTAAAAAAACGAACCTTATCGCGCTCATGCGATAAGGTTCTCTTTATTTGTTCCATCCTTTTTCTTTAAAGCGTGCAATGGCCTCAATACGATTACCAACATTTAGTTTTTCTAAAATGGTTGAAATATAATTACGTACCGTTCCAGCAGATAAAAATAGCTCTGCCGCAATTTCCTTTGTCGTCTTGCCCTCTGCCACAAGTGTCAGCACCTGGCTTTCACGCTCTGTTAAAGGATTTTCACTATCATCCTCATAGACAAAATCAACAAGCTCTGGTGCATAAATACGTTTACCGTCCATTATTGTACGAATCCCACTTACTAATTCCTCAATAGGGCTATCCTTTAATAAATAGCCTCTTACGCTCGCTTTCCTAGCACGCTCGAAATAACCTGGTCTGGCAAATGTAGTTAAAATAATGACCTTACAATCTGAGCCAATACTATGCATTTCTTCTGCTGCGTCTAGTCCCGTTTTCACTGGCATTTCAATATCCATAATACAAATATCAGGCTGATGTTCTGCCACCAGCGTCAATGCTTCCTCACCATTTTTTGCTAAGCCGACGACCTCCATATCCTCTTCCATACTAAGTAAAGAGCGAAGAGCCCCTAATAGCATCCCCTGATCTTCAGCGATCACAATTCGTATCATGTCACAAGCCTCTTTTCTATTCTATATGTTCTTCAGATTTTCTTTGACATTTTGATGCGTAATAGCCACTGGTATAGTTACCGTTAATGTAGTACCCTCAACACTTTCAATCTTAAAGGATCCATTAATAAACTCTAAGCGTTCCCGCATTCCCTTCAATCCGTTCCCCGTTTTCCATGCTTGTTTTTTCGTAATACCTTGTCCGTTATCCCGAACGATTAAGTAAACTTCCTTAAAGTTTTGATGGAAAGCAATTTCACATTTTGTTGCTCCACTATGTTTGACAACATTATTAACCGCCTCTTTTAGGCACATGCATAAAACATTTTCGACAAGTGGCGGAACTTGCAATGCATTTTTATCTCCTTCAAAAACAAACTCCATTTCTGCTGCCTTTAGTATTTGAGAAATACGCATTAGCTCATCCTCAAATTTTGCCGTCCGCATGTCTGACACCAATTCACGAACCTCTTTTAAGGCAATGCTTGCCGTCTGGCGTATATCCTTAATCTCAATCAAAGCCTGCTGTGGATCACGTTCAATCAACCTAGAAGCTAGATCACTTTTTAAGCCAATCATGGACAATTTTTGCCCCAAAGTATCATGCAAATCACGAGCAATTCGTTGTCGTTCCTCAAAAACAATTAACTCGGCAATACGTTCATTAGCTGTTTCTAACTGCCCCTCTAAGTTTTCACGTTTATTTTTGGAATAAATCGTTAATGGTAAAAGAACAACAGCTAGAATGGTTAGCACAACAAAAGGTAGCTGCGATAAAAATAAGTGAAGCTCCACAAAGAAGCCGACACCGGTAGATATAACTGTAAACCCAATATGTAGACCGTACATAATATAAAAGCCGACAGGTCTTCGTATGTTGCCAATAAAAAATGCTGTGAAAATAGATAGATACACATAGCCATATAAGATGGTCATGACAATATTGATGGCCATTTCAAAGCTGATCCACATATAAACTAAACCGCTTTTCGAATTCATGGAAAATCGATAGAAAATAAAATAAAGCATTAAAAACGTAATGCCAATCGAGATTTCGATATAAGATGATTTCCTAAAAATGAAGAAAAACGGTAGGAAACAAAAAATAATCCATAAATATACACTGAGCATTGGACTATTCGGAATAATACTATGCCATTTCCTCAACATAATCTCACGCTCTTTCCTACTTTTCCCTTATTATAACAAGAAAATTTAATTTATGCCTGCACATGCTTTAGACAAAACCCATCCTTTTACATAAAACAGCCATCTCGTTTGCAGAGATGGCTGTTTTCAACTAAGCGGCAATACTGCCTCTTGCTTTGCGTTTGATGATTTCATTTACTTCTTTAAACGATACAAATTTGCCTTGATCTTCATCATATAACTTGTAACGTAATGATTCTAAACTTGTACGTAACGTAATCGTTGTTGCCATGTGTAAAGGCGGCGTTTCATTATGTGCTTTTTCAAGATTATAGTTAGGTACTCGAGGAGCTAAGTGATGGACATGGTGGAAACCAATATTCCCTGTAACCCATTGTAAAATCTTTGGCAATTTATAATACGAGCTACCTTCCACTGCGGCTTTAACATAATCCCATTCTGATTCATGTTCAAAATAAGAATCTTCATATGTGTGCTGAATATAAAACAGCCAAATTCCTAAAGAACCAGCAATAAATAAGGTAACGCCTTGGACTAATAAAAATGCTTGCCAGCCCATGAAGAAAATTAAAGCAGCACAAATTCCGACCATAACGATATTCGTTAAAATTGTGTTCAAGCGTTCTTTCTTTCTTGCATCCTTACGATTAAAACGATTTAAGATAAGCACCATATATAATGGTCCTAACCCAAACATAACGAATGGGTTACGATAAAAGCGATACCATAATCGTTGTCCCTTTGAAGCTTGCATATATTCTTCCACTGTCATCATATCAATATCACCAATACCACGCTTGTCTAGGTTTGAGCTTGTTGCATGGTGAATTGTATGTTCACGTTTCCATTTTTCATATGGGAATGATGTTAGCACTCCAGTAAAAAATCCAACCCAGTCGTTTGCCTTTTTACTTTTGAAAAATGATCCGTGTGTGCAATCGTGAAAAATAATAAAAGTTCGTACGACAAACCCCGCTGAAATGGCACTTAAGCCAACTGTTAGCCAAGGTGAAACATCTACTAATAAGTAACCAGCCACCCACAATGCAATTAACGGTACAAGTGTATTTATCATTTGAAAAACACTTTTACCCGTATTAGATTTAGCAAATGGCGCTACATCTTGGCGTAACTTTTTTGTTTTTTCTTTAATAGTTGCCATCCTTTACTCCCTCGTTTCTTTTTTTTCTTATGACCTCATCATAAAACAAGAGTACAAGTCAGTAACAGACGCAAACATCATAAAAAGGATATGACATTTGTCATATCCTTTTTATGATGTTTGTCCATTCAAATGCAACTGATAGAACACAAGGTCTAGCCATTGTTCAAATTTATAGCCTGCATTTTTAATTGTACCTGCATATTCAAAACCTAATTTTTCATGTGCTTTAATGCTAGCAATGTTTTCTCCATCAATGCCAGCAACGAGTGTTTTGACACCACGCTCCTCTGCAATCGCTATAAGCTTATGCATGAGCTTCGTTGCAATCCCCTTTTGATAATGCTCATTATGCACGTAGACGGAATGCTCCATTGTATATTGATAACCTGGGTAAGGACGGAATTGACTATAAGTAGCAAAGCCAGCAACAATCCCATTTTCCACAAATACAAGCAGTGGATTGCCGAATGCTTGCTGCTCCTTATACCATCGCATTTTTTCATCTAAAGTTTGTATATCATATCGGTAGACAGCCTTACTTGTTAAAATAATATCATTATAGATGTCTAAAACCTCAGGTATATCTTTTTCTTCCATGAATCGAATCATCCTGCTCACTTCCTTAATGAAATTGTCCTCACACTCTTCAATGATTCAATGGAATGGATATAGATAGTCAATTCATTGACTATCTATATCCTCCTATTTTACGCCTTAAACATTGAAGTAGCGAGCATCGGGATGAGCAAAAACAATCGCTGAAACAGATGCTTCAGGCTCCATCATAAAACCTTCTGTAAGGTGAACGCCAATATCCTCAGGCTTTAATAAGCCGAATAGTTTTTCCTGATCCTCCAAGTTAGGGCACGCAGGATAACCGAAAGAAAAACGTTGCCCTTGATATTTAGCTGCAAAACGATCTCTCATTGTAAAATCAGTGGCATCTGGGAAGCCCCATTGGTCACGTATTTCTTGATGTATACGTTCAGCAAAGCCCTCTGCTAATTCTAGTGCAGTCGATTGCAGTGCATGGCTTTCAAGGAATTTGCCAGAATCTTTTAACTGACGAGCTGTTGCCATAACCCCTTGCCCTGCTGTTACCACCATGAGCGCAATATAATCCATTTCTCCACTCTCTACCGTTTTTAAGAAATCGGCAAGACATAAAAATGGTTCTACTTGCTGGCGCGGGAAAGTAAAACGTTCAATTTCTGTTTTACTATCGGCAGGATCATAAACAACGACATCATCCCCATCCGCTTGAGCAGGGAAAAATTGATATAAACCTGAAGGCTTTAATAAATCACTTTTTAAATAATCATCTACTAAATCCTTTAGCTCTGTTGCTCGTGAATCACCGGCATCTAGCAATTGCTGAACCTGCCCTTTCAAGCCTAAATGATGTCCCAGCAATGTACGCATATTGACGTATGGATATAAATGCGATACTGCATAGTCTTTCTTCACATGACGACGTAAATCAGCTGGTAAAAATACTGACGCTCCCTTTACAGTACGTACTGGCTTTATTGTTATCTCTTTAGCTGGACGTGCAGCTCTTTTTACATCTGCCTCTAGACGTTTTTGACGAGATTCCTGGATTTCAGCTAAGAAATTCGCACGCGTTTCCTTACCCATTAATAGATTTGCTTGCTCTAATCCCTGCATAGCATCCTTTGAATAAATAACTGGACCGTTGTATTCATCTGCAATTTTTGTTTCTGTAAAGCGTCGAGAAAGTGCAGCTCCACCAACTAAAATCGGTACATCAATGCCAGCCTCTTTGAAATCCTGAGCAGTAATGACCATCTGTTGCGCTGATTTTACCAGTAAGCCTGATAGCCCGATAAAATCTGGTTTTTCCTTGCGAATCGCTTCAATCAATTGTGCTGGTGTTACTTTAATGCCTAAATCGACAACCTTATAGCCATTATTACTTAAAATAATATCAACAAGGTTTTTCCCAATATCGTGCACATCTCCTTTAACGGTAGCCAAAACCATTTTCCCTTTTCCAGCACTCTCTTCATCCTTTTCCATGAATTGCTCTAAATGGGCAACAGCAGCCTTCATCACGCCTGCTGATTGTAAAACCTCCGCTACAATGAGTTGGTTATCATTAAACAATCGACCTACCTCAGCCATACCAGCCATTAAAGGACCATTAATAATATCAAGTGGCGCCTCAAAGATTTCGCGTGCAGCATCTAAATCCTCAATCAGCCCTTCTTTTGTACCTTCTAAAATATAATAAGCTAAACGACCTTCAACCGTTTTTGGTATATCCGCTTCGGTCTTTTCTTTCTTTTTATCACGATAAAAGTCTGTGAATACTGCTAATGTTTCATCATTCGTATTAAACAGTAAGTCATTTGCAAGTTTAATTTCTGCCTCTGGAATGGATGCATAACGCTCTAGTTTCTCTGTATTGACAATGGCATAATCTAAGCCGGCCTGTGTACAATGATAAAGATACACAGCATTCAGTACTTCACGGCCAACTGGTGGTAAGCCAAATGAAATATTACTTACACCCAGTACAGTTAATGTCTGTGGCATCTTTTCTTTGATTAGTCGAATTCCTTCAATTGTTTCTAGAGCCGATCCAATATACTGCTCATCACCAGTCCCTACAGGGAACATCAACGGGTCGAAAATGATATCCTCCGGTGCAAGTCCCCATTTTTCAGTTAATAATTTATAGGAACGTTCGGCAATTTCAAGCTTGCGATGACGATCAACGGCCATTCCTATTTCATCAATGGTTCCAACTACCAATGAGGCTCCATACTTCTTTACGAGTGGCATTACTGCATCAAATCGTTCTTCACCATCTTCTAGATTTATAGAGTTAATGATGGCTTTTCCTTGAGAAAATTTTAATGCTTCCTCAATGACCTTTTCATCTGTCGAGTCGATTACAAGAGGAACCTTAACCTTTTTCACAACCTCCTGCATAAAACCACGCATATCAGCTAATTCATCACGATCAGGGTTGGCTAAACAAATATCAATAACGTGTGCACCATTTTTTACTTGCGCACGTGCAATTTCTGCAGCTTCTTCAAACTTCCCATCAATGATTAAATTCTTAAATTTACGAGAGCCTATAACATTCGTTCTTTCACCAATAAATAATGGACGCATAGAATCGTCATACAATAATGGTTCGATTCCTGTTACCGCATGACCATGTGTTTTCTCTGGTATTTGGCGTGGTTTTTCATCTTTTAAAACCTCACGGATAGCTGTGATATGAGCTGGAGTCGTCCCACAACATCCACCTACAATATTAAGCCAGCCCTTTTCTGCAAAGCCTTTTAATTTTTGTGATAAAGATTCTGGTGATTCATGATAGCAACCTTCTTCATCCGGCAAGCCTGCATTCGGATAACAGCTAATATAGCCTGTGGAAAGCTCTGCTAATGAACGAATATGATCCGTCATAAACTCTGGTCCAGTCGCACAGTTTAAGCCAACGGATAGTGGTTTAATATGTTCAATAGAAATATAAAAAGCATCAATCGTTTGCCCTGCGAGTGTTGTACCCATCGGTTCAATTGTTCCTGAAATCATGACGGGTAGTTCTTTGCCAGTTGCCGCGAAAGCACGTGCTACACCTAGAGTACCTGCTTTTACGTTTAACATATCCTGACTAGTTTCTAGTAAAAGGACGTCTGCTCCTGCCTCAATTAACGCCTTCGCCTGTACATAAAAGTTTTCCTCTAGCTCATCAAATGTAATACCGCCAGTTACGGATAATGTTTTTGTTGTTGGACCCATTGCGCCAGCAACAAAGCGTGGCCAATCTGATGTTGAAAAGTTATCCACTGCTTGACGAGCAATTTCGACGGCACGTTTATTAATTTCTTCCGCTTTTGCGCCAAGATCATATTCATTTAACACAAGAGGTGTCCCGCCAAAAGTATTCGTACAAATAATATCTGCGCCTGCCTCTAAATATTTATGGTGAATTTCCTTAATTACATCAGGTCTAGTAAGCACAAGATTTTCATTACAGCCATCAAGCTCCTCCCCGCCAAAATCCTCAGCGGATAAGTTTTCGTTTTGTAGCATTGTTCCCATTGCGCCATCAAGAATTAAAATACGTTTCTCTAGTTGCTTTTCAATCAAGTGCTTAGCCATGTATACTTACCCCTTTTTTCTGTTCATCCAATTGCTCAATATATTTCATCAACTCTAATGTCACATCATAACGTAAAAATGGAGTGATAAGGTAAATGCCATTGAAATACTGTGCAGCCACCTCAACTAATTCCTTCGCAATGGCAATCCCCTCAAATGTTGCACGTTCTTTATCTTCACCACAGGCCTTCATTCTTGCTAAGGCATCTTCAGATAATTTTATGCCTGGCACCTCATGATGTAAGAATTCAGCACTTTTATAACTTGTAACGGGCATAATACCAATATAAATAGGTGCTTGCAAATGCTTGGTTGCCTCATAAATTTCCACAATTTTTTCCTTCGTATATACTGGCTGTGAAATAAAGTAGTCTGCTCCATACTCAATTTTCTTCTCTAAGCGTGCCACAGCACGATCTAATACACGGACATTTGGATTAAATGCAGCAGCTACTGAAAAATTTGCTTTTTTACGAAGTGGTTTACCTGAGAAGGAAATGCCTTGATTTAACTGCTTAATTAATTGGATCAGCTCCATTGATGAGACATCATAAACACTTGTGGCACCTGGGAAGTCCCCAACTTTTGTTGGATCACCAGTAACAGCTAACACATCATGAATTCCTAATGCATTTAACCCCATTAAATGTGATTGCAGACCGATTAAATTACGATCTCGGCATGTAATATGTGTTAGAGGACGTACACCATTAGTACTCTTCAACAATGCACCCATAGCAATATTGCTAATACGTGGAGAAGCCAGAGAATTGTCTGCCATCATGACGACATCTGCTCCTGCATCATACAATTGTTTTGCCCCTTCCAAAAAACCATCAATTTCCAGATGTCTAGGTGTATCTAGCTCTACAATGACAGAGCGTTCGCGCTTTACTTTTTCATGAAGAGGTTCATACTTCGTTGGCTCTGCTTCACGAACAATTTGAATCTTCTCCGGTTTGGCATACTTTTCATGAACTGGTGATAACTCTTCTAAATACTTCTTCGCTGCTGCTATATGCTTCGGTGTCGTACCACAACAGCCTCCAATTAAGCGTACCCCTTGATCACGTAATTCCACAGCCGCTCGACCAAAATATTCAGCTTCTGACTCATAAACGACACGACCATCTTCTAAGTCAAGGAGTGAAGCATTCGGATAAGCCGACATAAATGCCTTATCAGGAAGTTCTACACCTTCAAACGCCTGAATGGTATGGTGTGGACCTAAACGACAATTGACACCCACAATATCCGCACCAAGTTTTTCTAGCTCATGCAGGGCGTTATTTAAAGACATACCGTTTTGTAAAACACCAGGTTCGTGCATGGAAACTTGCGCAATAATCGGTAATTTTGTCTTTGTCCGTAGCATCTTTAAGGTAGCTGTTAATTCTTCAAAATCATAATAGGTTTCGAGTAAAAGGCCGTCTGGATTCCCAGCAAGTAAAACACTCGCTTGCTCCTCAATAGTTGCTAAGATTTCATCTAACGTTGCATCACTTTTACGAATACCACGAATACCACCAATTGTCCCTAAGACAAACTGACCTCCATCTGCCGCAGCTCGCTTTGCGATTGTAATCGCTGCTTCATTAAATTGTTGGACACGCGATTCTAATCCATAGCGAGCTAATTTAATGGCATTTGCACCATACGTATTCGTTTGAATGATGTCAGCACCAGCTGCAATATATTCCCTATGAATCTTTTCAATTAACTCAGGTTTCTGTACATTCATTTCCTCATGACAATACTCCAAACCATAGCCATAAAGCACTGTGCCTATTGCGCCATCTGCCGTCAATACATGCGTTTTTAACCTTTCAAGCAATCTCATTAAACTAGCCTCTCTTCCTATATCTCTGTATAATAAAAAGCCTTCTTTTATAAAAAAAGAAGGCTTTAATGACTCATCATTGTTTTTTCCTTCTCATCTTCGACTCAATGGTCTTCTGGATTTAGCACCTGACAAAAAAGTTGGTTGCTGAAGCTTCAATGGGCCAGTCCCTCTGCTTCTCTTGATAAGAATGTAGTATGAATTTTTTAAATAATTAAAAGAATCATATCGTTTACTGACGAATGAGTCAAGACTATTTCACATAACAAAGATATTTTTCACTTAAAAGCTTAGAAATTGGCTAGTTCCTTTGCAAGCTCCTCACCGATTTTTTTCCCATTTTGAATACAAGCACCAATCCCTACCCCAAAGTATGAACAACCTGCGATGGATAGATTAGGATAGTTTTCTTGTAATTCTTGAACTAAACCTTGTAATGCTTCACGGTGAGCTAGATCATATTTTGGCATTTGATCAATCCATTTTGTGACATTAATAACTGTTGGCTGTTCCTCTATTCCTAGGCTCTTGCGCACATCCTCTAAAGCAACCGCTGCTAATTCTTCGTCAGACATGGCATGGAGTTGCTCATATGCTGGATTGATGCTTTTATAAAAGAGTCGCACAAGTAATTTATGATCTCTTGATGTATGCCTCCATTTACGACTTGTCCAAGTTGCAGCATTACATGTAACGTCAGAATTATGTGAGACAATATAGCCCGTTCCATCTGCTGGCAATCTAGAGTCTGGTACATCAAAACCTAAATAGATCGTAATTGCTGAAGCTGTCGTAAATTGGTCAAAATAACGGTTTAATGATTCATCCTGTAGTAGGCCTTGAACAGCCTCATTCGGCAGTGCTAAAACGACATAATCTGTCTCGATGCTTTCACCATTAGCTAAGGCAATTGAATAGTGGTTTTCTTGCTTTTGAACATTGACAGTTGCGACACCCTTGATGATCTCTACATCAGTTAATGTTTGTTCGAGACGATCAATTAGAGAAGATAAACCGTTTTTGAACGATATAAACTTTTTATTGGCTGCTTTAGCAAATTGCTCACGATTCGCATCAAAGCCTTTTATGATACTTCCATACTCGTTCTTATAGTCAATCAAGTACGGTAAAGTAGAGGCAATCGAAAGCTGGTGTAAATCCCCTGAATAAACACCTGCAAGAACGGGTGCAATTTGATTTTTCACAAGCTCTTCCCCTAAATAATAAGTTAAAAACTCTCCAATTGAGCTTTCCTTTGTGAAGTCTTTGTTTGGTAAAGTCAAATCTTTTAATGCATCTTGTTTACCTTGCTCTGTAATCAATGTGCTTTGCTCCAAGGATGCCAAACTCATTGGTATTCCAAAAGTAGAATCTGCCGGAATGGCATGTAATTCATTATTCGTATAAATATAGGAAATACCTGTTTCGTTGTAAACTAGATTCTCCTCAAAATCAAGCTCCTGTACAAGCTCCATAACACCTTTATGACGAGCTACAATCGAGTCAGCACCTGTTTCCATAATAAAACCTTGCTCATGTGTTGAATATAATTTGCCCCCTAAATATGTATTTTTTTCTACAAGCACTAGACGCACATCTACATTATTTTCCTTCACTTGACGTTGTAAATAATGCATTGTGCATAATCCTGTAATACCGCCACCTAATACAACAACTGTTTTCATAGTAACCGCCCCTATTTTTAGTTCTTCCTACAGTATAAACTTATTTTCATTGAAAATTACGTTAAACCCTTTACAAATTTAGCAAAAATAGAGCTACCTCATCTGTGAGATAGCTCTAGCTTAATCATATGGAATTTCCATTTCAAGGTTTACAAAAAATACACATATTTATAGGTACTATAGTGTTTAATATGTTTAAAAAATACGGAAACATAAACGTTAATTTAGTAGTCTATCCTTTTAGATTTTGGGAAAAGCTCGCTAAGTTTTCTGCTGAATTCGTTACTTCTGTAAATGATGTCCCTAACTCGTTTAATATCCCGACGATTGCTTGTATTTTCGTTGCCATACAGTCGTTTTGATCCTTTGCTTCTGTCATGGCTCCCAATATGCTTGTAAATTGACCTTCAGTTTGTAACATGTTTTCCTCACCTGACGCTACTTCATCTTGAATATTTGCCAGAGAATGCTCTAATTTCTCTGTCCGTTCACTCGTTTTTTTCAATAACAATGCCACCGAAGTAACCGAATCCTTCGTTTGAATAGATAATTTACGCACCTCATCAGCCACTACACTAAAGCCTTTGCCCGCTTCTCCAGCACGCGCCGCTTCAATTGCAGCATTCAATGCCAACAGATTGGTTTGATTAGCAATATTAGTAACAACATTCATGATTGTCTCCATTTCCCTAGACATATCCGATAATTGTTCAATATTTTCTTCTATATCATGAAGTGAATGAATAATATTAATCATATTTTGTGATTGATTTTTTAAACGTTCACGACCTTCAAGTGCTTGATTTTCAGCCAGTGTTGAGACATCAAGTGATTTTTTAGCCAATTGTTTAATTTCGTCAGATTGCTTGCTTAAGCAGCAAAATGAATTATTTGTTTCCTGAGAAATTGTGGCAAGTGCTTCGGAAGAATCAACAATTTGTCGTTCAATAGCTTCTTTCTCATGCATCATTTTTTCTTTCATTTGTTCTACAGTGTTTTCAAAAGCCTCCAAAACCAGCTGCTGCTCGAAATTACAAATTTTCGATATGGCCCTGATCGTATTAAATTGATCTTGGGGGTGCTCTATATTTTTTTCGACTAAATCAATAAATGATATGGATAAATCTTGGAATGCGCAAATATACCATTGGGTTCTAAGCCCAATATGAACATGTACCTTTGCAATTTTTACTCGTCTTTGGTAATACACCTCATCAATGGTTCCGTTAAACATTTCAATAATATGCTGCCGTAGCGTTACTTTAAGTCTGTCTACAGAACTATGATGACTTATAATATCTACCAAATGATGCTCTGTTCCTATCATGTTGTAAAAACGGTTTACGATGTGATCTACATTGTCCATAACATATGGCTGGAAAGCTTTTAAATATTGTAAGTCTTGCTTCGTTAGATTCAGCATTTCAATTTGTTTCACCATTGATTGGCGAGTAGACAAATCCATTTTTACTGTATATTGCTGTAAATCCAATACCTTCGTCTTTCTCTGTTTTTGAAAAATCACACATCTTCCCTCTTTCATTCCGTTTACTTTCAGCAGGCTGAGAAACACCAAATCCCTTTTTTAACATATTGATTGATACAAGAAAAAATACCGATAAAAACAGATTAGCTATTATGCTATGGGCTAATACTCTTTCTGTCTGGCACACTTCCTCCAAAAGCATGTCGAGTACCTCTTTGTACAATCACATAAAAAATATTCCCGCTCAGCAAGCAGACCTAGTCAGTACATGACTAACAGTAGACTTATTTACGTATGCTTTATTTCAAAATCACTCATTTACATTAATCATTTTATAAATTGCTGTCAATCTTATCGATTCCGTTTTTTTACATATACCACACCAAAAGTCCCTATCTTAAAATTAATGGTAATGCATAAGAAAAAAGCTACCACAATATTATTTGGTAGCTTTTTTACCCGTTTTCTTGTTTATTATGCCTATTTTTTTTATTTTTCTTATCCTTTTTTATTAATCTTCTTTAAATATCACTATATCAATATTTTTTACCCTCTCCACAAGAGCATCCATATACCTAAAAACACAACCCATTTTAAATCAAAAGTTTTATAAATGTATGGCAAATAAATAATTCAAATAAACTATATTTTTTCACACAAAATTTACAATCCTTTAAGTTCCTGTAATATTTTAGAAGCTTCTGCAACACCAGCATCTGCTGCGAGGCCATACCACTTGATGGCTTCTTTTAGGTTTCTAGCAATTCCTTCACCTTTATTGTAAATATGCCCTAGTTGTAGCTTAGCGTCCGCGTCTCCTTGAATTGCAGCCTGTTTAAACCAATGAATACCTTTTTCGATATTGCGTATACCAGTTAGTCCATTACTCCATATATAGCCCAAATCATAAAAGGCATCTACATGATATTGTTCAGCCGCTCTTTCATACCAAAAGAGGCCGCGGTTTACCTCCTTTGTTTGACCCAAGCGTCCCTCTAAATATATTCCACCAAGCCGATATTGCGCTTCGACATAACCTAGCTCTGCTGATTTTTTGTAGGCATTGAAAGCTGCTTCTACATCTGCTTCAACACCCAGTCCCTGCTCGTATATAATTCCTAACGTAAACATCGCCTCTGCCACATTTTTTTCAGCAGCATAATCAAACCATTGTTTTGCTAATATAAAATCTTGCGGTACGCCTTCCCCATTGAAATACATATCCGCTAAATTATTGGCGGCATCCGCATGCCCCTGTAAAGCTGCTTTTTCATAGTATGAAAAAGCAAGGGAATCATTTTCTTCCACACCAATCCCCTCAAAGTAAAAATTCCCTAGTACGTATTGAGCATCTGCATGATTCTGAAGCGCTGCTAATTCAAACCATTTCAATGATTTTTCAGGTTGAAAATGTTCACCTTCTCTAGCGTTGTAGTATTCTCCCAATTGATATTGTGCATCTGCGTCTTGTTCTTCAACTGCTTCTTTATATAAATCAATAATGACTTCATGATCTAAATCCTCTTCATCTAAAATAGGGAGCTGTTCATCTTGATGACGGAAGTACCACTCCACAATATCAAGTACATCATCAACTACTGCTATACGGCTTGCTAGCTTTTCTAACGAAGAGATTTGCCAAACAAGGATATAGATAGATTCGGGAATGGCATCACGCAAGACATCGTCATATTCCGCTAACAATGTTAAAACATTCTCCTGTATGGACTGAGATTGTTCTGAATGGATAATTTGTAAATGCCGTTGTTGCTGTTCTTTCAATAGCCCTCGCACTATTTGATACAATATTTTTTGCAAGGCTGTTAGGGTAACTTCCGTGAATGTAAGTAATTTTATATTTTGAGCAAACCATGTATTTTCTGACTGTGTCAGATTTTGTAGGGAATCAATTCTTTCTTTATTTCGCTTGGCTAACATTTGCTCGTACATTATTTTCCTCCCTTGCACACTATGTAAAAAAACTGCCTTGCCACTATTATATGGAAGACAGTTGAAATTTGGTTACACATATGCTCTCAATAATAAGCCAACGAATAGCGTAATGATTAAAAAAACTGTAATATGGGCCCATTTATACATATCTAATAAGCCTATAAATTCTCGTGTAAATGCATTGGGAACATAGTAAAAGGCTGTCTTTGAGCCAATTCCTTCTG
This sequence comes from Lysinibacillus sp. OF-1, assembly GCF_028356935.1. Classification (NCBI taxonomy): domain Bacteria; kingdom Bacillati; phylum Bacillota; class Bacilli; order Caryophanales; family Bacillaceae; genus Lysinibacillus; species Lysinibacillus sp. OF-1. Next base: position 4,150,145 of record NZ_CP102798.1, read on the forward strand.
CATCTAGCTTTGCTTTCTTAGCATAAATACTTGCACGAAATACATGGAAATTATTGGTCACAAATAGCGAACGATATTTTTCTCCCTGCGCATGATGGTCCATTATTTTTTTGGAAAAGACCATATTTTGTTCTGTATTGGTCGATTGATCTTCGAGCAATATCTTGTCAGTGGGAAGATGATGTACATCTATTAAGTATTGTTTCATGGCATATGCCTCGGTTAGCTTTTCGTCATTGCCTTGACCACCTGAGACAATAATAAAAGCTCTCTCCCCATACTTTTTATACTGCTTTACTGCCTCATCTAAACGACTTGCTAAAAGTGGGGGCACTTTATCCCCAATTAACCCTGAGCCCAATACAATAATATAATTTGGTTCATAGCGTATGGGTGTAAAATGATACAGTATTGCATAGGCAAGGACACTTGTGTATAAAAACATTGTATAGCCAAAAACCAAAAACGCATAGAAGAAAAGAATATGCCAAAGTATATTTTCTATTTGGATAAAAATGACGAAAACATACCATATCATCATAATAACAAAACTTAGTCCGAGAATGGCTAACATTAAATTACGTACTTTACGCCCTTCCTTCTCTAATAATACTTTACTATTGAAAAACATTGCGATTGATAAAATAAACATAATGCTTGGAAAGCTTCCCAATATAATAAATATCCCCATTTCTGAAATAATCCCCTGATCATTTGGCAGCAATAATGGATAGTGCATAATGAACGCTCTTATCATATATATCCCTATTAAACCTAGTGCTACCGCATTGAGAAAGCGCCTTTTTTCTGTTAAGTACAACACGAGAAATAATGTGGTGAAAAGTGTTAAAGTTAGTAGCATCGTTTCACTCCTTTCTATTGCAGAATTTTCACAATCATGGCATTTGTCACTACTTGTTCAAATTTGATGATATAGCTCAATTATTGAAGGCGTTTGTTTTATTTTTTAATATAGTTCATGTAATATTACTATATAAGAACTAGTTTATGACCAAATTCAAAATTATATTGGAGGAATGTAAGTAATGAAAAAAATTCTTGCCGCTCTTTTTGCAGCGACACTGATATTTTCGACTGTTGGTGCAACATTATTCATTTCGGATACGCCAACGGCAGAAGCTAAATCCTATAAATCAGGTAAAAAAGGCTTCACTAACAACAACAACAATAATAGCTCGAATATCCAAAAATCTAAGGATACTTCTAAAAATCAAAATAATGCAACAACAAATAAAAACAACTCATCCTCTACTAATAAAGTAGATACTACTAAAAAAGGTGGCTTTTTCTCTGGCGGTCTAATGAAAGGCTTAATGCTTGGTGGTCTAGCTGGTTTATTATTCGGCAGTCTATTTAGTAGCATGGGGATTATTGGCAATATTTTAGGTCTACTCATTAATGTAGCTGCAATTGCCGTTATCGTGATGCTTGTGGTTAAGATTATGAATATGTTTAAAGAGAAGAAGCGCAAAGAGGAAGCACAATGGCACAAATAATCAACGAACAAGATATTATTAATGCTATTTGTTTATCTCAAGCTTATTATAAAAACATTCGTCCCGAGGCAGTTCTTGTCGAATTGACTTACGAAGATGACGCTGGCTTTGGTGCAGAGGTTGAAGTAAACGGTCAAATCGAAGTGCTTAATACAGCAGCTATGATTGGTGCATTACGTGTTTGGATTAAAGATGTTCTACATAGTGACCCATTCTCAACTGGGATTGAGCTTGTTTTAGACGACGAGGAAGGCATTATTGCCAAACTATCATAAAAAAAAGCAGTACAATGAATTGTTCAAAAATTCATCGTACTGCTTTTTACTTTTTCAAACGTTTCTTCATCTCTTCTTTTTCTTCCTCATTCAGAGAAAAATCTACGATAGAACGCCCTAGCATTAGCAACATAATAAACATTACTCCCGTACCAACTATTAAATAAATCATTGTAAATACTTTAGAATAAGTCGTTGTTGGATATAACCCTGTTTCTACGCCTGTTGGTATCAAACTCACTACAGCAAAATACATAGCATCTAACCAGTACCATCCTTCCGTTCCCTTGTAAAACAGTGTTCCTGATAAAATGATTAAAAACAATGTAGTAAATAATGAGATAAATTGAGGACGTTTAAATGACTTCCACAACCCTTTTACTAATCTTTTCGCAGATAATATAAATGACAGCATCCCCATTCTCCTCTTTAAATACGTTCTACAACATAGTTAGACTATACTTCGTTTTTATTAAAAACGTCAAAAGGTAGAGGTGATGTCCCCCTACCTTTTCAGCATTATTTAATGAATATTTGACTAAGGTTTGTAAATATTTTAGCGGCTTGACCTCTTGTTGTGACAGCTTCTGGTGAGAATTTCCCTTCATTTCCTGTCACAATCCCCAACTCATACAACATGGTAATGGCACGTTTTGTTTCTGCATTATAAGAGGTTACATCTGTAAATGGCACATCGCCCTTTGCACTATATGGTTGATTAAATTGTTGTTCATAGGCACGACTTATCATTAAGGCTAGTTGAGCACGTGTAACAAACTGTCCAGGGTTAAATTTCCCATCAGTTCCTTTAATAAGCCCATGAACATATGCTGCTGCAATTTCTGATTGTGTTACTGCGTCATAATTTGCAATGTCAGTAAATGGTGCCTTCTCATCTGTAGATAACTCTAAACTTCTCACAAGAATAGCAGCGGCCTGCGCACGCGTTACACTACTATCAGGTCTAAATGTCCCATCCGTATAACCATTCATTAGCCCAGCACCCGCAGCTTTTTGAATGTATTCTTTCGCCCAGTGCTGTGCTGTATCTGTAAAGCTTACTGTTCCCTTTGTAGTGAAAGTAATCGTTGGATTTTGAATACTTTCATTACGAGCTGCATCGATTGCTTTGATGGAAACATTGTAGGTTGTATTTTCTGTTAAATCTTCAAGTGTAAATGTTGTCGTATCTGCATCCAATGTTGAGATTAATTTTCCATTCACATAGACATTGTAATTTGCCACACCTACATTATCTGTCGCGTCCTGCCATTTAACCTCTACAGTTGTACGATCTTTCACATCTACTTGAATAGCCTTCGTTATATCCCATAACGAGCTAGTTTTAATGATTGGTAAAAATGCTTCATTTGCGACTGCTAAATAACCAGCTTCACTTAAATGAATGTTATCAGGGTTTGGTAAATAGCTTGCAACATCCTTTGCAACAACATCGTATGTCGGCACAAAAATGGCGCCTGCTTTTTCAGCGGTTGTTTTAATTGTTGAATTCACTGTAGCCAATAACAGTTTAAATTGATTTTGTAGATTCTCACTATAGTATGGGAAAGAATTATAATAGCCCATCACATATATTTCTGCTTGTGGATTTATCTTTTTGATTTCAGATAAGATTGTAGCAATATTCGATACAGCTTCTTTAGTAGCTTTAACAAGGGCTATCGTATCAATTCCCGTTGTTTGGGACTCTTTTAATAATGGTAATAAATCATTTGCTCCAGCCGTTAATGTAATGATTTCTGCCTCTTTAATAGAAGCTCGTAACTTTACTTGTTCCTTTGTGTATCCAAAACCTGTGACTGTTTTTTCTACATCATTTTGTAAATCTGCTAAAACATTTTTGGTAGTGTAGCCTGACATAGCAAAGCCCTTATTATAAGAAGTAAGGAAGCCACCCTGCTGTAAGGCCTGTGCAATAAAATCCGTGTAGCCTAACCCAATAACACCTACCTCATTCATTCCATGTGCTAATGAGTCGCCTAATGCCACATAATCAGATTGAATAACCCAGCTTGGTGCTATGTAGTCGTCTTGTTCTTGTGCATTAGCTACTACAGGGATGGTTAATTGCAAAGCCAGTACACTCGCTGCTAAATAACGAAATTTCTTTGATAATCGCATTTATTCTCTCCTCCACTTGTAAAATAGTCATTGTTTTCACTATTTTACTAGAGGCGAGTTAAAAATAGGTTAAATTACAGCAATCTTTTTAAACTTTTCTCTACTCAGACTGTATTTTTCCATATATTCCACCACCACCAACCTCGATCGCTAATTGACCCGTTCTAGCTAAATCAATTAAATGGGCGATTTTATGTGGCACAACTTGTTCAAGCTGGTTGAGCGTTACCACATGTAAAATATTCATTTCAGTACCAAATGCTTCTATTAGACGTTCCATCATTTTAGGGCCAATACCAGGGATGAAATCAAGTGGTACTTGATGAATATAAGGCGGTCTATTTCGTTCATTCAGAAAATCCTCTGATAGTTCCTGAATACGTGTAGCTACCCCCTTTACGATTTGCATACTTCCACAGTTTGTACATATGGTAGCTTCGTTACCTAGTCGTTCTCCACATTTAGCACAGACCGTTTGATGATACTTGCCAAGCAAAGGATTTAAACCATAATTCGCTGTTACTGCTCGACCTTGTTGTTCATGTAGAGCCATTTTTAATTCTGCAAAATTTGCTTCTGCTAATTGTAACTTTTGATACTCACGTGCCAGTTTTCCAAGCGAATGGGCATCAGAATTACTAACGAACGTATATGCTTGTAATTCTTTGATACGACTTACCATATTGGTATCAGAGCTTAACCCTAATTCAATGGCATCGATAAGCTGTGGATCAAAGACTTCTGTTAAGCTACGCTCAACCCCTCTACCAAACAAACTTTTAAATGGTGTAAAAACATGGGCAGGAATAAACAGACCTCCCAATTCATGCACCTTTCGCTGTAATGTGAGACCGTCACAATAAATTCGCTGTGAACTCAAGTGGATATTTTTCATATGTTGGGACATCCAATCAGAGAACTGCTTCATTAGCATCAGTGTTGGAAAGTAAGCAAGCACATGAATAGGTCCATGACAATATTGATCGTAAATTTCGATTTCCGACCCTGGAATCAACGTTGTTTCCTGAAAGCGTAGGCCGCCCTCTTTTAATTCCTGTAGTTCACCTTGTTCAATCATCTCCATCATTTCTTCGATTACTTCGGGTGAATGACAATCAATAATCCCAATAATATCTAATCCCTTTCTAGCACTAGCAGTCTCTAAAATTTTTGCTAACGTTAATGTTTTACTGCCAGTAATTTTCACTGCTCGCCCACTAGAAGTACGCCCAATATGAATATGTAAATCTGCATAAAATGTTTGCATTTCAATCGCTCCCTTTAGTATTTCAAGTACGTAAATTTTTTTGTTCAAGCGGACTCAAGATAAAAATACCTTACATCACAGCAAGGTATTTCTCACTTTATTATGATGGATGATTGGTGGTAGTGCTATTATTTGTCTCATAAGCACCTGAACTATGTGATGACCCTGACGATGAATCATAGGCAACTAATGTCACACCAATCTTTTTTTCAAGCTCGTTAATTTTCGCAAGTTGCTGTGGATCTAATTGAGCAAATTTAATGTCTTCCATTATCATCAATCCTTTCACTCATAAAGTTCCCTGAAATAAAAAAAGTATACTTCATTCCACCTCAACTTAATTGCTTAAAGCTTTGTGATTTAGCTAATTTCCAAACGTTTGTTGAATGAAAATGACTGATATTCAGTCATTTTTTTATTGACATTGTTTTTCTCATCCTGTAACATACTAAACAAGTAAGGCAAAAGTGAGGGATTGCATGTCAAAGGAAGAAAAAATTATTCAAGCTGCAATTGAAGTTTTTCGCGAAAAAGGAATTGAAAAGACGAAGGTTTCAGATATCGTCAAAGCTGCTGGGATTGCTCAAGGAACATTTTATCTCTACTTCCCATCACGCCTTTCTGTCATGCCAGCTATTGCAAAAAATATGGTAGAAAGAATTATTACTACCGTAGATGAAGGTGTTTCAGATCATAAGCCTTTTGATCAGCAACTTGAAGAGGTTGTTGAAATCATTTTCTCGATCACAAAGGAATATGGTGATATCGTTGCACTCATTTATGCTGGAATTGCACAAACAGAACATTTAAAAGAATGGGAAAGCATTTATGCACCATACTATGATTGGATGAGTAATTTCTTATTAACGGCTCAACAACAAGGCATCATTCGAGATTCAATTAATCCATCACGGTCAGCAAAGCTTATTATTGGTCTAATTGAATCTGCCGCAGAACAAGTTTATTTGTTTGATGACAGCAAGGATGAAACGATGACACTGCTTAAGCTTGAACTTCTAGACTTTTTATATCATGCACTTGGCCTACGTCACGCGTAAGTGACGTTCTCTTTTACCTATAAAATGACTGAACGTCAGTCATTTATTCTATTAATGAAAGGATTTTAATTATGCAAAAAGAATGGTTATATGTCGGTCTAACAAGTTTATTTGAATTGTTTTGGATATTTGGTTTTAATGTAGCAAGTTCCTGGTGGCATTGGATTATTATTGTGTCTATAATTGCTATCGATTTTCACTTCTTATCAAAAGCTTGTGAAAACCTACCTACTGGTACCGTATACGCTATTTTCGCTGGTGCAGGTGCAATTGGCACTACGTTAATGGACATTTTTATTTTCGATGGAGAGTTTAATGCGATTAAAGGTATTTTCATGTTTATTTTAATATCGGGCGTTATTGGATTAAAATTAGCAGATAACGCACCAACAGATCACGATGAAAAGAAAGGAGTGAATGCATAATGGGTTGGGTATATATTTTATTAGCAGCAATAGCCGAAATTATAGGTGTTATTGGATTACGCTTTTATAGTCACAATAAAACGATACGAAATTTATTATTATATGTCGGTGGCTTTGGATTATCATTTGCCCTTTTATATGCTTCCTTCAATTATTTACAGCTAAGCATTGCCTATGTTGTCTGGGTAGGTATTGGTACTGTCGGTGCAGTGCTTGTCAATATCATTTTCTTTGGTGAATCCAAAAATCTACCACGAATTATCAGTATCATCGCTATTATCATCGGTGTAGCAGGATTAAAGGCCGTATCTTAATTAAACTACAATCAAAGGACATCCTTCTAATATCGAGGAATGTCCTTTGTCATTTAAACCATTGAGTATATCTTTGAACCTGTTACATTTTTATAATTAAAAACAGATACACTGCGGTCCTTACTCTAGCTAATGAAAAATCCGTCTCCTGTATAAACATTGACTATTTTTCTAACTAAGAAACATAAAAACTCTTCCTGGTATGACTGTTTCCAATGCCATGTATTTTCGTAAATGCTACTTTCATAATGAATATATTATGTAAAATAATTGTCCTTACTTTTTTAAACTTGACTGACCTTCTTTGCGAATTGATCAGGAACATACGTGAGGTATGGTTTACCAGTCAAGGAATGTGTTTGAATATCAGCAAAAACACCAAATACTTCTTGTAACAATGTTGGTGTTAGCACTTCCTCGGGTGCCCCATGACACACAATTCGACCTTGCTGCAAAACGTAAATTTGATCACAGTACATTGCCGCAATATTCAAGTCATGTAAAGCCGCAACTACTGTTAAATGTAAGGTTTGAATTAAGTCCATAAGCTGAAGTTGATGTTGGATATCTAAATGATTCGTTGGCTCATCTAATATAAGCACTTGTGCTTGCTGTGCTAGTGCTCGTGCAACCATTACACGTTTTTTCTCTCCACCTGAAAGGGAGCTAAAGCTTCGTTTTTCTAAATGAGCTATACCTGTTTGCTTCAAAGCATCTTTAACAATTTGAAAATCTTGCTCTTGATCTAGCTCTAACAGTTTTTTATGTGGCGTTCTCCCCATGCTAACTAAATCATGTACAGTGAAATCAAATAAAACAGGTGTATCTTGACTAACAACAGCTAAATTCTTCGCAATTGCTTTACTAGATTGCTTTAAAATATCATGCTCATTTAATAATACCGTCCCGCTTTCAGGTTTTAGAAGACGATACATATTTTTTAGCAATGTTGATTTGCCACTACCATTAGGACCAATTAACCCAACAAACTGCTTTTTCTTTATTTGAATACTTACTTCATGTAGTATACGTTGATCGTTAATGGAGAATGATACTTGCTTTGCTTCTAATGTCATATAAGTTAATCTCCTTCACCGAAAGAATAATTATTGCGACGGAGTAGCCAAATGAAAAATGGACCTCCGCAAAAGGCTGTAATAATACCAATTGGCATTTCCTGAGGAGCAATGATAATTCGAGCAAAGGCATCAGCCCACACTAAGAAAATCCCCCCTATTAAAGCACTAATCGGTATCACATATTTATAGTTAGATCCCACAATTAAACGTACTATATGAGGGATAATTAGACCTACAAAACCAATAGAGCCACTGACTGCCACCAGTACACCTGTTAACAGGGAGACAAGTAATATAAGCTGAATCCGAAATTGCTGAAGATTAACGCCTAACGTCACTGCCGCTTCTTCCCCAAGTAAAAGTAAATTTAAATTTCGATAGTGTAGCCAGAGAAGCCCAAATACGACGAAAAATATGGAAGCTGGAATGATAATATTATTCCATTTAGCTCCTGCTAGACTACCTAGCATCCAAAACATAACAGCTTTTAAAGCCCCCTCTTGCTTTGACATCATTAAAATAAAATTAGAAATGGCCGTTAAAATAAAGGAAACAGCCATACCTGCCAATAACAGACGAAAAATAGAAACCCGTCCCCCAACACGAGATAAGAAAAACACCAGTGCAATGGCAAGTAATGATCCTAGAAAGGCTGATATTGAAAGCGCGTAAATACCTAAAAATGAAAAGGCTCCTAAAATAATCACAGATGTCGCTCCGACGGCTGCCCCTGAAGAAATCCCTAAAATATACGGGTCAGCAATGGAATTTCGCACAAGTGCCTGAATGGCTGCCCCCGCAATGGCTAATCCAGCACCAACAATAGCAGCCAATAAAACACGAGGTGCTCTTATTTGCCAAATGATAATTTCCTGTGAGCGACTCCAATCTTGCTCTATGGCATTTTGTATAAAGGGGATTTTAGAAAGAATAACTTTCCATACATATAATGGTGTAACTGATACAGAGCCGACCATGACAGCAAAGGTCATAGAAACAATTAATACGAAGAAAAGGATTAAGGAAAAAAATATAAACTTTTTATTCATCCGTTTTAAACTCCTACTGAATAGTGATGAATGAAGCAATAAAAAAAGGTATTCCATACGCAACTACGCATAGAAATACCCTAGAATAAACAAAGTCAGAAAAAATCCAGCTATTGTCCGTAATTGCTTGCATCCTCGTGGGCATTACAGGTATTACTAACTGGCAGGTCTCCTGGCTTCGATTCAACACCCTATAATTGCCTTCCCATTCTTCCACAGTGGCAAATAATATTATAGGACTCCTCGTTACAGTTGCGGGACAGCGTCGGACTTACACCGACTTCCCTTTTAAGTGACATTATAAAATGGCACACCAATAGTATTTGAATTTATAAAATTGTGACGATTCTATCATACATTTTTATAGATTGTTAGTCTACATGGAATTTTATTTCTAAGGAAGAACAATATATAAGCTGTATCTTCGCAGTTTTGCTATTTGCTCGTTATAAATTGGCTATCTATTACTTAATAGTTTTGGCATGGGAGGATACTCCACCACATCTTAGCCACTTTTCCTATCACATACATCAATAACATTTCGCTCTCTTCATTCATGTCAAAAAGCAATTGACATCCATCATTTCTGCACATTTGTTTGCTACAGTAAGGGAAAATAGTGAGGAGGATATTACATGATATTTAAAAGAAAATGGTCTACTGGACTTCTAGCAGTAACGGCCTTCATTAGTTTAACAGCTTGTGCGGAGGAGCAAACGAAGCCTGCATCTCCTTCCAATAACACTGCTGAAGAAATGGATCATTCTACGATGAGCCACTCAAGCTCAGGTGAAGTACCATCCACATTAAAGAACGCGGATAATCCGAAGTTTTCTGTTGGAAGTAACGTGATTATTACGGATGGACATATGGACGGTATGAGAGGTGCCGAAGCAACAATAATAGGTGCCTATAACACAACTGCCTATGTTATTTCCTATGAGCCAACTTCCGGTGGAAAGCGTGTAGAAAATCATAAGTGGGTGATTCATGAAGAATTGATTGATCCAGAAGAAGCACCACTAGCCCCTGGCACAGAAGTAAAAACGGACGCAGCGCATATGGAAGGTATGGAAAATGCGACTGTCCGTATTGAGGAGGCTATCCAAACGACTGTTTATATGGTTGATTACACTTCGACCACAAATGGTGAAGCTGTTAAAAATCATAAATGGGTGACAGAAGAAGAATTAACCTCAAAATAATATGAACAACCTCTCCAGCATTTCTGGCAGAGGTTGTTTTCTAGCTTTTGTGTTGTAACGGTTTTCTATCAATTGACTTATGCCATTTATAGCCGATACCCCATACTGTTTGCAAGTAATCATCCGCAGGGAACCCACTTTTTCTTAATTTTTCTCGTAAATTACGCACATGAGAATCAATGGTACGATCTTCAATTGTCACATTATATCCCCAGACTGTGGTGATTAGATGTTCTCTAGAAAATACTTTATTTTGATGATCTAAAAATAAAACAAGCATGGAAAATTCCTTTGGTGTTAGGGGAATTGCCTCATGTTGAAAATATAATTCAAAGGATTCCTTATCTAAGCGAAGACCCTCAAAGCTAATAACCTTTTCCTCTATTTTCGATCTTCTTAATACCGCATATATACGTGCTAATAACTCTTCCTCATCGAAGGGTTTTAATATGTAGTCATCAGCACCGAGGTTTAAGCCTTTTACAATATCCGCATGCTCTCCTTTTGCAGTAAGCATAATGATGGGTACATCCCAAAACTTCCTAATTTCTTGGCACGCCTGCCACCCATCCATCTCTGGCATCATAACATCCAAAAGAATTAAATCTGCATGCCCATCTTCTAAAAAATCGAAAGCCTCTTGAACGGAAGACATAGCTCTACAATAAAAATTCGGCTCTAAATAAAGGGTTAATAAATCTAACATTCTTGGCTCATCATCAATGCATAAAATGGTTTTCATCTGTTTCTACCCCTTTAAAAGATAATTCAAAAGTAGTTCCTTTATTTATTTCACTGCTAACCTTCACTTCGCCCCCATGCGCCTGTACAAGTTCCTTGACAATAGCAAGCCCCAGTCCAGAACCACCTAAAGCACGACTACGAGATTTTTCCACTCGATAAAATCGTTCAAAAATATAGGGTAAATCCTTCTTTGGAATCCCCTTCCCTGTATCTTGAACGATAATGCTTAAAACATCATTGTGTTTCTTTGCGGTGACTGAAGTCGTATCTCCTGACGCACAATAGATTAATGCGTTATTTAATAGATTTATTAGGATTTGCTCTAGCCTTGCTTCATCTGCCCATACTGTCAAACCCTCTTCATAACGTACAATAAAATGTATACCCTTCTCTTGAAAAGCAGGGCTTAGCTTTTTTTCAATGTTTGTAAAAAATGAATTTAAATGTACGTTTTGTTGTTCAATCACAAACGAGTTTTCATCCATTTTAGCTAAATCAAATAAATCTTTAATTAATCGAGAAAGTCTATTTGTTTCTTCTATTATAATGGCTAAATACTTTTGGCGATCCTGCTCTGTTAAATCCCGTTTCGAAAGAATGTCGGTATAGCCTTTAATAAAGGTTAGAGGTGTGCGAAGCTCATGTGCAATGCTCGATAAAAATTCCTTACGCTCATGCCTTAAATGATTCAGATCGTTAGACAACAGCTGTATAGCATTCGATAAATCCCCAAGCTCATCCTTTCCATTGGTAGAAAGGGCGACTGTAAAATCACCTTTGCTCATTTTCAATGTGGCCTCTTTCATTTGAATTAATGGTTTAGCAAGCTTTCGAGATAGAACGATAATGACTGCTATAGTGACAAGACCAGATACTAACCCAACGATGAGAAAATGTTTATTTAAGCGTTTCATTAACGCATGAATGGAGTCTGTATTTTGAAACATAAAAACATAGCCAATCGTTCTTTGCTGATTTTGAATAGGACTAATAGTGGCAATCGCTTGAACCTCTTGCCAATCATCTTGTAAGATCCTTCCCTCATACGGTATTTTTCCCTCAATCTTATGGATCATATCACTAATTTCTAAATCAGGCTGCGAAGAAACCAGTATTGTTCCCTCATAATCAGTCACTACTACATCCGTACTTTCATTAGATTCCATAAGTACCACATGTGCTAGCGTTTCCTCGTTGAAGTTCTGTTCTAATACCGTACGATGTGAATTTCCCCTTGCTTGCAAACTTGCTAGCTCTTCCTCAACTCTAGAATTGGTTAAGGAGACATGTAAAAAAAACATCATAAATGTTTCGATACAAAATAATGTAATAAAAAAGATGATGCCCAGCTTTAGTGATAATTTTCTCATCTGTAACCACCATTTTAGAATTTCTTAAAAGTATAGCGTGAAAGTATGAAGATTTCATGCAGAAACAACATTAAAAAAATGTCTATAACGAAATGGACCTCCACTAAGGGAAATTTCTTGATGCTAATGCTTCTTCTTGTGCAGGGTCTTGAATTCGGCACAACTTTATAAAATGATTGTCACAACCCATGTACGTCAGCAACAGTTAATTAATTTAGTACATAATATTGCTTAAGCTATCTTCGTTAACCTGACTTGCTATAAAATTAGTTGATGAGTAATGGATTGATTGAAGAAAAACAAGCGACTCTTTGGGGATTAGCGTCACAGAAGTAGTTTTGGAGAGAACAATGTGGGTGAAACAGTTCATCGGATGATCCTTGAAAGCTTAGCTCTATGCAAAGAACAAAGTGATCGTTCACAAAGGAAATCAACTTTGCTTTGCTCAACTGCCATTCTTATTTTTCTAATCAGAACCACCAGTATAACTGGTGGTTTGCTCTGCGCGTGAAACGCTGGGGTACTGGCCCATGTCTAAAGACATTCTGAATGGTCTGCCAACCGCACTCCGTTTTCACACAAACCGCTAAAGCGGCTTACTTATTTTTTCTTTCTCTTGATCTCTTCTCCTGTGAATGGGTCAATGAATTCTTTCATCGTCATTTGATCTTGCAGGATATCTTCTTGTAATTGATTTTTTATATACTCTTGTATCTTTTTCTTATTTCGGCCGACTGTGTCCACATAGTATCCTCGACACCAGAATTGACGATTACCGTATTTATACTTTAAATTTGCATGTCGGTCGAAAATCATTAGACTACTCTTCCCTTTTAAATAACCCATGAACGCAGATACACTCAATTTCGGAGGAATACTTACCAACATATGAATATGGTCAGGACAGGCTGTTGCCTCTATGATTTCTACATCTTTTCTTTCACATAATTGGCGCAATATTCTTCCAACATCTGCTTTAATTTGACCATAAATAATCTGCCTTCTATACTTTGGCGCAAAGACGATATGATACTTACAATTCCACGTTGTATGTGCTAAACTTTTATTATCCATTTATGGTGGCTCCTTTCGTACGAAGTCGGTTGACTAGACCTGACTTTATTGTACGTTTGGAGTTTTTTTATTGTCCATAGCTAAAAGCTTTCCGGAACCCCCTGCATAGCAGGGGGTTTTCAAAGCACACAATAAGATGACCCATAAGTAAAGTATACTTATGGGTCAGATTTTAATTAAATGTATTTTTTTGCCCAGTTTAAAAAGTTATCGATGACTACATCAAGGAATTTTACTGTACCTTCATCAGTTAAATTGCCTTCTGCATCGAATTTAGTGTGAACAGCACCAATGTAAACATCATTGCCGCTTAGTAATGGTGAGTTAATGCCAGGAGAGAATAAAATATCGCGTAAATGTAATTGCGCTTTTACAGTACCTAAGTTCCCCATAGATGCACCCATAATGATAGATGGTTTACCAATCATTACTTTATCTACACGAGATAGCCAATCAATGGCATTGACCATAACGCCTGGTACTGTACCATTATATTCTGGTGTCACCCATAGTACAGCATCTGCCGCCTTTACTTTTGCTTTAAAATCAAGAACCTCTTGCGGTGCTTCATTTTCGATATCTTGATTATACATTGGTAGATCCTTTAAGCTTAAAACTTCAAGATCTAACTTTTCTGTATAACGTTTTTGAATAAATTGAGCTAATTGCATATTATAAGATTCTTTACGGATACTACCAACGATAGCTACCACTTTCATGATGTTTCCTCCTAAATGTACATTATTCATAGTATTTGTATAGCAATTCTATTTTATACCACATTAATAATAAGTGGCAAATTCTTCAACTGGCTTGCGATAGCCTCGTAAGCGACGACTGTCTTCTTTTTCTTTCCCAATTGTAATCATCAGTGCTATCTCTTTGGTTTCTGGCACATGAAATAGTTCTCGCAATTTCTGATGATCAAAACCAATCATAGGACAAGTGTCCCAGCCGCGATTTTTTGCAGCAAGCATAAATAGCATGGCAGACAAAGACGCATTTCGAATAGCTTCATCCTTCATAAATGTCTCACCACGTTCTTCATAAAATTTAGTATTCTCTGCAACAATTTCTACTAGTTCACTAGCTGTTATTATACCCAAATCAACCATACCTTGACTTAGTTCAGCAGTATCTTTATAAGCATCTTTATCACCTAAGACAAGGATTACCCCTGAAGCTGAATGCACTTTATATTGACCAAATGCCGCCTCTCGCACCTTTTCCTTCATATCCTCATCCAGCACAACGATATAGCTTGCATGCTGTAAGTTAAATGCTGATGGGGCGAGCTTAACATCCTCCAAAATAGGACGAATATCTTCCTCAGTCATCTTAACGCCCTTGATAAAATTATTAGCAGAGCGACGCTTATCAATCAGCTTGGAAAATTCCACTTATTAAACCTCCAATATAGTTATGTATTCATCCAGTAGTAACCCTACTGAATGAAATAATATTACTCATATTCTTTATCGAACGTAATGGAGCTTCTTACAGTATCTATTGGACGAACGAGGCCTTCAATCTGCTCACGCTTTGGTTCTAAAAACGGTGGTAAGGACAGTTTCTCACCTAGCGTTTCATATGGCTCATCACCCATAAACCCTGGACCATCTGTAGCCAATTCAAATAAAATTTGAGGTGCTACCCGTGCATACAATGATTCAAAGAAATGACGATTTACATAGCCAGATGTATGGAAGCCAAAGCTTTCAAAACGTGCAGTCCATTCATCTAATACTGCACGATTCTCTACACGAAAGGCTGCATGGTGAACCGTACCAAAGCCTTGTCGAGCAACAGGTAACACAGTGTTATGCTCTACAATAATTTGAGCGCCATTTCCACCCTCACCTACTTCAAATAGATGGAAATCTCCTTCTTCTGCAATTTCTTTAAAAAGCATCACTTTTTCTAGCATATCTTTAAAATATTTCACATTAGCTACACGAACAAATACTGGCCCTAAACCTGTAATTGCAAATTCTACTGGGATGGGACCATCTTGCCAAGGCGTGCCTGAAGCAACTCCTGTATTATGCTCATCAGAAATAAGCTGATAGTGCTGATCGTCAAAATCAACAAAGGACAATGTTTTTTTACCAAACTGTTCTTTAATACCTGTATGTTTTACAGTCAATCGATCAAAGCGCTTTACCCAATAATCTAAAGCTGCATCCGTCGGTACACGGAAAGAAGTTTTTGATATTTCATTTGTTCCATGTACCCCTTTTGGGATGTTTGGGAAATCAAAGAATGTCATATCTGTCCCTGCACTACCTTTATCATCTGCAAAGAATAAATGGTATGTTTGAATATCATCTTGATTCACTGTTTTCTTTACTAAACGCATACCTAAAACGAATGTAAAAAATTTATAATTCTCTTCAGCACTACTTGTAATAGCCGTTACATGGTGTACACCTTTTAAATGATTCATACAATATTCCTCCCATTTATCTCGACTTCGAGATATATGTGTAAAATTTTTTAATAATTAGTAGCGTTTTTACCTACTTTTTTAAGAGACAAAATCATTGTGTCCAGCTCCTGCGATTCCAATACTTCAAAAATCTCGTTTATTTTTTGTTCATGCCTAGGGAAAATCCTTTCCATTAAAGCCTGTCCCTCATAAGTTAATAACACATACGTAACACGTCGATCTTTCGGACATGCCTTTCGATATACATAGCCTTTTTGCTCGAGCTTATCAATTACATAAGTAATACTACTGCTTGCAATTAATATTTTTTTACCAATCGCTTGAATAGGCTGCTCTCCATGATGGTACAAAAATTCAAGAACCGAAAATTCGGTTTGATTTAAATCATATTGAAGTAAATCTCTTTTAGTGGCATCCTGAATCGTTTGATATGCTCGGAACAAGACCGTAAATGCTTTTAAGTTACGATTGTCTTCCTTCATACGACTCCCTCTTTTACTTCGAATTCATTTATCTTTAATTCGAGATAATAATAACATATTCATTTTTAATCAGCAATCATTTTGTTTCTCACGTTTGCCATCTTCTTCTACGGGTAGAATGTAGTTGTAACTTATAAAGGAGGATTTTACATGAAAAAAGACGTCAATCAAAAACAACAACAGCTAAAAGCATTCCGAGTAAGTGATAAAGATCAACCTCTAACAACCAACCAAGGATTAAAAATATCGGAAGATGAACATTCACTAAAAGCTGGTGAACGAGGACCCACTTTATTGGAGGATTTTCATTTTCGTGAAAAAATGACTCATTTTGATCATGAACGAATTCCTGAACGAGTGGTACACGCACGCGGGTCTGCAGCTCATGGAATCTTTGAAACCTATAAATGCGCGAGTGACATTACAAAGGCTCAATTTTTAAATGGACAAGGAACTAAAACACCTGTCTTTGTTCGTTTTTCTACCGTTGCAGGCTCAAAAGGATCTGCTGATACTGTCCGTGATGTACGCGGCTTTGCTACAAAATTTTATACACAGGAAGGTAATTATGATTTAGTTGGGAATAATATACCTGTTTTCTTTATTCAAGATGCCATTAAATTCCCCGATTTTGTACACGCTGTAAAGCCTGAACCGAATAACGAAATTCCTCAAGCTCAAAGTGCCCATGATACGTTTTGGGATTTCATTGCAAATAATCAGGAATCTGCCCATATGGTCATGTGGCATATGTCCGATAGATCCATCCCACGAAGCTATCGAATGATGGAGGGCTTTGGTGTTAATACCTATCGCCTTGTCAACGCTGAAGGAAAAGCACACTTTGTTAAATTTCATTGGAAACCTATACTTGGGGTTAAATCATTAGTATGGGATGAGGCGCAAATCATCGCTGGAAAAGACCCCGATTTTCACCGTAGAGATTTATGGGAATCCATCGAACGAGGCGATTTCCCAGAGTGGGAGCTTGGTGTCCAACTTATTCCCGTTGAGGATGAATTTAATTTTAGCTTCGATATTCTCGATGCAACAAAAATATGGCCAGAGGAAGAAGTTCCAGTACGTATCCTTGGGAAAATGACACTGAACAAAAACGTTGATAACTTTTTTGCTGAAACGGAACAAGCTGCATTTCATGTTGGACATGTTGTACCTGGTATTGATTTTTCAAATGATCCTTTACTACAAGGTCGCTTGTTCTCCTATACAGATACTCAGTTAATAAGACTTGGAGGACCGAACTTCCATGAAATCCCTATTAATAAACCAATCTGTCCCTTCCATAATAACCAACGAGATGGCTATGGCCGACAAACCATTAATGTCGGGCAAGTTAGCTACCATAAAAACTCCTTAGCCAATAACTCACCCTCTCCTGTCTCTGAAAGCGACGGAGGATATAAACATTATGAAGAAAAATTGGAAGGACACAAAGTACGTGCACGTAGCGATAGCTTTAAAGACCATTTTTCACAAGCAAGATTATTCTGGCTCAGTATGACCGATGTGGAGAAAAAGCATATTATTAATGCCTTTAGCTTCGAACTTGGAAAAGTAAAAAATAAAGACATTCGAAAACAAGTTGTAGATATGTTTGCTCATGTCAGCTACACACTTGCATCAGCTATTGCTGATCAAATTGGTATAGTACCACCAATCCAAGTAGAAGTACCACATACTCAACAAATCTCACCTGCTGTTAGCCAAATGATCAATGCAGTCGAAAGTGTTAAATCTTTTAAAGTAGCTCTGATTGTAACAGACAATAGTAGTGAAAACTTAAACGAACTAATGGCTACATTGTTAAGTAAAAATATAGTGGTTGAACTTGTGAGTACTAAGCAAGGCATCCTAAATGGCTTTGAAATTCAAGAAACATTAGCTACTACCTCCTCCGTTCTTTATGATGGGGTTTATGTGACTGGAGCTTTCCAGCATTCTGATCAGCAATCTAAAGCACTACAATTCATTGAACAGGCCTATCAGCACTGTAAAACAATAGGCTATACGGAAAATGTTTCGTTTTTACAGCATCTTGCCAATAAAAATGGTGTGGCAAACAATCTGAATTCTTTTATTCGTTTCCTTGCTAAGCATCGACATTGGGTACGATAATGAATGGAAAAGCCAGCTAACGTATTGAATCTGTTAGCTGGCGTATTTCTTTTATTTAATTCGTGTAAATTCCTTTTCATTTCCGTCAACAAATTCAACATCGACTTCAATGGATTGGTAGTTGGCTTCAATATTAAATACTTTAATTACTTGATCGATTACCTCATCATTAGGTGTTGTCGAATCGAAATTTAACTGCTTAAATAATGGCTCTAATTTTGTATAAGCTTCATCCCCTTGCAGTCTTTCATTCTTACGGTCATCCTGTAACTTCGCTTCTATACCTGATTTTTTGTCTTCATATTCTACCTCATATGACTCTGTTGCAGAATAATCAACATCTAATGAAAACTCTAAAAAATTAAAGGTCATTTGGTCTGTTGGCGTATCACCAGTCTGCTGTGTACCATTTTGATTTGCTGGTGCGTTAGTAGGTACGTCCTTTACCTCATCCTTATTACAGCCATAAAGAATAACAGTCATGAAAGAAATCGTTAATAAAAATTTCAATTTCAAATTATACACTCCCTTCTTTCCATATTATTTCCCCATCCAGCTATAAACTAACCCAAAAAAGACATCTCCTTTGATGAGGAAATGTCCTTTTAATGACACGCTAATTAATAATAGAAGTTGCGATCAACTTTATTTTCTTGAATAGCCTTTGCTAAACGGACTGTTGAGATAGCCAAGTCAGCATATGACACACTCTTCGTAGCATTAAAGTTGTTTTGCTGTGCATCAATTAGACCCATACCATGTGCTAAAGCAATATAGCCTGTATACGCTGGATCAATTGAAGTTGCATCAGCAAAGTTTAATTTATAAATATCTTTATATTTAGCAACATTATCTAATTGTAATAGTTTGATTGACCACTCTGCGAACTCTTGACGAGTCAGAGTCGCATCCAATGCAAATTGATTTGCAGGCTGTATGATCCCCATTTTAACAGCTTGTTCTACTACTCCATAGAGTGGATGCTTTTTATCAATATTGTTAAAGGATTGCTTTTCACCATCTCCATTACCATAGTAACCATATGTTAAGGAATGTAATAAAATTTTCAATGCTTCTCCTTTTGTCACAGCAGCATCCGCATTAAAGTTTGCTAGATCTTTTACCTCTAACACATTTTGATTTAATAAATAATTTAACTCTTTGGCAGCCGTTGGGTGAGAAATAACAGGCTTCTCTTTAGAGTCATCTACATTATTTAACCATTCACCAGAAATAGCATCAATCTGGTTAAATAAACTACCATTGTACGTAGGAGCATACACTAAATCATAATGTTGTTTATTCTCCATATCTTGTTTTACATATTGTAGTTGCAATGTAAGTGCCTTGCTATAGGCTTCTTTTGCTTTGTCAGCTGAAATAACCTTATTGATAGATGGCCAGCTATCTATCTTTTGCTTATATACACTTAGTGAGCGTAAAGATCCATCAGAGCCAATACCTACATATAAGCCATCTCCTACAACTGCAATTCCATTCATAATGCGTGGGAAGGTGAAGTAATATTCCTTACTATATTGATCAAATACAGCATCCTCGATTGGCATTGAATACTCATGTAGATATGAAGGTGCCCATTCCTTCAAGTAATCAGTTGCCTTCTTCAATGCAGCGTCCTTCGAAATAGCATTTACTTTGTTATCTACTAAAAAATCTCTCGATAGGTCATGATACTGAACTAGTTCACCTGTCGCCTTATTGATTTCTAAAGAGCTACCAGATCCACCATTGCCATACATATACGTATAGTTTACAGAGTATATCGTCTCACCATTGTCATTTTCTCTTTCATCTACTAATTCTATATTGAGCTTCGCTTTACTCTCATCAACCTTTAAGAAATTTTTCGCGAACTCTTCAGCCTCAGCTGCCGTCATACCGTTCTTTCTTGGTGGTAATGGCTGTGCTGAAATTTTCTCAACACTCTTTGTCTTCGGCAATTGCTCAGTAAAACCATTTGCTGTCTGCCATTGCCCATTTAGAGCATGTACACCATTGAACCCTGTGGCAGGCGTATACACAAGCTTCACATTACGTTGATTAGATCTGTAGTCGTAATCAATATAATAACGAAGCTCGACAGCTAAATTATCACGAACTTGTGCCAGCATATCTTCCTCATTCTTTTTTTGATCTAAACGATCAAAGGAAGCTTTACTAATAGATTCTGCATTACTAGACATCCCCGTAATTTCACCATTTGCCAGAACATGAATAGTAATACTTTGATCTCCAATAAGAACCCCATTATAAATTGGTGAATAGACAAAGGAGTAAGTAATTGGTTCTGATAACGGTCTAGTAATATTAAAACCATATTCGTTATAATCATCACGAAGTTTGTAATTATCCGAATCAACAAATTTACCCAGGAATTTTTGTGCAATTTTTTGCGCCTCATTCTCTGAATACTTTGCTGGATAGATTGCTTCTGCTATATTTGCAGGCTGATAATAAAAACTTTCTAGTTCTAAATCATCGCCCTTAAATACAAAACTACCATGTGCATCTTTACCATTAATTGTCTTATAGAAGTTTAGTTCATATCGAACCGTTGTATCATCTCTATAAAAATGACCTGGTCCAGAATTAAAGTCATTATCCGCTACAAATTTGAACTCTTCTGGGAATAGTGAACGTAATTTTTTTATCAGCATGTTTTTTGTAACTTTTGTTTCAGTTGAAGCTACCTGAATTTCGATACGCTCCGATGATTCCTTTACATTTGCAGATACATGCGAAATTGGTGCTAAAATACCAACAGAAAATGCTGTTGACGTCAAAATAATACCTAACTTTTTAAATTTACCCAAAATATCCCTCCTAAAATACTATTTACCATAATTATAATGTATTTTCCGATATTTAGAAATGTTTTTTACAGATAATTTCCACTTAGAAGAAAATACATTGGGTAAACCCTATTTTCCTTCCTCATGTTATTTCTTCACCACATCAAAATTGGCTCCAATTAATACCCAATTTTGAGGGAATGGTAGCCCCAACTTCCAATAACCAATACCACGGAGATTATATTGTTTAATAAGATTGAATTTTGCTTGAATAGATCTAGCATCTTCAAACCACACCATATGTGCCCTACCTTGCTCATCATAGTATTCAAAGAATGGTGCTTGGGCTCGCCAATCAAACTGAATTGCTGCATTATAACGTTTGGCAATTTCAATGGCTCTTTGTGGGCTAAGTGCTTCCGCGTACGGTCCACCCTGTACAAAAGGTAACGTCCAGTCATAGCCATATAAATTTTGTCCAAGCATAATTTTACTTGCAGGTATTTCACTAATCGCATATTTTACAACAGCTTCTACCTCAGGGAGAGGCGAAACGGCCATTGGCGGTCCTGCAGAATATCCCCATTCATAGGTCATGAGTAAAACAAAGTCGACTATTTCTCCATGCGCCCTATAATCATGTGCTGCTGTCCATGGACCTCGTTCACTATCACTTGTTTTTGGAGCTAGTGCGGTAGACACTGTATATCCTTGAGCATGGAATTTTTCGACAGCTCTTCTTAAAAAATTGTTATAAGCTTGTCGTTGATCTGCTGGCAAATTTTCAAAGTCAAAGTGGATATCTTTCACTTCCCCAAGTCGCTTTGCTTCTGCAAGAATATTATCAAATAATAAATCTTGAACAGCCGTACTTTGAAAAATATCTCTCGCTAACTCGCCACTAAAACTAAAATTCTCCAGATTGGAAATAACCATAGCCAGAGATGCTCCCGTATCATCCGCAATTTGTGTCACACCTTGACTCGGTGGTCTCTGTAGGGTTCCATCCCTTCTTGCCTCATAACTGAATAAAGCTAAATATGTTAAATAGGGACCCGCTTCCCTAGCCTGATTCAAGAGGGCCTCGCTAACAGATGTTCCTCTGGGCTCTAAATACGCCAATGTTTCTGCCCTAGTTTTTGGCGGTTGTGGAATATATAATCTCGTTCCAATAGCTAATGGTTGATTGGGATTAATACCATTTACTTGAGCAAGCGTTACATAATTAATACCAAAGCGTTGCCCGATTGACCATAAGCTATCGCCTGGCTGTACATAATAAAAACTTCCGACAATTGGGATCACAAGAGCTTGCCCCACAACTAAACGATTTGGATCGGGAATTTGATTGGCCTCTACAATACTCTGAACCGTAGTCCCATACGCCTGCGCAATACCCCATAAAGACTCGCCAGCCCGTACAACATGTATTTGAATGATTTTGCCTCCTTCTCGCTTGATAAAATCATACCTATAAATCTTATGAAACCCGATAAGAAAAGATGTCTTGCTACAACACCACAAAAATCTATTACTTCGAATAGTGGATGAATTTTGTCATCCTTTTTAAAATAGTTTTTTTATTAGTGTATGAATAATAATTTCCTAAGGCTTCGGAACCCCCATTCACCTGATTTTTTGTTTGCTATGTATTCTACTGCTGTATGCCATGTACTCGATAATATCCATGTTTTTACTTTCCCTTCATTTTAATGTTTTCAATATATCTAGTGTCCTATCTTCTGCTTCTTCTCTACTATTTGTATAAGAAAACGCAAAATGATACACAACCCTAAAATATTTATCGTACAAACGTTCTATATATGACATATCCTTCTGTATAAATTCCCCCTCTTTCTACCTTATACATAAGTCTCTGTACGCTAGTTTTTGTCGCACTTTTCCCGAAATATTTAACGCAACTAGTATCATATGCCTTATTCTTTTCACTATCACCACTCTTGTATAATGAAATTATTGTAAGGAGGTGTTAGATTGCGTTTATTTTACCAGCAAAAAGTAATCGGCAAGAAATCTCGTAAGCTTCAAAAAATTCCATTTTCTATTGATGAGCCTGTTACAACTTTACAAGATTTACTTGTTCAACTTGTGACACAGCAGGTACAACAATTTAATGAAAAAATGGTCGATACACCACTTCATCTTTACTTAACGGATCAGCAATTAGATGACGCAACCCAGTATGGGAAAGTACATTTTGGAGAGAAGAAAAATGATTCTTTACAGTCAGTTGACCAAGCCATGTCCAATATGCTTCAAGCATTTCAAGATGAGCTGTTCTTGGTCCTTCACAATGAGGAGTCGCTAGATTCTCTTACTACACCTTTAACCATACAGGAAGACGATGTTTTTACATTCATTAAATTAACTATGCTTGCAGGACGCATTTGGTAAGGAGGGATATTTCATGACACTTTCACATGAACAAAAAACATATTTTCAAGGTATAGTCGATTCCGCACCTATAGCTATACAGCCATTAGCTGCAGCATTACTAAAATATATGGACAACAGAGATTATGAAATAGAACAGCTGATTGCTGCTCAACAAAATTCAACACTTGAAGAGCTATTTAGTGGTCCACTATTTGACGTGCTTACGCTATTTTCTTCACAAGAACGTGCACTAAAGATTAAGAAACTAGCATTACGTTTTGATGCTACAATGTTCCAAACCGATGTTTTACGTCGATCATTTCGTTCATCTCAACCCGTGCAGGATCATCTTTTCCAGTGTTTACAATTAATAGAAGAAATGCTGACCTTTGAGGAAATTACTTTGGAGGAGTTACTAGCGAATCATCATCAATACGAACATGGTACCTATCCCAATTACAGCTCTTACGTTTTGAAGAATGAAAATATAAAAGTAATGGGCTTTAACGTCTTTGAACAGTTGCTTGCTGACGAACTCTCTTTAGAAAATCCTTCTATTGAAGAGGTAGTGGAAAGTATTTTATTTGATGAGCATCACAGTAGCTTTTTCGGTCATCCGTTCATTCGGGGTATTTTTAAGTCCAATAACCACCGTATGCATGAGGCTCTTGGCAAATTATTAGTAGCAGCTGCCCGTCAAGAAGGGCTACGACAAGCAATCGTTGAAAATATTGACCATGGCAATCTTGATGCACAGCTAAAAATGATGAAACTTATTCAAGAACATCAACTAACACGCTTCTCCTCTGTGATTCGAGCAGTCGATACTTGGATGGGGCTTGGCTATAATAGCTTTGAAAATCAAAAAGTGACGGAGGAAGTTTTAGCTTTAGCTGTCCAAGCCATCGAAGAAGATAACTTTGTTGAACAGCTACTAAAGAGTGAACGTACAATTGATATTTATGTCGCATTATGGGCAACTGCTACAAGAGACTATACAAGGCTAGATGCTGTCGTGACAACGCTCTTAAAGCGTAACAAACATATCCAGCTTACAACGCTTGCCTTTTTAAAAAATTTATCTAAGACCTCCTTTACAGCGCCATTTGTGAAGGATTTAATTTTAACGACGAAAGATATCGAGTTATTTGCCTTTGCATGGGGCAATTTCCTCTATGCTAACCACTATATTAATAGCGAGTATGCAAGAGATCATGAATGGGATCAAAACCTTCAAAAATTCATGCAAGAAAATGCACAGTTGCAAGGCATTGAATATCTATTATTCGAACAACTGGAATGGGCTAAGAATGAAGTTACAAAAGAAGGGCTGAATATTACAGGTAAACCTTTATCCTTTGTCCATGTCCATTTATCATTAGAAGATTTAATTTCAACCCAAATTATTTTGGCCCATCATGTACAAGATGAGGTATTATTCCAACGAATTATTGCACAGGCAGATTCCTACTCACCATCAGGTAGAATCGGCTTACTTAATATTTATTGTCTTGATCCTAAAACACAAGGTCAACGTGAATTTTTATTTAATTCTTTACGAGATCGCAGCTCCATCAATCGTTCTCTTGCATTGAAAAAAATACATGCTCTGACACCAACCGAAGAAGAAATCGTAAAAATTGAAGATCTTTTAGCTAATAAATCAGGGGCACTTCGTAAAGAGGCTATCTCCTTGTTAAAAGCTCAACCACAGGACCCGTTATTACAAAGTGCTGAACGACTGATAAAAGATAGTAAGCAGTTAAAAAGGCTTGGAGGACTTGAATTACTGTTAGAAGCTTCTAAGGACGACAATTTAACGAGTGAGCAAATTACCACTTTATGTTCCTTATTACCAAAAGTAACAAAAAATGAACAAGTTCTGTTAGAACAATTAGTAGCAAGGGATGTACCACAGTATAACGAGCGCAATGGCTTTGGCTTATATACGCCGCATTCCCCTATTCAATATGATCGTATTGCCGATGGGGCCATTCAAATGAATGGTGAAGAACCTTGGCAGCAGCTTGTTCCTTTCTATGTACAGACACCGACACCATTTGAACAATTTTTTCAATATGATATTGAAAAATTGCTGTCGAAGCTTGAGCAACTTATCCAAGTACTTGATGAACATGCTGAACTTGAGTATGAGACGTACCAATGGAATGATACGCCTATTACTACAACGTTAGGACAACAATATAGTGTCCTGACAGATAAAACGGACAGTCGGCGAGATGCTAGTCTAGATGCTTATCCTATTCCTGAGGAAATTGTTCAATGGATCAAGTCATCTCTATTTAGCCGTGAGGACTTAGTCTATTTTAATTTCTACAATAATCTATCAGAATACCCTGCTGCCCATGATCTTTCCGATGCAGCCCATACACTTATTAAACCTTTCTTCCAATACGAAGAAATTAAAGCACGAGTTGTTCAATTTGATTCCTTGAAATATAACTATACGATCCAACAAATTTTCTCTGTGCTATCGCAAGATAGCGATAAAATTTCAGGAGAGACAATGTTGCATAAAGAAGCTCTCTCATTACTAGAAAAGCATGCTCCTGAATTTAATAGCTTTGAACAGGCTATCGGCATAATGCTACAGCTATTCAAACAAATCCCTGCAGATCAGTGGCAGCTTGATGTTAGAGAACAAAGTTATTATTACTATCGTTCTACATCTACTATTATTGATTTGGATGTTATTGAGACATTTGTAGAGCGATGCTGGTCTGGTTACTCAACCTATGGTGAATATGTCAAAATGCTCGCGATCAATGAAGAGCTTACAAAGCGTATGAAAAACGAAGGCTATAGTGCTAATGTATACAATTTATCACTGTTCCAATATTTAGATGCTATGAAGGCTGGGTTATTGACACAGGATCATTTATTTGAAGCCATCTTTACTGATACACTTGCTTCAGAAATATTTAACGAGCCTAATAAATTACTAGAACGCTATCAGCAGTCATTTGAAGACTTAACAGATTTTTTTGCTATTCGTGAACAAGCGATTGATCGTATTTTAGCCATAGAGCTAAAGCGTGGTGATACACCTACCACTGTAACCAAGCTTGCTAGTAATATTTCTTATTTTGAGGGTATTCATTATTTCTTACAAATTCTACAGGCACTTGATGGAGAAAAGCTTGCACGAGGTTATATTTGGCAAGCCGAAACGAAAAAGGATGTATTCTCTCGATTGCTAACTAGCTGCTACCCTAAAAAAGAAGAAACGGCACAGCAATTAAAAGAGGCGTGGGAACAAACAGATATTTCAAAAGAACGTTTAATCGAAGCCATGATGTACAACCAGCATTGGATAGACCTTGTCAGTGAGGTCATTGACTGGGATGGATTAAAGGAATCAGCCTGGTATTTTATCGCCCATACAACTGATTCTTTATCAGACTTTGCCAAAGATCAGATTGCCCTCTTCTCTAGCATAACTGCTGAGGATTTTCGTGATGGTGCATTCGATTTAGCTTGGTTCCAAAGTGCCTACGAAACACTTGGTGCAAAAAAATTCAAACTCGTCTATGATGCAGCAAAATATGCTTCTGAAGGAGCCAACCATCGTCGGGCACAGCTTTATGCAGATACGGCTATCGGTAAGCTCAGTCCCAAACCATTTATGCAAGAAATTCAAGACAAGCGTAATAAAGATAAATTACGCGCACTTGGCCTGATTCCTTTAAATAAATCTGATGATAAAGATGCCCTAACACGCTATCAATTTATTCAACAATTTTTAAAGGAAAGTAAGCAATTTGGTGCGCAACGCCGGGCTAGTGAAGCACGCGCAGCCAGTATTGCACTAGAAAACTTAGCACGCAATGCTGGTGATGGAGAAGCCACACGCTTTACATGGCGTATGGAATTATCAGCCTTTAACGACATCAAGTATTTATTTAAAGCACAACAAATCGAGCAAATTACAGCTCATTTGCAAATTGAAGAAGATGCGTCTGTAGCCATTGTTGTTGAAAAGGATGGTAAACGTCTAAAGAATATTCCTGCTGCATTAAAAAAACATGCCGCTATTGTAACCTTGCAGGAAGCTCGAAAAGATTTACAAGAACAATATAAACGGGCGCGTCCAGCACTGGAGCAGGCTATGGAATTAGAAACCGTATTTTCAGCTGATGAGCTTATCCATTTATTAGCTCATCCGATTCTAGCTCCCCTTTTACAAAAGCTCATCTTTATCAGTGATGAACATGTTGGCATGCTTACACCAGATGGCTTACAGCTTTTATCTGCTGACATTGTGGCACTGGCACCAACGTCCGCCATCAAGATTGCCCACCCTTATCACCTTTTAGAAAGTGGTCAATGGAGACAGTGGCAAGCCTATATGTTTGAGCACAAAATACAACAACCATTTAAGCAAGTGTTCCGTGAGTTATATCTCATCAATGCAGATGAAAAAGCACAAAAACAATCATTGCGCTATGCAGGACATCAGGTAAATCCATCACAAACAATAGCTTTGCTGAAAACACGAGGCTGGCAAATGAGTTATGAAACAGGTCCTCGTAAAGTGTATTACAAGGAAAATATTGTGGCATCCTTGTATGCACAGGCAGATTGGTTTACCCCAGCAGAAATTGAAGCACCTGCAATCGAAGGGGTTTACTTCTATGATCGTCTAACCGGCAAAAATATCGTGTTAGATGTTATTCCTGCTACGATATTCTCTGAGGTTATGCGAGATATTGACCTTGTTGTCAGCGTTGCTCATATTGGTGGTGTAGATCCTGAGGCAAGTCATTCTACTGTTGATATGCGCAGTATTATTGTAGAAGAATTAGCTAAATTATTGAAGCTAAACAATGTGGAAGTGAAAAAACAGCATGCCCTCATTGAAGGTAAGCTAGCAAGCTACTCCTTACATTTAGGAAGCGGTGTGGTGCATCAAGTAGGTGGTTCGATGATTCCGATTATTGCTGTTCCATCACAGCATCGTGGACGAATTTTCTTACCAATGGTGGATGATGATCCACGCACAGCCGAAATCATGTCAAAACTGTTATTACTAAGTGAAGATACTAAAATTAAAGATCCTGCCATTTTAACTCATATTCGTAGCTATGAACAAATGCGCTAATGTAAGCCAAGTAAAAACAGGTGACAAAACAAGTCACCTGTTTTTATTGTACATCCGTTTTAATCATTTCAAATAATAGTGGTACATTCGTACCTCGTTGCAATGAATGGCAACCTTCCATTAAAAACGACCAACTTTTCTTTATTTTTTCCCTATAAGGTAGCTCTGAACTAACCGGGAGATAGGCTCTCAAATATTCTTCAATTGTGCCAGATAGATTGTCCATAAACGCATCTGCTTTTTGTATTTTTTCTGTTGGGATTTCATTGCGCTCATCCCATAAAACATGCTCTAAATTCGTAGAGAAATAAAACAATTGATAAGGTACTTTCATACGATTAATGCTAAAATGGTCGTTGGCAATTAAAATTTTAGCATTCTTCGCTTTCATATCATTACGTTGTTCAATTTGTTCTTTACGCTTAGCTGACTTCACTAAAATAGCATCCTCAGTATAAAATAAATTTTGCTCAATTTTCTCATCTACCTTGACACATTCCGGTGCAATAAAGCAACCATCCGTATCTGTAATATGAACGACAGCAGTTAAATCATTTGCTAAAAATTTATATTTTTCAAGATAGCTTTGGATTACTCGTACCACACTATTTTTAATATTCGGGATACGTTTATGGGCATCCCATTTTGTCAAAATATCTTCACGTTGTACATCAAAACGTATGGTTGAATTCGCAAAGTGAGCATCTAAATAATCCTCTAAAATAATTTGCTCCGTTTGTCCTTCCACAATGATTAAGAGTACCTTTTTAGTCATACTGAACACCCGCTTTACGAAAAGCACGTTTAATTTTAAATGTTTTGGTTTCCTTATAGACATCTTCATCCTGTCCACCAAGTTGAATAGCACGTAAGTAGACATCTCTAGCATTATTTACTTCTTTAATGCCTTTTAGCTGCATATAGCGGTGATTTTCATTTGTCGTTGTAAACCATAAGTTTTTAATAGCTAGCACCTCTAACACACGTAGATTATGGGATGTAAAAATAAGTTGTCCTTTTCCATCCTCATCTATCACTGTTAACAACTCACCCAACAAATATTCAAATACTCCCGAATCTAATTCATCAATAACCACACAGGCATTCGGATTATTGTAGACAGCTATCAATACACTAAGAACAGAAATGATCTTTAAAATCCCCTCAGACTCTGTTCGCAGCGGTAATTCCCTCTCTCCACGCTGTGATAAAAATTCAAAACGAATTCCCGGCTCACCATTATCCATCATTTGCTTTGTAATCACATTAATTTTAATAGTTAGACCTGGAATAATAGCCGTTAACACACGGTTACTTTGCTCAATTACTTCACATAATGCATAGAATGCATCCTCTCGTAATATTGCTGGTCCCTTTAAATCGTAAGGTATTAGACCTCTCGTTTTCTCTAAATGAATACTAAACGGCATGATCCGTTCTTCAAATAATGGTGCTATATTTTGATTATTAACAACATGTAAGTCTCTATTAAAATCAACCGCAATATTTTGAAGTAGTTGCATTTCTTGCTCCGAAAGTCGTTCCTGTAACAATGGCTTTACATCTTTATGGAATAGAAATGACATATATTGCTTTCTTGCTAACTGTTGAATAACAAGTAATTGGATACGTGCCTGCTCACTTAAATCAGCCAGTTTTGATTGACGAATTCGGACGTCCTTCTCTGTTACAGCTACTAATATCTTTGAACGCTTCCCTTTAGCATTTTCTCGATAGCTAAGACGTTCCAGCGTTGTATATAACCGATGCTGATCCTCCTGTAGCTCCACATAGTAATTTACATAAAACGTCCCAAATTGATTTTCAACTAAAAATTCGACATCTATGCAGGCTGTTTGCTCACCTGCTAAGATAAGTCGTTTTTCTTGTGAGGGTAGTTTCACTTCAGCAAGCCAACCCGATATAAGTGTCTTTAATATTTCAAATGCATCCACAATGGTTGTCTTTCCAGAGCCATTCTGTCCATACAGCCCTACAACATTTGCTTGTAGAAATGTCTCAAAATTTACTCCTAGTACAATTTCGCCTTGTCTTACATTTCGCAAATTTTGTATGTTCATCTTTTTTATTTTAATAATCGCCATTTGCTAAACATCCTTTTAACCTTTTTCCTTATTATAATGAAAATTGTTATATTTTATAACAATTTCAACCTTAAGTATCGACTAGCCTAAAGCCTATGGCAATTATCGCAATAGGCATATGTTAGAAAAAATGAAGAAAGGTGTGTTTCATTGGTTTATCCTAGATTAGCTCCTGATGATTTTAACAGTCAATTTCGCCCAGGTATGAAAATATGGGTAACACTCCCCACAGGTACTTATGCAGGTACATTGATTCGAACATTTGGCACGGGAGGAAGAACAGCTGAAATCCAGCTAGATAACGGTCAAATAGTGACTGTGGATGTTAGTCAAATTACTGCCGCAGGTACAGGTACACCACCTGGTAGTTCCTATCCTCCGCCATATCCACCACCCTATCCACCACCTTATCCGCCACAACCATACCCTCCACGTCCATATCCGCCACAACCTTATCCACCGCAACCCTATCCTCCACGTCCATATCCACCACAGCCCTATCCGCCGCAACCTTATCCACCACGTCCAGGAGGGCAATATCCCGGTTTCCCACCACCATTAATACCAGGATTGCCTAATATTTTACCAGGTATCTTTGGTAATCCTCGACCATAGCCAATTAGAAAAGGTTATTTCTTTGTTCATCTTTGAATAAAGAAATAACCTTTTTTTCATTTTATTCCCATAATAAAAATGACAGAAAACCATAGCATTCTCAATGCATATCAGACATTACAAAATAAGTAAAAAGCCCTAACAAGGAGTTGAAAAATAGGATATCCACCAAATTTTTAATTCAATTGAAATCGACTAGTTCCAAGCAAACTTCTTTTTTATACTAGTAATCGTTCGAGTTTTTGTAAAAATACAGACTAAAATACAAAATAGACAGACTAAAAAACTAAATTCCATTCTTTAATTTTATAAATCTAGACTTTAAATAGTAAGTTTTCTGGGTTGTGAATCAATTTTTTTGGCAGTATAGTAGTTTAATGTTAGGGGATAAATAGATTACTTTGCATTCATAAATATTTAATATGCATCTGGACTTCTACGAATAACATCACAATCTTCAATGTGCAGTACATTGACTAAATTATCCATTTCTTATCCTTAGCTTGAAATATTTGTTATATCATATTAGGAGGAAAAGTATGAAAAAACGCAAGAAGCAGCATATGTCCATTAGCAAAAAACTAACCGTAATAATGGTAAGTATTTTATTATTATTTGGTTTAGTTACTTTAGGCCTTTCTTATTATATTGTCAGAAATAGTAATTTAACAGATATGGATCAATCGCTCTCTGACAAAGGCATGATCTTAGCAAAAACGATTGATATCAATACGTTGAAATCAATACTAGATAATCCAACAAACAGTAACTCCGACGCCTTAAAATTAACAAGAGAAATGGATGCGATCAATGACAATTCTGATAGCATTACCAATCTATTTTTAATTACGGTTAATGGAGAAAATATTAATGCACCTGTTCTTTCATCTAGTATACTAGAACTAGGTGCTGAATATAATCAAGATATGATTGCTATGGGTTTATCTCCCGATTTCCTAGCAAGAATCAAAGAGGTTTTTAACACAAAAAAAGCAACAGCAACAGATATTTATAGCGATGAGTTTGGTAGCTACAAAACGGGCCTCACACCCATTTTAGATGAAAATGGTGATATGTTGGCTGCATATGCCATTGACTATGACGTATCGATGGTAACTGGAAAAGCCATGTCTGAAGCTCTATGGACATTATTAGTCACTGTTATTTTCTTAATTGGTTCATCTATTGCTGTATACACTCTTTTGAGAAAAAAATTAACACCAATTCAACAGCTTTCCTTACAATCTAAAAAAGTAGCAGAAGGTAATTTAGAGCTTGAACCATTATCCGTTACTTCTACAGATGAAATAGGAACGCTCACACAAAACTTTAACTTAATGATTGAAAATCTAAAAACTGTCATTAAAAGTACAACAAACGTTTCTGCTCGTGTGTCAAACACAGCCAACGTTTTATCGGCAAATATGCAGGAAGCTTCCGATTCTTATAATAATGTAGCTTCTTCCATGCAAGAAATTGCGAGTGGTGCGGATCTCCAAGTTCAAAAGGCAAAAGAGAGTACGATTACTATTGAAGAAATGAGTATTGGTATCCAACGCATTGCGATGACATCCAATCAAATTTCAGAATCCTCTATCTTAGCATCAGAGGAAGCTGAAAGAGGTAATGAATCGACAAATAAATCAGTTGCACAAATGAATGCGATTAGTAAAGCTGTAAATCAGTCTGCTGCTTCTGTTAAATTACTTGGCGATCACTCCAATAAAATTGAAGAAATTGTGGGCATTATTACGGGAATCGCTTCCCAAACAAATTTACTGGCATTGAATGCAGCCATCGAAGCTGCCCGTGCTGGAGAAGCTGGTAGTGGGTTTGCAGTGGTTGCTGACGAGGTACGTAAGCTTGCTGAACAGTCTGAGGCATCTGCACGGGAAATTTCTACACTTATTTCTCATATCCAGCATGATACAAACGAATCTGTCAATATCATGGTTCACGCTGTAGAAGAGGTCGATCATGGAATTGTTATGATTAATGATTCAGAAAAATCATTTAGCCAGATTCTAACTTCCATTCATCATGTAACAGGACAAATTCAAGAGCTTTCTGCTACGATTGAAGAAATGGCAGCTGGTATGGAAGAAGTAACATCTGCTGTTAAAGATATGGAAGACTTCTCTATCAATTCAAAAGACAATACGAGAGCAGTTGCCGCAACTTCTGCCTCTCAGCTGAATACCGTACAACGAGTTTCTGAAGAAGCTCAAGTATTATCCGAGTTATCTGATGAACTATTAAATGTTGTTAATACCTTTGTAGTGAAATAAAAAAGCGAAAGGGCTGCTCTTATCAGGAGATGTATGTCCGTTAGAATTCTGAGAATGATTCATTTTCTGTGGAACTAATGGCATAAACACTCCTTCATAAGTGTCTGCCCTTTTCTAAAATAGGAGTTGTCATGATTGAATAATAAACGAGAATTTGATGTATACCCATTAGAGAATAATACGCATTCTTATGAGCCACAAACTCTACCATCCAATCGTACACAACTGTTGAACGAAGAAGATTTACTAGCCTATCAAACTTTAAACCAAACATTAGCTGACTACGATCAAAACACCACAATACCTGACGTATTTTATCAGGCAGCACAACAGTTTGCTGAACGCATTGCATTGTCCTTTGAAAATGGTAAGATGACCTACCATCAGCTAAATGAACAATCCAATCAAGTTGCTCACATGCTAATAGCAAACGGTCTGCAAAAAGGAAACTATGTGGCAATCGTTATGGAACGAAGTAAAGAAACAATCATCAGCCTTTTAGGTGTCCTGAAAGCTGGTGGTGTATATGTTCCTATTGATCCAAGCTACCCGAAAGAACGGTGTCAGTATCTATTAAACGATACAGGTGCCCCGTTTATTCTAACGAAAAACGAACATACAGCATTACTGAATGATTTCATACATAATGATTCCCAAACACGTACAGTGTTAACGATCAACCAATCAGAAAAAGGCTACTCACAGGAAAATCTAACTTGTGAAATACATCCATCCGACCTAGCCTATATTATTTATACTTCTGGTTCTACGGGCAAACCAAAAGGGGTTATGCTTAAACATGAATCTGTTATTAATTTGATTACAGATAATCAAAGAATCTACCATTCAACACAAGACGATGTATATTCTCAGTTTATCTCCTATAGTTTTGACCCATCAGTAACAGAGACTTTTACCGCTTTCTTTTCTGGAGCAAGGCTTCATATGCTAACAAGTGTGGAACGTCTATCGATTGAAGCATTTGCTGATATGATTGGTCGTGAGCAAGTAACCGCTGCCACTGTACCCAATGCTTTCTTTACACAGCTAGCAACACATTTACCTGTAGAATACCGAGAAAAACTGACAACACTAAACTACCTATCTGTTGGTGGCGAAGCTCTATTACCTGCTGTCGTTCAAAAATGGCATGAAAAATTTGGATTAACTACAGAGATTATTAATCTTTACGGACCAACTGAATGTACAGTATTGTCCTCTTACTTCAAGATAAAGGATTCTATAATAGATAAACAATCCAGTATTCCTATTGGCAGACCAATCGCTAATTATGAGATGTATGTTGTTAATGACGATGAGCAGCTTTGCCCAGTTCATGAAACTGGAGAATTATGTATTGCAGGTGCTGGTTTAGCAGCAGGCTATTTACATCAGCCAGAAAAAACGGCTGAGGTATTTGTACCTCATCTATTGAAGCCAGAACAAAAAATGTATCGTACAGGTGATTTAGTTCGCCTATTACCTAGTGGTATTATTGAATTTGTTGGGCGCAAGGATTCACAAATCAAAGTAAGGGGCTTCCGTATTGAGCTTGGAGAAATTGAAACGGTGTTAAGCAATCATCCTAACATTCAGGAAGTCGTAATCATTGCGAAGAAAAAGTCCGATGGTAACAATCATTTATTTGCCTACTATACAGTGACTAGTGGTATACAACTTGAGGAAGATATTTTAAGAGACTACCTGTCAACTCTTCTACCAGATTATATGGTGCCTGAGCGTTTTATAGAATTGCCTGAAATGCCGCTTTCTCCTACAGGAAAAATCGATCGAAAACAACTAGCATCACTGGAAGTGGTTTTATCACGTAGCCATGCATACAGCGCACCCCAAAATAATATACAGCAGCTGCTAGCTACCGCATGGGAAAATGCACTTGGTATCGAGCCAATAGGCATTTACGATAATTTCTTCCATATTGGAGGTCATTCATTAAAAGTGCTTGAAATTCTTGTACAAGTGAAAAAGCATATACCATTCTTAAAAATACAAGATTTCTTCCACTACCAAACGATTGCAGAGCTAGATCAATATATTCGTCATTATCAGCCGGAAGCTAATGACAATCAAGAGCAACCAGCTAATCTTGTTTTTAAGGATTTAATGGAACCAAGTCCGCTGCAAGTCTCTCAAACTGTAAGACCCTTGCCAATGACGTCGGTATTATTAACAGGAGCTACAGGTTATTTAGGAAGCCATATATTATACGAGCTGTTAACAGCAACAAATGCACATATTTACTGTCTTATTCGACCAGGTGCCCATGCAACGATTGAGGACAAGCTAATGGATAGTATGCAATTTTACTTTGGCAACGATCTTGTTCATCCTATGAAAGAGCGTGTCACAGTTATCCCAGGCGACTTAGGAAAGCAACAACTTGATTTATCTGATGAAGCTGAACAAATGTTGCTGGAAAAAATCAATGCAATCATTCATTGTGGTGCAGATGTACGTCATTTTGGTGCGGCTGACCATTTCAATAATGTCAATGTGAATGGTACTCGCCATTTGCTTGAAATAGCTAAACGAAAACCGGGTATGCATTTCCATTATGTATCAACAATTGGTATTCCAGAGGAGTTAGCTGCCATTCAATGGGGCTCAAATGAGGCAAAAGGTAATTTTAATTACGATGTGAAGCTTAATAATGTGTATACCCAAAGTAAGCTAGAGGCGGAAAATCTTGTTCGAAATGCTGTAAATGATGCCATTCCTATTTCCATTTATCGTGTAGGAAATTTAAGTTGTCACTCTGAAACAGGCAAATTCCAACGTAATATTGATGACAATGCCTTTTACCGTATGATTAAATCGATGCTTTATTTAGGTAAAACACCTACTGCACAATGGCATGTTGACTTTACTCCTATTAATTATGCGAGCCAAGCACTCGTTTCTCTGGCGAGTCAGCCAGCAGCAAACGGTCATGTCTTCCATTTATGTAATCCTGTATCGCTTCCTTATTTAGAATTAATCGACATGATTAAGGAATTTGGCTATGATCTATCAATCGTTTCAGCACAGGAATATACAAATTGGCTATTGCATAGTGAGCATACAAAAGAAGCACAGGAATATTTATTGTTAGCCATTGCTCAGCTTGAAGGTGATGGAGCTGGTGATTCCCCGTTTATTTTCAATTGCAAAAAAACACTAGAATTTTTAGTCAATACGAAAATTGAATGTGCAGTACCTAATACAGCCTTTATTCACAGAATGATTCAATATGGAATAGATACAGGCTACTTCCCTGCTCCAAGTCAAGTCAAGTCAACATAAGATAATCAAACAGGATATACAGCTATTTGCATATCGTTAACACTAACAGAGTAGGATACTTTTTTAAGTACTCCCTTCTGATATTTAACGAAAATTTAAGAAATACAGGATTTTGCAGGATCAGCAATGAGCATTGCTTGGTTGGGCATGTGCTATAAACCTCATTTGTTTGATACCATTAATATTAAGCGAGCCAAGAAAGAACTTTCTAGCTCGTTCTCGATTCACAACATCCTTTATCCATCTGCTGAAACAATTACAATGTTTAATAGAGAGCTGCTTCCATTGCTATAACAAAAAGGAGGAGAAATTAATAATTTCTCCCCCTTTTTTAAGTTGTCTAATCGACTCTCTTATTTAAATAAGTCTGGATACATCTCTTTTGCTAATGCTTCCATTCCATCTATTGTGTTGTAGCCATAACCAAACATGTAATTATAATCTACGATATAAATTTGTTTATTTTTAATAGCTTTCATGCTTGAAAGTTTAGGATTTGCATAAATTTCTTCGCGTACTTTTGTTAGATCAGAACCATCCCAGTTAGGAAGAATTAATACATCTGGATCTGCTGCAATTAATGTTTCAACACTTACATCGCCTGTTTCATCTTTGAAAATGTTATCTAATTTAACCATTTTGAATGCGTCATTGAAGAATGTTTCATCGTGAGCTGGGTATACAAAAAGCTCTTTTGGATCATTTGTATGCAAATAAGCAAAAGTTTTTTCTTCTTTAATACTTTCTAATTTTGAAGAAATGTTTTGTTGTCGCCCTTTTAATTCTTTAATAAAGCTATCCGCTTTGTCTTGCACTTTGAAAATTTTACCGATATTTTCGATATCTTTGTAAATAGAATCATATGTGCCACCTGTTACAGATGATTCTAAAACATATGTTTTAACGCCCATTTCATTAAGTGAGTCTACTGTCCCTACGCCCCATTCAGCATTATCAAATAAGCCACCGCGACCAAATACAAGATCAGGATCAGTTCCTAATGTAACCTCTTTCCCTACATACTCATCACTTAAAATATTTAACTTAGCGTATTCTTCTTCTACAGATTTATCGACTGCACCAAAGTTTGCACCGACACCAACGATTTTATCACCTAATCCTAAATGTAATAATAATTCTGCTGCTGGGCGTGTATTAGCCATAATTCTTTCAGGTGCTTTATCGAATACTTGATCTTTCTTTTCCCACGTTGAGCCTCCCTCAGCCTTTGCAAAGTTAGCAACTGTCAGTGGATAATAATCTTTTGTTTGTGTTTCCTCAGCTGTATTTTTTGATGTGTTACCACAAGCTGTTAATGTTAATAAAGCTGCTAAACCAATTCCTAATAATAGTTTTTTCTTCATGGTGTTCCTCCTATAGTCCATATGCAAAGCCTAATCCGTTTGTCACGGGATTAGTAAACGTTTGACATTTAATATGATATAAAGCTTCTATTGTTTCCGGTGTTAAAACCTCTGCTGGTGTGCCATGCGCATAGATTTCACCATCTTTGACCGCATAGAGATAATCACAGTAATGGGCTGCCATTTCTAAATCGTGAAGCGCTGCTAAAACACCGATGTTTAAACTTCTAACACAGGATAGTATTTCGATTTGATAACGAATATCTAAATGGTTTGTTGGCTCATCCAAAATCATAAATTTAGGCTGCTGAGCAATCGTTCTTGCTAAAATAACTCGTTGCTTTTCGCCACCAGATAGTGAAAGAAAACTACGCCCTCTATAGGATTGTAAGTTCGTACGCGTTAACGCCTCTTCCACTATGTCAAAATCCTTTTGGTTATCTGACTCTAGCATTTTTTTATGAGGTGTTCTGCCTAACATCACCATTTGCTGTACCGTTAAATCAAAATGCATTTCATTGAATTGCCCTACTACACCTAAGTGCTGAGAAATCTTTTTTTCAGGACTCTTCAAAACATCTAAATCATCTAAAAAAACCATCCCTTTTTGAGGCACAAGGCTTTTATAAATACTTTTCAACAAAGTTGACTTTCCGCATCCGTTTGGTCCGATTAAGCCCACAAATTGTTGCTTATTCACATGAATGGATATGTTTTTTACTATTTCCTTTTTGCCGATCTTTACCTCTATTTCCTTTGCTACTAATTCCATTGTTCTACCCTCCGAAGTTGTAACCTTTTTTTACAATCATATAGATAAATAATGGCGATCCAATGACAGAAGTAATGATACCAATTGGTAATTCAACATTTTGGATTAATGTTCGAGACAGAATATCCGCCCAAATCATGAAAAGACCACCTAAGAGCAATGTTCCTAACATTAATCGTTTATGGTCTGCTCCAAAAATGCCTCTCGTGATATGTGGAATAATTAAACCAACAAAACCGATCATACCCGCATAAGCAACCATTGTTCCTGTAATGAGCGAAGTAAGGATCATGTACAATTTGCGATAAGCACTTAGATTGATACCTAATGTGATAGCTGATTCATCTCCAAGTAGCATTGTATTTAGCACACGATGTTGGAAAAGGAATAACGCAGCCCCTAGCACAATCACAATTGTTAAAATCGGTGTTTTATCCCAGCTAGCAGAGGCCAAGCTTCCCATAGACCAAAACGTAACGGTTTTAATGCCCTCAGCATTATTCGCAAAAAAGATAATAAGACTTGAAAAAGAACTACATAATGCTCCAATGACAACACCTGATAAAACAAGTTTGACTGATGTCGCTTTACCACCAATGCTGGATAAGATCAGCACTGCCATAGAGGTAATCATTGCCCCTGCAAATGCTCCAAAGGCTACCCCAAACTGTGCCAACAATGCACTACTTCCAAAACCAACTAGAATGGCAAAGGTTGCACCCAATGACGCCCCTGAAGAAATACCAAGTATGTATGGATCAGCAAGGGGGTTTTGTACAACCGCCTGCATGACAGTCCCGCATAGTGCAAGTCCAACGCCAATCAATAATGCAAAAACCACACGAGGCATTCTGACCTGTAAAATAATATTCAAGTAGGATTCACTATCCACACTATCAAGCGAGCCAAGCTTCCCGTTGGATATAGTATGTAGCAAAATATCCATTGATTGCTTAAAAGGTATGCTGACTTGTCCTATTGATACAGAAAAAACGGCAGATATTAAAATGGCGCCTATTAAAAGCAAGATAATAACATAATAAATATTGCCCATTCCTATTCTGTTAGCTTCCTGATTATCCAAGATTTCACCTCTATCTAACAAACTATTAGTTAATGATAACGATTATCATTTTCATTTTGTATTGTAAGTGATAATCTTTTGAAAAACAACAGGAAAATTTTTAATTATAGATTATTCATACATTTAGTAGATGAATAATCCACTAATGGCGCTTTCATTCACTAAAATTATTTTTTCGTTGAGCATCACAACAATAAGTTTAGAAATCCCATTTATTATATAGAAGAGAAAATTTAGGAATTTCTAATTAACTAAATATAATCAACAATTGAATGCGAAAATGCTCGCTTTTATTTTTGACTATGGGTCTGTTTTAATTGGTTTATGATTATCTCATTGGGAACTAGAGGAATTAGCTATAGGAGAATTGCTATTGGAATCCCCCTCGCCTAACTACCTTGACTAGAGGTTAGGCAACAGGAAAATCAGCAATCGATGATGGAGGTAAATTTAAACAATTTATTGGAGCTATGATGAAATCACCCTGCTGTTAAATGGATCATCGACTATAAATAGAGCTCATTGGAAAAAGGGGACTGAATGGGACAAATATAGAGCGATATACTTGTTACAAGCGCTGTACATTTAAGCTATTCATTATAAAAACCACTTCCCATAAAGTTATGGAAAGTGGTTATGTTTAGTCAAAAATTTTAGCTGAAACTAAAACTTACATCATGCCTGGCATACCGCCCATGCCGCTCATATCTGGCATTGCTGGTGCTGCTTCTGGAATATCTGCTACAACTGCTTCTGTTGTTAAGAATAGCGCTGCAACTGATGCTGCGTTTTGTAGAGCTGAACGAGTTACTTTTGCTGGGTCCACTACGCCTGCTTCCATCATGTTTACCCATTCGCCAGTAGCTGCATTGAAACCAATGCCAACTTCTTCACGTTTTAGGCGATCCACGATGATTGAACCTTCAAGACCAGCGTTATTAGCGATTTGGCGAACTGGTTCTTCTAAAGCACGTAAAACGATTTTCACACCTGTAGCTACGTCGCCATCTACTGATTCAGCTGCTTTTTCCACTGCTGCATAGACGTTAAGAAGGGCTGTACCACCACCTGATACGATACCTTCTTCAACAGCAGCACGAGTAGAGTTTAGAGCATCTTCAATACGCAGTTTACGTTCTTTAAGCTCAGTTTCTGTTGCAGCACCAACTTTGATAACTGCTACGCCACCTGCTAATTTTGCAAGACGTTCTTGTAATTTTTCTTTATCGAATTCTGATGTTGTTTCAGCAAGTTGTGCACGGATTTGACCAATGCGTCCTTCGATTGCGTCTGCACCGCCAACACCTTCAACGATTGTTGTGTTGTCTTTTGTTACAACAACTTTTGCTGCACGTCCAAGTGAAGAAATATCCGCTGATTTTAGGTCTAAGCCTAATTCTTCAGTAATTACTTGACCACCAGTTAGGATAGCGATATCTTCAAGCATTGCTTTACGACGATCACCGAAGCCTGGTGCTTTTACTGCTACAGCATTGAATGTACCACGAAGCTTGTTCACAACAAGCGTTGCAAGTGCTTCACCTTCCACGTCTTCAGCAATGATTACTAATGGACGACCTTGTTGTACCACTTGTTCTAATAATGGTAATACTTCTTGAATGTTTGTAATTTTTTTATCAGTAATTAAAATGTATGGGTTATCAAGAACCGCTTCCATTTTATCTGTGTCAGTTACCATGTAGTGTGAAGCATAGCCACGGTCAAACTGCATACCTTCTACTACATCAAGTTCTGTTGTGAAGCCTTTAGATTCTTCGATTGTAATAACGCCGTCGTTACCAACACGCTCCATTGCTTCAGCGATCAGTTGTCCAACTTCATCATCTGCAGCAGAAATAGCAGCAACTTGTGCAATTTCTTCTTTATTGCTTACTGGACGAGAAATAGCGTGTAATTCTGTAAGTGCAGCAGCAACTGCTTTATCAATACCTTTGCGGATACCTACAGGATTTGCACCAGCCGTAACGTTTTTCAAGCCTTCACGAATAATTGCTTGTGCTAATACTGTTGCTGTTGTTGTACCGTCACCAGCGATTTCATTTGTCTTAGAAGCAACCTCTGCTACTAATTTTGCCCCCATGTTTTCATATGGGTTTTCTAGCTCGATTTCTTTAGCGATTGTTACACCATCATTTGTAATAAGTGGTGAACCGAATTTTTTTTCTAAAACAACATTACGCCCTTTTGGTCCTAATGTTACTTTTACTGTATTCGCTAATTTATCTACACCTTGTAACATTAATGAACGAGCGTCTTCTGAGAATTTAATATCTTTTGCCATGAGAATTTACCCTCCTGAAATGGAATATTCGTTAAGCTTCTTCAATATATTTATATCAATTTCATCTTATTGTCATTTTCGTTAAACAAACAATAAGCCTTCACCTTTATTTAAGGTGTGAATAATGTACTTATTCAATAATTGCAAGAATATCGCTTTCGCGTAAAATTAGGTATTCATTACCTTCAAATTTAACTTCTGTTCCAGCGTATTTAGAGAAAATAATGCGGTCGTCAACTTTAACGTCAAGCTCTACACGTTGCCCGTTCTCTAATACACGACCTGTCCCAACTGCTACTACTTTACCCTCTTGTGGTTTTTCTTTTGCAGAGTCAGGTAGTACAATACCGAATGCAGATTTCTCTTCTACCTCGATTAGTTCAATTACAATACGATCTCCTAGTGGTCTTAACAAGTGAAACAACCTCCTAATAATTAAATAATTGTTAAAATTTATTAGCACTCTATATCAATGAGTGCTAACACAATTATTATGATAATCAATCACACTTTTTTTTGCAAGCCAGAACTTCGAAAAATTTTGTTTTCTTTCCATATTCCTCTACAATAGAAAGGAAGCATATGAATGGAAAGGATTTTGACTGTGACTAATTCTCAAAAAATAACGAAACATAAAAAAACAGCCCTGTATGTCTTATTAATTTATATCTTGATGCAGATTTCAAGCAGATGGCTGCTCTTACCGTTTCATAAGCTCGTTATGAAGATAACTGGTCTAGCTTCTGAACAAGCGGCTCCCATTACTCAAGGCTGGTATATTGCCCTTAGTTTTGCTATTGCGCTCATTTTAAGCTTAATCCTAACATCTCGTGATAAAGCCTTTTGGAACATTTATCAAGGAAAAAAGGAAACGATCCCTCTTACAATTGTTTGGGGAATCTTCGGTTTCTTCCTCGTGTTCTTTGGTCAAATGATTGGTGCCGCTATTGAGATGGCTGTTTTCGGTATCGA
The DNA here is from genome assembly GCF_028356935.1 of Lysinibacillus sp. OF-1. Lineage (NCBI taxonomy): Bacteria > Bacillati > Bacillota > Bacilli > Caryophanales > Bacillaceae > Lysinibacillus > Lysinibacillus sp. OF-1. Next base: position 4,193,868 of record NZ_CP102798.1, read on the forward strand.
AGGAGGTTCCCAAAATACCGCAGATATCGTCGCTATAGCTCAAGGTGCTCCCGTTGCTATATTAGCGATTGTTGTATTTGGGCCTATTTTAGAAGAATTCGTCTTCCGCAGAGTCATATTTGGCTCGCTTGTCCAAACAACAAATTTCTGGGTGGCGGCTATAGTAAGTGCCATATTCTTTGCGATTATCCACTTCGACTTCTCGCATATCTTGCTTTATACCATTTGTGGCTTAATATTTGCCTTTTTATATCACAAAACAAAACGCATTTGGACTTCTATTATCGCACACGTTATGCTTAATGGATTTGTGACACTTGTACAATTCTATGCAGAGCCATTGCAAAAGTTTCTTCAAGAACTAGAAAAAATGCAATAATTTTTTGTAAAGTCATCGTAAAGCGGAATTAGAACACAAAAGCTCGGTGTCCCATTGAGGGCACCGAGCTTTATCTATTACTGTTGATTCAATTCTTCTATTTGTCGTCGTTGCTGCTCAAGCGCCTCTTCAATCTGACGCTTTTGCTCCGCTTCCTGTTCTTCTTTTAAACGAATTTCCTCTGATTTAAGATATTTCTTATAACCAATCCGAGAAATCATAATACTAATTTCATACAAGATAAACAATGGCACAGAAACCATTAAATGTGACGCCAACTCAGGCGGTGCAATAATCGCTGCACATACAAATAAACCAAAGTATGAATATTTACGAATTCGAATTAGTAAATCTGGACTTAATATACCAATTCGCGAAAAGAATAAAACAACAATCGGTAACTGGAATAGAAAACCAAAAGGTATTGTAAGCTTAAACAAAAATGTAAAATACTCATGTATACCAATGGTTTGCTGTATCTCCAAATCATTCGATAAATTCATCATGAATTTTATGACATACGGGAAGAGTAAGAAGTACGAAAAAGATAACCCTGCAATAAACAATAGAAATGAATATGGTATATAGCTTAGAGTGGCTTTACGTTCTACTTCTCTTAATCCAGGGCTAATAAACGACCACAATTGATACATCAACACTGGCGATGAAAGAATAAAGGCAATTATAAAAACAACTTGGATATAAATCGCAAGTGGTGTGACTACGTCAAATGCATGAAGCTCAATATTATATTTTGCTCCAGTCATTTGAAGGTATTTAACAAGCGGCTTTGCGACGAAAAAGCCGCCAGCCATAGCGAGAACAAAGAAAACGGCAACAATGAACAGCCGTTTTCTTAATTCTTCTATATGCTCAATGACAGTTAGATCTTTTGGATTCATTCCTCAAACATCCTAACTTACTTATCTAGTTCTTTCTTTTTCTTGTCATCATCATCTTCGTCGGCTAAACCTTTAGTAGCATTTTTGAATTCACGTAGTGTTGAACCAAATGCCTTACCAAGCTCTGGTAACTTCTTAGGGCCAAAAATTAATAACGCGACAATTCCGATAATAATGAGGCTCATAGGACCAATTCCACCCATTACAGCCACCTCCTCTTTATATCCATCATTTTAACGCATATTTCGCCATTTTGCTAACTAATTATATGTGAAAGTTTTTCGTCTCTCTCATAGGTTTACCCGCATTTTATTAAAAAATATTATTTGACAGAAATGGTGAATTACACTTAAAAATATGTATTATTTTCACACTTCCTGATTACGAATTAAATATATAAGCGCTTGCAATTCTACCGATAAATCAATGGTTAAGAGCTGCATTCTATCTGGTACTGTTAACCGTTCTGGTGTAAAGTTTAAAATACCTTTTGCATTCATTGCTGCTAAACGATCCGCCATTTTTTGTGCGGAGCGTGGTGAAACGGTTAAAATCGCAAGCTCTGCACCGTATTCAGCATACTTCTCCTCCAGCAAATCTGGATGAAAAACAGGAATATTACTAATCATTTTGCCATCCTTCGGTGCTTTAGAATCGAATGCTACGACAATATGTGTATTATGGTTTTTTTGAAAATTATATTTTAATAATGCACTGCCCAAATTCCCCACGCCAATTAACGCTACTTTTGTCGCTTCATGTTGATCAAGCGTCTGGCTAAAAAATTGTAATAAATGCTGCACATCATAGCCATAGCCCTTTTTACCAAGAGCGCCAAAATAAGAAAAATCACGGCGAATCGTTGCAGAATCTATTTTCATCGCTTCACTCAGTTCCTTCGACGAAATACGTTCCATACCTTCTTGTGCAAAGTTTTGAATAAATCGATAGTAAAGAGGAAGTCTTTTTGTAGTGGCTTGTGGGATTTTTAATTCTTGTTTCAAACTTTCTCCTCCTTATGATGAACCTCAATCAATTTTACTGTATTTAACTACTAATTTTAATACATTTATCCTTAACTATATACAACATTTTTGCAATCCACTAGCGTATTTCTCTTTAGTTAATGGCGCTTTGTACGCAACTAACTAAAAAGAAATCGTTTCAATCTTACATGACTGCTAGGAATAAGTAAAGCACCTACATTGCATGCAAATCGTTCATCCATTACACTAAGGTAGAATTGAGGTGTCAAGAATGATTGTTTTACAGGTCAATCAACTAACTAAATCCTTTCTTGCAGATGAAATTTTAAGTGGTGTTAAATTAGAAGTTCAACACCGTGATCGCGTTGCCTTAGTAGGGCGAAACGGTGCAGGTAAATCGACTTTATTAAAAATAATCGCTGGTCAAATGTCCTATGACTCTGGGGATATCATTATCCCAAAGGGCGTTCAGGTTGGCTATTTAGAGCAACATGCTGGATTAAATTCTACGTTAACTATTTGGGATGAAATGATGACCATTTTCGAACCGCTTTTAGCTCAAGAACAAACGCTCCGCTCGCTCGAACAGCAGATGGCTGATCCTACCGTTTACGAAAATTCCACTCTGTATGCGAAAGTTATGTCGGAATACGATCAACTACAGCATACTTTTAAGGATGCTGGCGGCTATCAATATGAATCGGACATACGTTCAGTGCTTCATGGAATGCAGTTCTATCCCGAAGACTATGATAAACCCATCAGCTCACTATCTGGTGGACAACGCACACGTTTAGCACTGGCTAAGCTTTTACTTAGTAAACCAGACCTTTTAATTCTCGATGAGCCTACGAACCATTTAGATATCGAAACATTATCTTGGTTGGAATCTTATTTAAAGAGCTATGAAGGAGCTATTTTAATTGTTTCCCATGACCGCTACTTCTTAGACCAAGTCGTTTCCATTGTCTACGAGGTGTCACGTCATCGTGTTACAAAATATACAGGCAATTACAGTGCTTATTTAGATGAAAAGGCTAAAACTTATGAACGCGATGTCAAACTTTTTGAGCGTCAGCAAGATGAAAAGGCCAAGCTAGAGGATTTTATCCAAAAGAATATTGCACGTGCCTCTACAACAAAAATGGCACAAAGTCGACGTAGAATGCTTGAACGAACTGAGTGGATGGAATCGCCAGATGGTGATGAGAAATCCGCTAGTTTTGGTTTTACTATCGAACGTCAAAGTGGTAATGATGTTTTATCCGTCGATGATTTAACAATCGGCTATGATGATCAGCTAATATCTAGTGGTATTAACCTGCGCACTTTTCGCGAGGATCGGATAGCCCTTGTTGGACCAAATGGGGTTGGTAAATCAACATTATTAAAAACAATTGTGAAAGATTTAACACCTCTTGCAGGTGCTATTCGTTATGGTACTAATGTACAAATTGGCTATTATGATCAAGAGCAAGCAAAGCTTTCAAGCAATAAAAGTGTCTTGAAAGAGCTATGGGATGAATGGCCGCTCATGAATGAAAAAGATATTCGCACTGTCTTAGGACGCTTCCTATTTAGTGGAGAAGATGTGGATAAAACCGTATCCTCTTTATCAGGCGGTGAAAAAGCACGCCTTGCACTCTCAAAATTAATGATGCAAAAGGCCAATTTTTTAATTCTCGACGAACCTACAAACCATCTAGACTTAGATAGTAAAGAGGTTCTGGAAAATGCACTGATTGATTATCCTGGAACGCTTCTATTTGTCTCCCATGACCGCTACTTCATTAATCGTATCACAACGAAAGTGGTGGAGTTGTCTGGAACTGGATCATTTGAATATTTAGGTGACTATGATTATTATGTAGAGAAAAAACAGGAACTGTTGGAGCTAGCGCAAATGAAGGCTGCCTCCCAACTACAAGTACAGCAAGACCTACCTGATAAGACTTCTACCTCTAAAATTGATAAAGAGGCAAAAAAACGCGAACGTCAAATTAGACGTACTATTGAAGAACTAGAAGTGAAGATGCAAGAAACGACAGCTAGCATTGATAGGCTCGAGGAAGCTCTCTGTGACCCTGCAATTTTCACGGATCACGAAAAAATTTCACAGCTTCAAGACGAATTAGCTACTGCTAAAGAACAGCATGAGCGATTGGAATTAGAATGGTTAGAGCTAAATGAGGAACTTGAAAATATGAATATGTAGTTACTGATTTTAAGCCATGTGCCTCGCCGCATGGCTTTTTTCTTTACACACCTTTATTTTTCATATATATTGGTCAAGTGCTATTTTTCGACAAAAAGTGCCCACAGTTTTATACACACTATAAATCTAGTAATACCAACATATCAACAGAGTTTTCCACATTGTCCACAATCAAAAATTATTTTATCCACATCATCCCTTGTAAAACATGCTACTATATATTGAATAATCACAAGTTATGCACAAGTTATCAACATATTGTGCATAAGTACGCGTGTTCGGTACTTATTTCGCTCCATTACCTGTGGATAATTTTCTGAAAAATTTGTCAATTAAAGTGTTGAATATTATTATTCTCTTCGCAACGTTCATTTTTTATCAACAAATTTTCGACAATCAAAAAAAGAGATATCTTCAATAAGATACCTCCTTCATTTACTGCTACACCCAAGATTTTAACTCCATCCCTGGACGTCCATTCATCATTAAGTTTCCTCGAACCCCCGCCTCAAACATTGGCATGGCTGCTGCTCCAATCATTGCCGCATTATCTGTACACAATTTGAGTGGTGGTACAAAAAATGGGATACCTTCCTCGGCAAATACAGCCTCTAAAGCGCTTCGCAGACCTTTATTCGCTGCTACACCACCAGCTGCTATGACCTGCTTCACCTGATATTCGCGAGCAGCACGCAATGTTTTCGCTGTCAGTACTTCGACAACACTTTCCTGAAAACCTTTAGCAACGGCTGCTGGCGAAATAGCTTCGCCTCGTTGATCCATATTGTGTTTATAATTGATGACTGCTGATTTTAAGCCACTAAAGCTAAAATCATAAGAACCCTCCTCTAACCAAACTCTTGGAAAAGGAACAGCCTCTTTACCCTCATGAGCAAGCTGATCAATACGTGGTCCACCTGGATAAGGTAAGTTTAAAACGCGTGCCACTTTATCATAGGCTTCACCAGCTGCATCATCTCGTGTTTCACCAATGACCTCAAAGGAGCCATGTTCCTTCATATAAACAAGCTCTGTATGACCACCTGATACGACAAGTGCCAACAAAGGAAATTCCATTGGCTGAACAAGTGCATTGGCATAAATATGTCCTGCAATATGGTGGACGCCAACAATCGGCAAGCTGTTAGCAAAAGCAAAAGCCTTAGCTGCGTTAATGCCAATCAATAATGCCCCTACAAGACCTGGGCCCTCTGTAACAGCAACTGCATCTAAATCGGCTGGCTTTAAATTAGCTTGTGCCAGTGCTTCTTCTATTACTACTGTAATTTGTTCAACATGATGACGTGATGCAATTTCAGGTACAACCCCACCAAATCGCTTATGACTTTCTATTTGAGAAGCCACAACATTCGACACAATTTCATGACCATTTCGAATAATCGCTGCAGCTGTTTCATCACAACTTGATTCTATTGCTAATATCAATCCATTATTCATTATAAATTCACCCACATGACAAGGGCATCCTCCCCGTTATCAGTATAATAGCCTTTCCGTATGCCACCATCTTGGAATTGAAGCTTGCGATAGAGATTTTGTGCAACCATATTTGTTACACGTACCTCTAACGTCATGACCTCCATTCCATGTAAACGAGCTATTTGCATCGCCTCACGCATTAACCCCTCGCCTATCCCTCGGCCACGTGCCTCCTCAATAACAGCTACATTTGTAATTTGAGCTGCATCTATGACCATCCACATCCCACAAAAACCAATAATACTGTCATTTTCATCTATAGCCAGCACATAATGCGCATACTGATTTTCATGCACTTCGTAGTAAAAGGAATCTAACGTCCATGGCACTGGAAATGAAGTCACTTCAATTTCATAAACCGTTGGCACATCGTCAGAAACCATTTTACGATAAGTTACATTCCTACTCATGTTCCTTCTCCTTCTGTTCTTTCAGCCAGTTCGCCTCAGCTTCTGCAATCCGTTTATATTGTGGAACAAAGTGATGGATAGCTTCGACTCTAGGTAACTCTAATTTCGTTGCTACACGAATGACTTCCGTTGCGCGTGGCAAGTCAAAACTAAATGGTGCACGTACTGCTGTATCACCAAGCACCTGCTCAATATTCTTCCAAAATATATCAACATCTGTTCCTACAAATAGAATAGGCGCCTCTAATGCCTTTAAACGCACTAATAAATCATCAATATGTACATGATGATCCTCCACAAGGGCCTCTAATGTCTCGCCCTGATAAACAGCTGTGTAGACATTGCCTCTTCTAGCATCAATAATTGGGCAAATCAATCCGTTGTAAAGAGCAGCATTAGCAGCCAATGTCTTTAAGCTAGATACACCAACTAAAGGCTTCTGTAATGTCCATGCTAGGGTTTTTGCTAATGTCACGCCTATACGAACACCTGTATAAGAACCTGGCCCTTCAGACACTGCAATCACATCCAAGTCATTCGGTTTTAAACCTATTCGTGCCAAGATTTCTTCAATCGCCGGCATTGCACCTGCAGAATGCGTTAATTTTATGTTTTGTACCATCTCGGCCACCACTTTGCCATCCTTCACAACTGCAATGGAGAGTGGTGTATTTGCTGTTTCTATTCCTAACCAAATCATTTCATTAGCTCCTCACATAGTGCCTCATAGCGTTCTCCACGAGGTATTAACACAAAGCGTCGTTCATTTTCTCCGATTCGGTAAATCTCTATCGCTAAGCGATCCTGTGGCAAATCCTGTTCAATTAAATGCGCCCATTCGACCACTGAAACTGCATCTCCATAAAACAGCTCATCCCAGCCTAGGTCTTCATCACTTTCTGCTAACCTATACACATCTAAATGATTAAACGGTAATCTCCCCTCATACTGCTTAACAATCGTAAATGTTGGACTGTTGACTGTTCGTTTGACCCCAAGTCCCTTTGCCAAGGCTTTCGTAAATGTTGTCTTGCCAGCACCTAGATCCCCTTCTAATGTAATCGTATCTTGAGCTTCTAGTATATTGGCAAGTTTAATGGCGAAACGTTCTGTATCATCAACTGAATTCATGATTATTTCATACATATTCTTTTTTCCTCTCATCACTACATTACCTCTAGTTTACCTAAACTAACGAAAATGTTCAAAGCATCCAATATCATTTATACCTGCTTTGATTGTGCTTGTTAAAAAGCCCTGTTCTGTGATGACAATAGTTAGGTAACCTAAATGCAAACAAAAACACGTCTTCTCTTATGAAGACGTGTCAACTATCTATTGGAATGACCTTTTACAGCTATGATCTCTTTAGCAATTAATTTATCATCCTTAAATTTCACTATATAAGCCTGAGTCAACAGGGTTTCATCATTCCAACGATATTCATTATTTTTAACCTTTTTACCTGCGCCGCCTGCTGTCTCTACTACCTCAATATATGACATATCATTTTTTAATTTCTCAAATTCTACTTCGTTCATATTTTTTTGCCAGTGATACGTATTTGCTTCTTCAATCTCTATAATAGGATCTCCACAGCCTACCATCATAATCATGGAACCAATAAGCAAAGGTAAATAAAGACGTTTTAAGAAATGGTCTTTGCTCATATAAACACCTCCGTAGCCAATCCGATTACTTCTAAATTTTTACCCCTAATTTTTATTTTAGAAACATATCTCATTTTACCTTATAAAAACGCCCTCATTTATCGGTAATTTTTACTATTTTTAGATAATGTTAAAAATATGCAATAAGTTAGGCTCATGTCAATAATTCAATTAACTTCACTGGGATTGGGTGATTTTTTAGTAGCAGTAGAGGCGTTATTTAGGGCAATAGATGTTATTTTATTAAAACCAATGGGAGGTTGGTCATAAAGGCTTCAGAAATTGTAAAGCTTTTAGCCTCTATGTTTCTACCCTATGAACTGGGTCTTTATAAAATGGTGCTTTCACAATTTCAACATAAGCTTGAATGCATTTCATGCTCAAATGCTAAGTTGAAAGAAAATCATTATTAAATAAAAAAAGCTCTTATGACTGTAGCAGTACATAAGAGCGATCATATCAATTTTAAATGGCGGTCCCGACCGGGATCGAACCGGCGATCTCCTGCGTGACAGGCAGGCATGTTAACCGCTACACCACGGGACCTCTTTAAGACATTTATAAATATATCATATAGTAAAAAGCTATGCAATATATATTTTCATATTTTTTCTTCTCATAATTTCTGCAATTGGCATCAATCTTGCAAATAAATTAATAGTTTTAACAACACTATTTAGTAGGAGGTTGGTGCCATGGTTCGGTACATATTTACACGAATTGGTTATATGATCATTACCCTTTTTATTATTATTCTACTGTCATTTTTATTAATGAAAGCTTTGCCAGGTTCACCATTTAATGATGAGCGTCTTCCAGAGTCTCAAAAAGAGCTACTTTACAAAAAATATGGGTTAGACAAGCCTGTTCCTGTGCAATTTGGCATTTATTTAACGAATCTTGTACAAGGAGATTTAGGAGTTTCTTTTGTCTTTGATAATCGACCAGTGACTAAAATTATTCAGGAACGTATCGGTGCATCGGCAATTTTGGGCTTTCAAGCCATTATCGTGGGAACAATTATTGGGCTTTTATTAGGAATTATAGCGGCTCTAAAACATAACACTATTATTGATTATGGAGCCACAATACTAGCCGTACTAGGTATATCGATTCCATCGTTTGTCTTTGCAGGCTTTCTACAATATTGGGTTGGCGTTAAACTAGGCTGGCTACCCATTGCCTTTTGGAATGGCTTTGAATATTCTATTTTACCAACGATTGCTTTAGCAGTTGGAGTAGTTGCTACAATTGCCCGTTTCACGCGCATTGAAATGCTAGAAGTACTTAGTCAAGAATACATCTTAACCGCAAAAGCCAAAGATTTATCAAACCCTTTTATCATTACAAAACATGGTATTCGAAATGCCATGATTCCAATCGTGACTATTATTGGTCCGTTAACTGTTAACACTATTACTGGTTCACTTGTTATTGAAAAGATATTCAGTATTCCAGGTTTAGGTGAGCAGTTTGTTAATTCTATTATTACCAACGATTATCAGCTAATTATGGGAACAACTATTTTTTATGCGGTGCTATTTGTAACCGTTATTTTAATCATCGATATTTTATACGGGTTGATTGATCCCCGAATCCGTGTGACAGGAGGCGATAAGGCATGACTATAAAATTGACAGAAGGTATAACTAAGAGCTATTCAAAGGAGTTATTTGAATATGCAACGCAAACTGATATTACGGATGATATCACCTATCGTCCTGAGCAATCATTTTGGCAAGATGCATGGCGTGGTTTGCGGAAAAATAAAGCAGCTATTGTTGGGTTATGTACTATTATCGTCGTTCTATTACTTGCCATTTTCGGCCCTTTTATGAATAGCCACGGTTATGATGAACAAAATATTGCGCGCACTAATTTACCTCCAAAAATTCCTGTCCTTGAGAATATTTCTTTCTTAGGCTTGAATGGTGTTGATAGCCGAGGCGTAGACCAATATGAAGCAAAAGGGATTGCAGAATATTTTTGGTTTGGTACAGATGAATTAGGTCGAGATCTTTGGACGCGTATATGGGAAGGAACACGAATTTCTCTTTATATTGCTTTTTTAGCAGCAACCATCGATCTCATTATAGGGGTTGCCTATGGGGCTGTCTCAGCATTTTATGGTGGTCGGACAGATAATATCATGCAACGTATTATTGAAGTGTTAGTTGGTATCCCTGGCCTAATTGTGAACATACTTTTGATTCTTATTTTAAAGCCAGGGATTATTTCGATTACGATTGCAATGGTGATTGTAGGCTGGATCAGTATGGCTCGAATTGTTCGAGCACAAATATTGAAGTTAAAATCATATGAATATGTGCTTGCTTCACGGACACTTGGTGCTAGTAACCAACGTCTCATTTGGAAGCATTTAATTCCCAACACGCTTGGGCCAATTATTGTTGCAACTACGTTTACTATTCCAGGAGCCATTTTCACGGAAGCATTATTAAGCTTCATCGGATTAGGGCTACAGCCTCCAACAGCTTCTTTAGGAACAATTGTCAATGATTCGTATAAATTACTACGAATTTATCCACATGGCATGATTGTTTCATCTATTGTCATTAGCTTGATTATGATTAGCTTTAATTTACTCGGGGATGGACTGCGTGATGCATTCGATCCAAAAACTCGTAAATAAGGAGATGCTCTAAATGAAAAAAATATTAGAAGTGAAAAATTTAAGTGTCTCATTCAACACATACAACGGTGAGGTACAAGCAGTACGCAACATTTCATTTGATTTATTTGAAGGTGAAACCTTAGCCATTGTAGGCGAGTCTGGCTCAGGAAAATCAGTTACTTCTAAAAGCCTTCTTCGCCTCAATCCAACTGAGACAACGATATTAAAAAGTGGACACATTTTATATAACGGACATAATATTTTTACTTGCAGTGAGCAAAAAATCCGAGCAATTCGTGGAGCTGAAATAGCCATGATATTTCAAGATCCAATGACTGCTTTAAACCCTACGATGACGATTGGTCGCCAAATAGCAGAAAGTATAAAGAAACATACAACTTTACGTGGCCAACAAATTACTAACCGTGTTATAGAACTATTGCAACTAGTCGGTATTAAAGAAGCTGATAAACGATATAAACAGTACCCACACCAATTTTCTGGAGGGATGCGCCAACGAATAGTGATTGCCATGGCGCTAGCTTGTGAGCCGCGCATCATTATTGCCGATGAGCCTACTACAGCACTAGATGTTTCGATCCAAGCACAAATTTTAGAATTACTAAAAAACATACAACAAAAAATGAATTTATCGATTATCTTTATTACCCATGATTTAGGTGTTGTCGCCAAAATGGCTGATCGTGTTGCTGTTATGTATGCTGGAAAAATAATTGAAATTGGCTTAGTTGATGAAATTTTTTATCATTGTCAACATCCTTATACACAAGGCCTACTTGCAGCCATGCCTAATCCAGATATTGATACCAATTCATTGTATGCCATTCCAGGAACACCACCAAACCTGCTTCAGCCACCTACTGGAGATGCCTTTGCAGCTCGTAATAAACATGCATTGAAAATTGACTTTATAGAGGAGCCACCGATGTTTCAAATAAGCGACACTCATTTCGCAGCAACTTGGTTATTGCATAAACACGCACCTAAAATAGTACCGATTCATCAACAACCTACACAGGTACAGCAAGAGAAAAGTAAAGCACCCACTGTATTCGATAAAGAACATCCATATTTATCATTAAAGGAGGTCAAGCAGCACTTTTCTTTAGGAAAAAACACTGTTAATAAAGCTGTTGATGGCATTACGTTCGATATTTATAAAGGAGAAATTTTTGGTCTAGTGGGAGAATCAGGATGTGGTAAATCTACAACTGGACGTTCCATAATTGGACTCAATTCGATTACTAGCGGAGAAATTCACGTTGATGGTCGTAATATCAATGACAATCAAACAAAAAAAGACAAACTAACTTTCAATAGCAAGGTGCAAATGATTTTCCAAGATCCCTATTCTTCCCTTAATCCGCGTATGAAAATAGCGGATATTATTGCAGAAGGATTGGCCATCCATGAAGTACCAAAAAGTGAATGGAAGCCCAAAATATATGAGCTATTAAAAATAGTAGGATTAACAAAGGAGTATGCAAACCGTTATCCTCACGAGCTTAGTGGTGGACAACGTCAGAGGATTGGTATTGCACGTGCTCTTGCTGTAGAACCTGAGCTCATCATTGCAGATGAACCTATTTCTGCGTTGGACGTGTCCATCCAGGCACAAATAGTGAATCTACTGAAAAAGTTACAAAAGGAACGTGGATTGACCTATCTTTTTATTGCACATGACTTGTCGATGGTGAAATATATTAGTGATCGTATTGGTGTGATGTATCGAGGAAAAATCGTTGAGCTAGCAGACAGTCAAGAGCTCTATGATCACCCAGTACACCCTTATACGAAGTCATTATTATCAGCCATTCCATTGCCAGATCCTAAGTTAGAGCGAGAACGTAAACGCATTATTTTTAATGAAGCTACCTATCAAGCTAGCAGAAATTATGAAAGTGAAAGCTTTGTAGAGATACGGCCTGGTCACTTTGTTATGCTGACAGAAGAAGAGCTTGTCCAATACCGTCTAGCACAAGAAGGAGGTATATCACTTTGAATATAAAGGTCACAGCCCTACTTGCTAGCTGTATTGTCATAAGTTCCCTTAGCTATACTTGGCTCCTCCATCAACCAATAACTTTTTTAACATTGATCAACAATATTTTCCTTATTTCACTTGCGTTCACTATTGTAGGTGCATCATTATTTGTTGTGCAAGGTGGGCTTTTTAATGGTATCGCCTATAGTTTTAAACGTTTTTTTGCACGTGTCACTAAAAATGGTGCCTATGCCTTTGAATTAGATGGAGATTTAGAATTTGTTCATGCACCTTCCTACACCTTCACTTATCCACTATTACTAGCGGGTATACTTGGCTGTTCCGCAACAGCCATTTTATCGATAGTTTTCTATCTATAAATGAAAAACAAAACCATCAATAGAATTTTGTGAAAGGTGAAAAAGGATTTCCGTTGCAGGTTAATTGCTTTCCTCTGGTTGAGCGCCGAGCCGCTTCGCTCAAATGTTTCTTTTTAGCAAAGTTTTTTAAATAAAGTCTGGTAGAGGGGGTGTTGTCACTCATCACTTCTCCACATTGAAAATAAGAGGCTATCTACAAATAATGGGCTATTTTGCTCGCTACGGCTCGTATGAAAGATAAGGAAAGACGCTTTTGCATATGGCGAGACTCTGGAGCAAACGCAGTGAGTGAAGCAGCTCATCGGACGCTGGCGGAACGGAAATCACCCCCTCGCCTTTCAAAATAGCTTTTTCTGCCGTTGACATCGCCCTTTTTCAACAACATGAAAAAATGCTGTCCTCCGAAAGTAGAGGACAGCATTTTTTAGTTTACAATTTCTACCCATTTATAGCTTATGTCAGCTGAGAATGGATGCTCGTATAAATTTTTCACGTATGGTTTTGTCAAACGACTTAACCCTTTTTGAAATGTTGGAGCGAATGCTACGTCTTCCATCATTAATTTTTCAGCTTGCTGCATAAGTTCCCAGCGCTCCATAACATCAGAGGTAGTTTTCGCTTGTTTTATTAATGCATCCACTTTTTCATTTTTATAGTTGGATTGATTATAATAAGCTGTTGATTCAAATAATTCAATGTAAGTCATAGGATCTTGATAGTCAGGACCCCAACCGCCATAGTCTAAGTCAAAATCAACAGCCCCCTCTAATGCAAGTTTTTGCTTATTAGGCTGCATATTAATTGTTAGCTCTAAGCCTTCTAAATTCGTCTCTAATTGATTTTTAATAAATTCAGCAGCTTTCTTAGATTCTGCACGGTCATATGTTAAAAACTCCAGCTTTACTTGGTCTACACCAAGTTCCTTTTTGCCAGTAGCCCATAGTTCCTTCGCTAATTCGATATCTGTTTTATTCATATCACCGTTTCCATCGCGGAAGTCATTCCCCTTGTCATCTGTTGATAATCCCTGTGGTACTAAATAATAAGCAGGAATAGAACCATCCTGTAATATCACATCAGCAAAGCCTTGTTTATCCCATGCCAAATCAATGGCTTTACGAATGTTTTGATTAGCTAAATATTGATTTTCGTGATTTATACGAATAAAATACGTATTTGGCTTTAAAAACGTTGAATACTCTGGACTGTCTTTATATTGAGCGACATACTCACTCGATAACTCGGCAGTGTCTATTTCACCAGCCTCATAGAGATTGACAGCCGTTGCTGTATCTTTGACAATTTTTTGTGTGATTTTAGTAAGCTTGACAGTGTCTTTATCCCAATAACTTTCATTTTTGACGAACGTCCATCCTTGCCCATGTTGCCAAGATTCCATCTGGAAAGGACCATTATAGATCATATTAGCCGCTTCTAGCGCATATTGATCGCCTTGGGATTCTGTAAATTCTTCATTTAATGGGAAAAACGGTGCATAAGTCGTTAAGCTAATAAAATACGGAATAGGCGCATTTAGTTGCACTTCTAATGTTTCATCGTTTAACGCCTTAATACCAATTTCCTCTACCTTTCCATAAAGTGGGTCCTCTTCTGTTTGAACATTGGCCGCATTTTTTATATCCAACATTAAGTAAGAATAAATTGCTTGTGTTTCTGGGTTTATAGCTCTTTTCCAAGCATATTCAAAATCATGTGCTGTAACTGGAGACCCATTACTCCACACTGCATCCTTGCGTATTTTAAATGTATAAACTGTACCATCCTCAGAAACTTCATGTGACTCTGCCATACCCGGAACTGGTGTATTTTCAGGCCCTATACGATATAACCCCTCGAACACAGAGTTCATTGCCGTCACAGCAAGTGCATCTACACTCCCCAATGAGCTCATTGTCGTTAAATCACCTGTTGCAACTAAATGAAGCTCTTGTGCAGCAGTATTGTCGCCTTCATCAGTAGATGCATTGTCTGATTCATTACTATTTGTAGTATTTCCAGAAGTATTGTTTTCTTTCCCGTAACAACCGACCAATACAATGAGCATTAATCCTAACAATACGACAAGCCATTTTGTTTTTTTAGCCATCCTCAAAACCCCTTTGATTTTATTGCACGAATGAAATCGCACTATAAAAATCTATGCAATTTTCATGCCGACGCCAAATATTTTTAAAATTGGCACAGATTTTGCATTATAATTTCACTAAAGGGGGAATGACAACATGTCAAAATTAGAACAATTACGAATTGCTTTACAAGCACAAGATACAAGCGCAATGATTATCACAAATGCACAAAACCGACGTTATCTAACAGGATTTACTGGAAGTGCAGGAACGGTTGTAGTAACTAATAGGCGCGCACTTTTATTGGTGGACTTCCGCTACACACAACAAGCAACGGAGCAAAGTAAAACTTTCGAGGTTCATGAGATTGATCGCAACCGTATATATGAAACGATTCAAGAGATTTTAGATCAAGATTCAATCCAATCAGTTGGCTTTGAACAACATCACGTAACTTATTACGCCTATCAATTAATGGCTAATAAATTGACAGCAACATTAAAGCCTTTATCTAATATTGTGGAAAATTTACGTATGATTAAGACACCAGAAGAAATTGAAATAATTAAGAAGGCAGCTTGGATTTCAGATGAGGCATTTAAGCATATTTTAACATTCATTAAACCGGGTGTTTCAGAAATCGAAATTGCCAATGAATTGGAATCCCATATGCGAAAAAACGGTGCAACTAGTGCTGCATTTGATATGATTATCGCTTCAGGTCATCGCTCTGCTCTACCACATGGTGTAGCATCTTCAAAAATAATTGAGCAAGGTGACATGCTAACACTTGATTTTGGTGCTTATTATCAAGGCTATCGTTCTGACATGACAAGAACTATTGCTGTTGGTGAGCCACCTGAACAATTAAAAGAAATATATCAAATTGTTTATGATTCCTTGCAACATGCTCTTTCTAATATGAAAGCTGGTATGACAGGGCAAAATGCAGATAGCTATACACGTGACTACATTACAGCTAAAGGCTATGGGGACAATTACGGACATGGAGCAGGACATGGCATCGGGTTAGATATCCATGAAAATATATTCATGTCGTCAGTTTGTGAAGACATCTTAGAAGAGAATATGGTACTTACAGTTGAGCCAGGCATTTACGTTCCACAAGTTGGCGGTGTTCGCATAGAAGATGATGTCATCATTACAAAAGACGGTGTAGAAGTGATCACACACTCACCAAAAGAACTCATTATTTTATAATTTCTTTACACTTATCCTATAGATGTTTACTTTTTTTACACTTTTTAAAAACCTTTCATTTCAACATTTTGAGCTTTTTATTGGAAGCTTATAATATATTTCGTTGCACATGTCAAAATTTCTTGTCACTATATTTTCTAAGGTTAGATAGATTGATAGAGAATCGAGGTTTTATTATGCAACTTTCTATTAAGCAAACACAAGAATTACAAATCGTTATGTCTGCCCAACTTCGTCAGGCAATCGAGCTACTCCAATATTCAACTCAGGAATTAGAACAATATATACGTGAACAAGAACTCGTTAATCCTTTAATTGAATTAAGTGAACCAACACTTAAAGACCATCTACAGATTCCAAAAATGAGTAGCAGACATCTTGATATTATGCATCTTTCCACAAAATGTGAAAAAAATGTTCGTGATGAACTATTCCAACAGGTCAGGCTAACATTTTCTAACGAAAAGGACATTCAACTCTTAAAACATATTATTTATCATTTAGATGACAATGGTTATTATGAGCATTCAACACAAACGTCTTATAATGACCTAGAAATTGAAAAGGGCATTCATTTATTACAAACAATTGGTCCCTTAGGAATTGGTGCACGCAATTTGAAGGAATGTTTACTATTGCAAACCATTTATTGTCATAACAGCCCTGCTCATGCTGAAACCGTTATTTCTAATTATCTAGAAGAGCTTGCCAATAAGAAGTGGAAACAAATCTCAAAAGAGCTGGATATATCGCTAAGTGACTTACAAATGATCTATCTTTTTATACAATCACTACAGCCAAAGCTGAGCTCATTATTTTATCAAGAGTTGGTACATACGACGATACCAGATATCATTGTTGATATCGTTGATGGTGGGATTACCTTTTCGTTAAATGATTATTATTTACCAAAAGTTAATATTCACGCTGACTACTTTCCTTATATAAAAACGCATTCCTCAGAGAAGAGTTATTTTAAAAAACACTTAACTGACTACCATTGGTTAGTTAACAGCATTGAACAACGTCGAAATACAATGATCAATATCATGAAGGCACTTATTGAAAAACAAAAGAAGTTTTTTCTATATGGCTTTGATGCCATGCAACCACTTACGTTGCGTGAAATTGCTGACCAAATAGATGTTCATGAATCAACGGTTAGCCGCATTACAACGAATAAATATGTACAAACTGCTTTTGGCACATTTGAATTAAAAGAATTATTCACCTCTAAATTGTCAACAGCAAATGGTCATAGTGTGTCGCAAATAAAGGTGAAGTCATTGCTGTCAGACTATATAAAATCTGAAAATAAAGCAAAGCCCTTCTCTGATCAAAAAATAGCTGAGTATTTTAACTCTGCGTTGGGAATTGAAATATCTCGTCGTACCATAGCCAAATATCGCGAGGACATGAACATACCTTCCTCTGCTAGACGTAAAATAAACCAGTTTAAATAATGAGAAAAGGAGCTATCTATTGGGGGGTAGCTCCTTTTCCATCTAAACAAATTTAAAGCAGACTCACTTATTATTGCTTCATATTGACAAATACACTTTTCACCTCAGTATAATTGGACAAACCATATTCGCCGCCCATTTCACGACCAATACCTGACTGTTTATAGCCACCAAATGGCATCGTTTCCCATTCTAAGCCAAAATCATTAATCCATACTGTTCCTGCCTGTAGTTTACTAGCAATATAATGTGCTTTTTTTACATTTTCTGTCCAAATGCTTGCAGCAAGTCCATACTTACTATTATTAGCACGCACGATCACTTCTTCTATTGTTTCAAACGATAGAATAGACATAACAGGTCCGAAAATCTCCTCCTGAGCAATCGTCATCGTGTCCTGTACATCAGCAAAGATAGTTGGTTGTACAAAAAATCCCTTTTGGAGTGCTCGATTACCACCAGCTACTAAGCGAGCACCCTCTTCTTTTCCTTTTTCAATAAAACCAAGGACTGTATTTAATTGCTTTTGTGACACTAACGGGCCCATTTCTGTTTCCGGATCTAGTCCTGGTCCTACCTTCAATGCCTTAGCCTTTTCTGCAAGTCGTTCAACAAATTGATTGTATAGACTACTATGCACAAATACTCGTGTACATGCGCTACAGTTTTGGCCGTGATTGTACATCGTTCCAGCAAAAGTTCCCTCTATTGCTTCCTGTACATCTGCATCTGGTAACACAATAGCAGGAGATTTCCCTCCAAGCTCTAATGTTACACTTTTCACTTCATCAGCTGCCTTTTTCATCACGTGGATTCCAGTTTTTGTTGATCCAGTGAAGGCTACTTTAGCTACACCTTTATGTGTAACAATAGCTTCTCCAGCTTCTCCCGTACCCGGTACAATATTTACTACACCATTTGGAAAACCAGCTTGTTTCATTAATTGCCCTACATATAATAATGATAATGGCGTTTCAGCCGCTGGTTTGATGACAATCGTACACCCTACAGCTAACGCTGCGCCTAGCTTCCATGCCGCCATTGCAAGAGGGAAATTCCAAGGAATAATTTGACCTACAACACCAACAGGCTCATGTACAATATAATTTAAGTAATCCTTGGATACTTGTACAGTCTGTCCTGTAATTTTTGTCGCCCACCCTGCATAATAACGGAAATGCTGAACAGTGCCATCCACATCATCTGCGAGAGCAGTTTGATATGGTTTACCATTGTCTATTGATTCAAGCTGTGCTAGCTCTTCACGATGTTCTTCTAGTAAATCTGCCAATTTATAAATAATTCGTGAGCGTTCAGCTGCCTCCATCGTTGACCATGCACCATCAAATGCTTTTTGAGCAGCTTCTACTGCAAGATCAATATCTTCTGCCTGTGCTTCGCTTACTACAGCGATGACCTCTTCATTAGCAGGATTTAGAACATTCAATGTTTTACCTGATTGAGCTTGCATGTATTCACCGTCGATATACAAGCCGATTGTGGACTGTAGAAATTCCTTTACTTGTGGTTTTAATGTCAACATTGCCTCCATCATTCATCCCCCTTTGCATTAATAATGTTCAATTGCCAGTACGTCTAAATTAGTCATAATTGCTTTAAGTTGGGCATCTTCTTCCTCTGTTAGTGGGAGTCGTGGTAGACGACATGGTCCCCCTGCCCATCCTTTTAGTTCCATTGCACGTTTAGTGATTTGTACATATTTACCTGATCCCTCTAAAAATGCACATAAAGGTAATAAACGATCATAAATTGCCCAAGCTGCCTCTAAATTTCCTTCTTTTACTTGACTATATAACTTTGTGACAAACTCTGGCACAATATTTCCAGATACAGAAATCCACCCAACAGCTCCAACTAAAAATGATTCTATGGCTAAGTCCTCTGAACCACAAAATACTTTAATATTATCTTGGCCTTGACGTACGATATCACGCGCTTTTCCAATACTGCCGCTCGATTCTTTAATATGTGTAATATTTGGAACATCTCTACCTACTTTTAAAATCGTTTCTAAACCAATATCTACCCCCGAAGTAAACGGATTATTATAGATCATAATAGGGAAGCTTACAGATTCGGCTACTGATTTAAAATGAACATATATTTCCTCATCTTTTGGGTGTGCATAATAGGAATTAATCAATAATGCTGCGTCTGCGCCGGCCTGTTCAGCCTGCTGTGTATAGGTGATAGCCTCTGCAGTTGTCTCAGCAGCTGTACCAACAATCAATGTAATTCGCCCTTTAATTTGATCTACAGCTACTTCTACTGCTTTAAACCGTTCTTCTTTCGTTAAACTTACAAATTCGCCTGTACTACCGTTAATAGCAATACCTGTTACCCCTGCTTCAATAAAGTGTTCAATATTTTGACGGAAACCATCCCAATCAATGTCCGTTTGGTTTTTCATTGGTGTTACTAATACCGGAAATACACCTTCTAATTTTTTCATCTTTTTTCCTCCTCTATCCTCTTTTATTACACTATGATAAATCCATGCTGCAAAGGATCTTCACGGTCCACTACAAATTGATGGATTCCTGTGATATATCCTGTTAATGCAATTTCATAGCCAGCTTCATGTTTTTGACTAATTTCAATGCTGCTACCAAAAATACTGTCATTTTTTTTGACAGCTTCTTCCCCTAAAACTGCTAGTAACGCCAATGTACTGTCCACACCAGGTGAACGTAATATATAGCCATCTCGCTCAAAGGTAACTGACCGTACTGAACTGTCCAGCTGTTCATACATAATGACACCATCCGCTGTACTATATTTCTCACTTTCTAGTAATCCCCACGTACTGATTTCTGCTAATTCATCTAGAACAATTGCCTTTAATTGATGTGGTTTTTCTACAACAAAGTAGCGGCGCTCATTATCGATAATTACTTCGTCACCTTCTATATGCGCTGGCTTCAATGTCAAATGAACTGATAAAACAGTATCTTTCGGTTCAGAAAGTTTTACATAGGCTTCATAAACACCTTTTACTGTTTCAATAGA
This sequence comes from Lysinibacillus sp. OF-1, assembly GCF_028356935.1. Classification (NCBI taxonomy): domain Bacteria; kingdom Bacillati; phylum Bacillota; class Bacilli; order Caryophanales; family Bacillaceae; genus Lysinibacillus; species Lysinibacillus sp. OF-1. Next base: position 4,214,751 of record NZ_CP102798.1, read on the forward strand.
GTAAATATTATCTCTTGAAAGCTCTATTATTCCTTGCTCAATCAACGCTGTCATTGTGGCTACAAGTGCTTCATACTTAAAATTTGTAGAAGCCGAATGTTGGAAAAATAATAGTCGATAGGATGCAATAGCTGATGGTAAAACAAGACAGCCATTCATTCCACGGTGTCCTCTAGGTTCATTCAGAAGCAATTGTTTTGTATCTTCGAATTGCGTATTTAAAGCATGAGCCGCTTCCGTAATATTTTCATGCGCAAGTATGATTGGTGATTGCACAATAATACGAAAGGCTTCTCCCACTACTTGTGTATCGATCGTTTGAAAAGACTTATGAAAATTCATGCTTATCCTCCCTTAGTGATCCATTGGCGGAATCATCAAATAGCCCTCTTTCAGTGGATCCTGATTATTGTAAAAGAATCGATGCATACCCATAACCCAGGCAGATCCTGTTACCTCTGGAATAACAGCGGTTAGGCCACTAATAGCTACTTCTTCTAGTACACGTGCTTTAAACATTGTCCCCACAATACTTTCATAGACGAAGGACTCATTGAGAGCGAGCTCATTTTTTGAATAGAGTGTAGCAATTTTTGCGGATGTACCAGTGCCACAAGGGGAACGGTCAATCCCTCCTGGCGGAACAACAACTGTATTTTTTAAATCTGCTAATGGATTGACTGGGTCTGTATAAAACTCAATATGTGTAAGTCCATGGATAAATGGGAATTCTGGATGGACAATATCTTCCTTAGCATTCACAGCATTGCGGAGACGAATAGCTGTGTTAATAATTTTCGTTGAATTGTCTACAGCTAAGTTTAGATTGATTTTTCTAGCATCTATAATGCCGTAAAAGTTCCCTCCATAAGCTATTTCACATTCCACTACACCTAATTCAGAATCATTTATTTCAATCGTTTTTAATAGAAAGGATGGTACATTTTTAAATGTCACTTCCTTCGCTACGCCATCCACTACTTTAATCTTTACATCAATTAAACCTGCAGGTGTGTCCAATTTTATGTTTGTATAAGGTGTATTAACCTCTATTAAATTTGCTTCAATAAGTGCTGTACAAACGCCTATTGTGTCATGTCCACACATCGGCAAGTAACCACCTGTTTCTATATAAATCACTCCAAAATCTGCTTCGGGATGGCAAGGATCTGTAATGATAACACCTGACATCACACTATGTCCTCGTGGTTCATTCATAAGAAATTTTCGAATCCAGTCAAAATTCTCTTGCATAAATAACATTTTTTCAGACATTGTTTTGCCTTCAAGCTTAGGCATACCGCTTATTAATGAACGTGTTGGATTCCCGCCTGTATGGGTATCAATTGTTGTAAAGAGCTTTTGAAATTTCATTTGTGAAGTACTCCTTTCTGGAAACGACTAAGATGAACTGGTTCAGTAGGAATGCATGTATCTTTGTACTGTAGTAATTCTTGGATAAGCTTCCCAGTAACTGCAGCCAAGCTAATTCCATCTCCTTCATGACCTGCCGCAATATAGAAACCAGGCACTTCTTCTACTTCACAAATAATAGGTAAATGATCTTCCGTCCATGGTCTTAACCCTGCATATGTACGAATAATCGACATATCAGCGATTTTTGGATAAAAACGTACAGCACGTCTAGCAATCATTTTCACCACATCATGATTCACCTTCGTGTCAAAGCCTACAAATTCGCGACTACTTCCTATTAAAAAATTTTGTGCCTCTGTCGGCTCAAACACTAACGCTACTCCGTATTTTTCAATATCCACATCCACTTTACGTTCTCCACCAAATTTTGAAATTAAATAACCAAATTCCATCACTTTTCTTAGCCCTACTAGTTGCTGACGTGATGCGACAAGAATATGTCCTTTGCGAGGTTTAATTGGAATATCAACACCCAGCATTTGCCCAATAAACGGTGCCCAAATTCCACAAGCATTAATTACTTTATTTGCTGTTATCCATCCCTCATTCGTTTCAAGTAAAAATGTACCATCTGGCTGTTTCGTAATATTTTTGACTTCTGTATGTTTTTTTATCTTTGCCCCTAACTTTTCAGCTGAGTGGAACATAGAAAATGTCAGCATATATGGGTTCACTGTTGAATCGGTTTTACATTCCAATCCACCGTATAAGTCATCTGCAAAGTATTTTGACTCATTCCGCAAGTCCTCACGATCTAACATTGTAAAATCTAAACCCGCCTCCCGTTGACGATTAACCCACTGCTGAGCAGCCTCCATCTCTAGCTCACTTTCACAAACAAGAATGCTGCCAGGATTCCGATATTCAAAGCTCATATCTAACTCTCGATTTAACTCATGTACTAATCTTTGACTGACTAAAGACATTTGACTGTCAAAGCCAGGATCTTTATCAATAGCTAAAATATTGCCATCACAGCGAGAAGAAGTACCACTCGCAAGTTCATTTTTTTCAAGTATTGTGATATCAAGGCCCGCTTTTGCACAATAATAAGCAATTGCTCCACCAATAATGCCACCGCCAATAATGACGATATCATGATGGGATTTCTTCATGTCTCTCCCCTCCTTTTCTATTCATGACTGTATGATGCAAAAAACATGCCAATCTATCTTATTGGAATTTGTTTGATAAACTAGTCACTATGTGTCAAAATTATTTATATTATTCAAAATAATTTGACAAATAAATAATGAGGGGGGACTTACATTGCATCCATATCATTTAATAATGAATAAAATATTAAAACGTAACTTTGCTATTATTTCTACTGACGATATAGTGTCCAAAATAAACGATGACAGCAAACAATATTTTGTGCTTGAAAATAATAAACCCTATGCAACAATGCGCGGTAAAAGAAAAAATGATGTTCACTATGTTGCTTGTCATACCATCCAGTTGGATTGCCCACTCAACATAGCTATTGAATATATGAAGGAATATGAATTTTTACTAGTTTGTAGTGAGGAAAAACAATATTTAGGATATTTATGGAGAGAGTCCTTAGTATACGATCTTGCCTATGAATTAGAATGTGGCAATGCTTATTTACAAACCATTTTAGACACAATAAATGAATCATGTACTGTCATTGATGCTGAACAAAATGTTGTTTATTGGACGAAGGGAGCAGAAAGCATTTTTTCTGTGTCTGGAGAAAATATTATTGGAAAGCCCATCACTCAATTTTTCAAAGAAGATCAACTAGAAATTTTACATACTTTACAGCATAGAAAATCTGTTTATCAACAGCAGCATTTTCCTCGGGAAGATCTCGTCGTCATGATCAATTCAAACCCTGTTATGCTGCATGATAAGACAATTGGGGCAGTCGTTGCTGAAACTGATATTACCCATGTCAAAAAATTAAACGAAGAGCTTCATCTTACATCTGAAAAATTATTGAATTTAGAGAAACAGATGAATACTAATGGCTTAGCCTATGATCCATTTACACTTATTCGTGGCAATAGTCCAAAGCTTAAAGAAGTATTAGAAAAAGTAAAAAAGGTAGCAGAAACCGAGGCAAATATTTTAATTTACGGAGAGAGTGGAGTTGGTAAAGAACTGTTTGCACGTGCAGTTCATGCCATTCGAGAAAAGCCTGAAGCACCATTTGTCGCTATCAATTGTGGAGCCATTCCTAGTGGCTTATTTGAAAGTGAGATATTTGGTTATGAAAAAGGAGCTTTTTCTGGAGCCCATCAAAAAGGAAAAAAAGGTAAAGTAGAGCTTGCACGTGGAGGTACTTTATTTTTAGATGAAATTGGTGAAATGCCGCTAGAAATGCAAGTAAAGATTTTGCGATTGCTACAGGAAAAAACGTTTTATACAGTTGGCGGTACAAAGGAAATGGACGTTGAATTTAATTTAGTAGCTGCTACTAATAGAGATTTAAAGCAATTAGTGGCAGAAGGAAAATTCAGAGAGGATTTATATTATCGACTGAATGTGGTGAATTTCACAGTTCCCCCGCTTCGAGAGCGAGCATCAGATATTTTAGAAATTAGCAATTATTTCTTATATGAAAAATCGATTAAATATAATCGACCTATTCAAGGAATCCCAACTGAAATAGCCAATGTTCTTTTAAAATACCAATGGCCAGGCAATGTACGAGAATTATCTAACGTTATCGAGCGACTTGTTGTATTTTCTGATGAGGGAGCCATTCATATGGAAGACTTACCTACGGATATTTTAGCAGCTATGCCAAAAGATGAAAAGTTGGAAGTTAAGAGGGATTTTCCTCTAGGGACAGAGCTTAACAATCAACTTGAACATTATGAACGAGAAATTATTTTAGAACAGCTTGCCAAAGTAAATGGTAATAAAAAAATATGTGCTAAAAACTTAGGCATTACTCGTGCCACTTTATACAATCGATTAAAAAAATTAAACATAGATGTCTAACTTTTTAAAATAAATGTCAATGTTTCTATACACTACTTTCACATATGTCTATAAAATCATTTTCTTAGCGACTTTCTTTTTTCTGGCATAGTTTTTGCATTATCTAGTATGGAAAGTATTTCATATAGTAGAGGTGGAACTATGCAAAATAAATCGATGATTGTATGTCGTTGTGAAGAAATTAGTTACGATGAATTAATAGAAAGCGCATCAAAATATAAGTGCTCTGCACGAGAACTGAAGTTACGAACACGTGCAGGAATGGGCTATTGCGGTGGCCGTACATGCCGTACTATGGTAGATAATATTGCTCATCTTCATCATCCACGTACAAATGATGAAATTTCATTAAAACATCAGGCACCCATTCGACCAGTGCGATTCTCCGATTTAGGGGAGGTTAAATCATGACAGAACGTATAATTACCCACCCCGTTTTAGGGAATTTAATCCAAAAAGAAAAAATAACTTTTACTTTTGACGATCAGGTAATTGAAGGTTACAAAGGTGAATCCCTAGCTGCTGCATTGCTAGTACAAGGAATCCGCACTTTACGTTTGCACGAAGAAACAGGGCAGCCTCGAGGCATTTATTGTAATATTGGTCACTGCTTTGAATGCCGTGTCAATATAAACGGCTTGGACGGCGAGCGAGCATGCTTAACCCCTATTTCAGATGGGATGGTTGTAAAAAGTGGGCAGCCACTTCCTACGACAGTAAGGGACTGGAGGAAGAACCATGAATAATAAAGTAATTATAATTGGAGCTGGTCCTGCTGGGCTTGCGGCGGCCATTACATTGGCGGAAAAAAATATTGCTGTCCTTGTTATCGATGAATATTTATATGCTGGCGGGCGATTACTTGGACAATTATATGAAGAGAAGCCAGGAACATGGTGGAATGGTATTGTGGAATCTGAACGTTTATTAAAACGAGCTAAAGCAGTCAATGTTGAATTTTTACTACAAACAAGTGTATCCGATTTAGAAAAAGTGGATCAAACGTGGATCATCCACACAACCAAAGGTATATTTCGTACCCAACATCTGCTATTAGCTACTGGAGCTGCCGAATCACCTTTCCCAATTCCAGGCTGGACTCTACCGGGTGTAATGTCTGTTGGAGCAGCACAAGTAATGACAAATGTGCATCGTGTGAAGCCTGGTAAACGGGGAGTCATTGTCGGGGTCAATGTACTATCTTCTGCTATTGCGATGGAATTACAATTAGCAGGGGTTCAAGTAGCAGCTATCACATTACCTCCCTCTAACTTGTTAGCGAAGAAGAATAGTAATCCTTTAGAAGTTATGAACTCCTTATTACATGTAGCTCATATGGCTCCCTCCCCTCTTGTTAAAATGGGCAGCAAATTGATGAAAAATGACTTTATGAAAAAGCTCGGTATTTCCTTTTATCCCAAAAATGGTGTGAAAATGTGGGATATACCTATTATGTTGCGTAAAGCTGTTATTGAAATCGTCGGTAAAGATCAAGTTGAGGGGGTCGTTTTAGCAACAGTGAATACAGATGGCTCTCTTGTTAAAGGTAGCGAACAACGAATCAAAGCAGATTTTATTTGTATCGCTGGCGGCCTATACCCTTTAGCAGAACTTGCCTCTTTAGCTGGTTGTCCATTCCATTATATCGAAGAATTAGGTGGGTTCATTCCTTTACATAATGAACAAATGGAAACTAATTTAGAGGGGTTGTATGTCGCTGGAAATATTACGGGCATTGAAGGAGCCAAGGTAGCATTAGCACAAGGAAAAGTTGCTGGCCTTACAATTGCTCAACGTCTCAATGCAGGAGCCTCAAAGTATGATATTAAGCTTGCTATCCAAGATGTTGAAAAAACAAGAGCTACTGCACATATTCAATTTCATCCTGAAATTTCAGCCGGTCGTCAACAGATGAAACAAATTTGGGATGAATCTGTTGGACCGCTTACGATTCATTAAAAATGCCTATTAAAGAATAAAAGTCTTTTTCTCATCTTCATGAGTAAAAGGCTTTTTTGCTTTATGGCATAAAACATGCAATACATATGATGTGATTAAAAATCGTGAAAGGAGGTTTTGATTCTTAAACAATATGCCATATATGTACCTTCCATAATATTGAATTACTGATTTGTGTGACAAAATGGATGCTGCTGTATAGTACACAATTTCTTGGGTGGGAATTTCGGGTTTTGATTGAAGAAAACAAGGGGGAAAATCTATGGAGACAATCGTTAATACATTGGTCGATTATATTTGGGGGAATGCACTCGTATACTTAGCATTAGGTGTGGGTCTTTACTTTACCATCCTGACAAAAGCTGTTCAATTTCGTTATATTCCTGAGATGATTCGTTTATTACGTGAACGTAAAGAATCAAAAGAAGGAATCTCGTCGTTCCAAGCTTTTTGTATGGCATTGTCTGGACGAGTTGGTGTTGGTAATATCGCAGGTGTGGCTACGGCCATTGCTGCTGGTGGACCAGGCGCAGTATTTTGGATGGGTGTTATGGCATTTCTAGGGGGTGCAAGTGCATTTATAGAATCTACCCTTGCCCAATTATATAAAGAAAAGGCTGATGGTCAGTATCGTGGTGGTTCACCATACTATATCGAAAAGGGTTTAAAACTAAAAGGCTTTGCTATATTTGTTGCGTTTGTTATCTGTCTTTCATATGGTGTTCTAGTGCCTGGGATCCAGGCAAACACAATTGCCACTGCTTTTCATATTCCACCATTTATAACAGGCGCGGTGATTGTTGTTCTTTTGGGATTAATCATATTTGGTGGTGTTAAACGTATAGCTCGTGTTGCTGACAAAATTGTTCCTATCATGGCACTTGCCTACGTCATTTTAACACTTATCATATTAGGGGCTAATGTGAGTGAAATTCCAGGTATGTTTAAACTTATTATTACAAGTGCTTTTGGTACTAATGAAATCTTTGGGGGTATAGTTGGTACTGCAATCGCCTGGGGTGTAAGACGCTCCGTATTTTCAAATGTAGCTGGAGCTGGAGAAGCAACATTTAGTTCTGCTGCTGCTGAAGTATCTCATCCTGCTAAACAAGGCTTAGTTCAGGGTTTCTCAATCTATATTGATACAATCATTGTATGTACTGCTACAGCATTAATGATTCTCATTACAGGTATGTATAATGTTACTCCTCCTGGAACAACGGCACCGTTAGTTGAAAATATCCCAGGCGTCGTGGCAGGTACTGCTTATACACAAGCAGCAGTATCTACAGTATTCCATGATTTTGGAAGTGGATTCGTGGCTATTGCCATCTTCCTCTTCGCATTCACCACTCTAATGGCATACTACTATATTGCAGAGACAACAATTGTTTATTTAGATAATAAGCTACGCTTCCCCATTTTGAAATTAGTATTAAAAATAATCTTCTTACTCGTTGTTTATGTCGGAAGTGTACAATCGGTCAGTCTTATGTGGGGGCTTGGAGATATTGGATTCGGAAGTATGAGTTATTTAAACTTTATTGCGATTGTATTATTAACCAAACCAGCCATTCAAGTTTTGCGAGATTATGATCGACAAAAAAAGGCTGGTCTCGATCCTATTTTTGATCCAAGAGAAGTTGGAATTAAAAATGCTGATTTCTGGATAGAATATAGCAACAGTCATAAACGGAAATAAAAAAACAGTCAGCATACAGCTGACTGTTTCTATTGCCTAGCGACGTCCTACTCTCACAGGGGGAAGCCCCCAACTACCATCGGCGCTAAAGAGCTTAACTTCCGTGTTCGGTATGGGAACGGGTGTGACCTCTTTGCCATCATCACTAGACTATGGTCGGCTTTCAATATACATCGCATTTCTTCGTCAGCTTCTGTCGTTCAGTCAGTCACGTACTTGAGTACGCTCCTTCCTTCTCTCCATTGCTTCCTCGAACTACTCGTATCTTGAAACCCTTCATAAAAGAAATTATTCTTTCAAAACTGGATAAACGTGCATTGAATGGTTCAAACGTTTTGGTTAAGTCCTCGATCGATTAGTATTCGTCAGCTCCATGTGTCACCACACTTCCACCTCGAACCTATCTACCTCATCGTCTTTGAGGGATCTTACTTACTTGCGTAATGGGAAATCTCATCTTGAGGGGGGCTTCATGCTTAGATGCTTTCAGCACTTATCCCGTCCACACATAGCTACCCAGCGATGCCTTTGGCAAGACAACTGGTACACCAGCGGTGTGTCCATCCCGGTCCTCTCGTACTAAGGACAGCTCCTCTCAAATTTCCTACGCCCACGACGGATAGGGACCGAACTGTCTCACGACGTTCTGAACCCAGCTCGCGTACCGCTTTAATGGGCGAACAGCCCAACCCTTGGGACCGACTACAGCCCCAGGATGCGATGAGCCGACATCGAGGTGCCAAACCTCCCCGTCGATGTGGACTCTTGGGGGAGATAAGCCTGTTATCCCCGGGGTAGCTTTTATCCGTTGAGCGATGGCCCTTCCATGCGGAACCACCGGATCACTAAGCCCGTCTTTCGACCCTGCTCGACTTGTAGGTCTCGCAGTCAAGCTCCCTTGTGCCTTTACACTCTACGAATGATTTCCAACCATTCTGAGGGAACCTTTGGGCGCCTCCGTTACCTTTTAGGAGGCGACCGCCCCAGTCAAACTGTCCGCCTGACACTGTCTCCTGCCCCGCTAAGGGGCATGGGTTAGAATTTCAATACAACCAGGGTAGTATCCCACCGACGCCTCCTTCGAAGCTGGCGCTCCGAGATCTCTGGCTCCTACCTATCCTGTACAAGTTGTACCAAAATTCAATATCAGGCTACAGTAAAGCTCCACGGGGTCTTTCCGTCCTGTCGCGGGTAACCTGCATCTTCACAGGTACTATAATTTCACCGAGTCTCTCGTTGAGACAGTGCCCAGATCGTTACGCCTTTCGTGCGGGTCGGAACTTACCCGACAAGGAATTTCGCTACCTTAGGACCGTTATAGTTACGGCCGCCGTTTACTGGGGCTTCAATTCGCAGCTTCGCTTGCGCTAACCACTCCTCTTAACCTTCCAGCACCGGGCAGGCGTCAGCCCCTATACGTCACCTTACGGTTTTGCAGAGACCTGTGTTTTTGCTAAACAGTCGCCTGGGCCTATTCACTGCGGCTCTCATGCGCTTGCACGCTCAAGAGCACCCCTTCTCCCGAAGTTACGGGGTCATTTTGCCGAGTTCCTTAACGAGAGTTCTCTCGCACACCTTAGGATTCTCTCCTCGACTACCTGTGTCGGTTTGCGGTACGGGCACCTCTCACCTCGATAGAGGCTTTTCTTGGCAGTGTGAAATCAGGAACTTCGTCCATACGGACTCGCCATCACAGCTCAACGTTACAGTGTGCGGATTTGCCTACACACACGCCTTACTGCTTGGACGCGCATAACCAACAGCGCGCTTACCCTATCCTACTGCGTCCCCCCATTTCTCAAACGGTGAGGAGGTGGTACAGGAATATCAACCTGTTGTCCATCGCCTACGCCTATCGGCCTCGGCTTAGGTCCCGACTAACCCTGAGCGGACGAGCCTTCCTCAGGAAACCTTAGTCATACGGTGGACGGGATTCTCACCCGTCTTTCGCTACTCATACCGGCATTCTCACTTCTAAGCGCTCCACCAGTCCTTCCGGTCTGACTTCAACGCACTTAGAACGCTCTCCTACCACTGACATCGTAGATGTCAATCCACAGCTTCGGTGAATCGTTTAGCCCCGATACATTTTCGGCGCAGCGTCACTCGACCAGTGAGCTATTACGCACTCTTTAAATGATGGCTGCTTCTAAGCCAACATCCTGGTTGTCTGTGCAACGCCACATCCTTTTCCACTTAACGATTACTTTGGGACCTTAGCTGGTGGTCTGGGCTGTTTCCCTTTTGACTACGGATCTTATCACTCGCAGTCTGACTCCCGTGTATAAATATCTGGCATTCGGAGTTTGTCTGAATTCGGTAAACCGGGATGGCCCCCTAGTCCAAACAGTGCTCTACCTCCAGTATTCTCATCACGAGGCTAGCCCTAAAGCTATTTCGGAGAGAACCAGCTATCTCCAAGTTCGATTGGAATTTCTCCGCTACCCACACCTCATCCCCGCACTTTTCAACGTGCGTGGGTTCGGGCCTCCAGTAAGTGTTACCTTACCTTCACCCTGGACATGGGTAGATCACCTGGTTTCGGGTCTACGACCACGTACTATTTCGCCCTATTCAGACTCGCTTTCGCTGCGGCTCCGCCTTCTAAAGCTTAACCTCGCACGTAATCGTAACTCGCCGGTTCATTCTACAAAAGGCACGCTATCACCCATTAACGGGCTCTAACTACTTGTAGGCACACGGTTTCAGGATCTCTTTCACTCCCCTTCCGGGGTGCTTTTCACCTTTCCCTCACGGTACTGGTTCACTATCGGTCACTAGGTAGTATTTAGCCTTGGGAGATGGTCCTCCCGGATTCCGACGGAATTTCACGTGTTCCGCCGTACTCAGGATCCACTCAGGAGAGAACGAACTTTCGACTACAGGGCTTTTACCTGCTCTGGCGGACCTTTCCAAGTCGCTTCATCTAACTCGCTCTTTTGTAACTCCGTATTGAGTGTCCTACAACCCCAAGAGGCAAGCCTCTTGGTTTGGGCTCTTCCCGTTTCGCTCGCCGCTACTCAGGGAATCGATTTTTCTTTCTCTTCCTCCAGGTACTTAGATGTTTCAGTTCCCTGGGTCTGCCTTCAAGACGCTATGTATTCACGTCAAGATACTACGCGATTAAACGTAGTGGGTTCCCCCATTCGGAAATCTCCGGATCAAAGCTCACTTACAGCTCCCCGAAGCATATCGGTGTTAGTGCCGTCCTTCTTCGGCTCCTAGTGCCAAGGCATTCGCCGTGCGCCCTTAATAACTTAACCTAACGGCTTTCAATAAAAATATCGGAAACCTCTTAATGTTATTAAGCCTATAAAAAACTTAAAAAAATAAATGTGTTTGTTACAATTTCAATGTCGTTTTATCCAGTTTTCAAAGAACAAGTTTTGAAGATTTTCATTCAGAAGAATGAACCTTCAAAACTGAACGCAAAACGTAATCTTACAAACCCTAGGTTTGTATTCCGAAATAATCCTTAGAAAGGAGGTGATCCAGCCGCACCTTCCGATACGGCTACCTTGTTACGACTTCACCCCAATCATCTATCCCACCTTCGGCGGCTGGCTCCAAAAGGTTACCTCACCGACTTCGGGTGTTACAAACTCTCGTGGTGTGACGGGCGGTGTGTACAAGGCCCGGGAACGTATTCACCGCGGCATGCTGATCCGCGATTACTAGCGATTCCGGCTTCATGTAGGCGAGTTGCAGCCTACAATCCGAACTGAGAACGACTTTATCGGATTAGCTCCCTCTCGCGAGTTGGCAACCGTTTGTATCGTCCATTGTAGCACGTGTGTAGCCCAGGTCATAAGGGGCATGATGATTTGACGTCATCCCCACCTTCCTCCGGTTTGTCACCGGCAGTCACCTTAGAGTGCCCAACTAAATGATGGCAACTAAGATCAAGGGTTGCGCTCGTTGCGGGACTTAACCCAACATCTCACGACACGAGCTGACGACAACCATGCACCACCTGTCACCGTTGCCCCCGAAGGGGAAACTATATCTCTACAGTGGTCAACGGGATGTCAAGACCTGGTAAGGTTCTTCGCGTTGCTTCGAATTAAACCACATGCTCCACCGCTTGTGCGGGCCCCCGTCAATTCCTTTGAGTTTCAGTCTTGCGACCGTACTCCCCAGGCGGAGTGCTTAATGCGTTAGCTGCAGCACTAAGGGGCGGAAACCCCCTAACACTTAGCACTCATCGTTTACGGCGTGGACTACCAGGGTATCTAATCCTGTTTGCTCCCCACGCTTTCGCGCCTCAGTGTCAGTTACAGACCAGATAGTCGCCTTCGCCACTGGTGTTCCTCCAAATCTCTACGCATTTCACCGCTACACTTGGAATTCCACTATCCTCTTCTGCACTCAAGTCTCCCAGTTTCCAATGACCCTCCACGGTTGAGCCGTGGGCTTTCACATCAGACTTAAGAAACCACCTGCGCGCGCTTTACGCCCAATAATTCCGGACAACGCTTGCCACCTACGTATTACCGCGGCTGCTGGCACGTAGTTAGCCGTGGCTTTCTAATAAGGTACCGTCAAGGTACAGCCAGTTACTACTGTACTTGTTCTTCCCTTACAACAGAGTTTTACGAACCGAAATCCTTCTTCACTCACGCGGCGTTGCTCCATCAGGCTTTCGCCCATTGTGGAAGATTCCCTACTGCTGCCTCCCGTAGGAGTCTGGGCCGTGTCTCAGTCCCAGTGTGGCCGATCACCCTCTCAGGTCGGCTACGCATCGTCGCCTTGGTGAGCCGTTACCTCACCAACTAGCTAATGCGCCGCGGGCCCATCCTATAGCGACAGCCGAAACCGTCTTTCAGTGTTTCACCATGAGGTGAAACAGATTATTCGGTATTAGCCCCGGTTTCCCGGAGTTATCCCAAACTATAAGGTAGGTTGCCCACGTGTTACTCACCCGTCCGCCGCTAACGTCGAAGGAGCAAGCTCCTTCTCTGTTCGCTCGACTTGCATGTATTAGGCACGCCGCCAGCGTTCGTCCTGAGCCAGGATCAAACTCTCCATAAAAGAAATTTGAATAGCTCAAATTGTTTTGCTGGCATCAATTTTGATGTCCAAAATTTTGTTTCGTTCACTAACCAAAGCTAGTTACTGAAAACTTTATTGATTACGTTTTGCTTGTTCAGTTTTCAAGGTTCATATCATTGTCTCTTCGGACAACTTCTTTAGTCTATCAGACAACCGGAAAGTTGTCAACACTTTTTTGGAGCGGGTGATGAGAATCGAACTCACGACATCAGCTTGGAAGGCTGAGGTTTTACCATTAAACTACACCCGCATAATATGATTTATAAATTGGCGCGCCCGGCAGGAGTCGAACCCACAACCTTCTGATCCGTAGTCAGACGCTCTATCCAATTGAGCTACGGGCGCATATAAGAATATAAAATTAATTGACTTGGTGCGGCCGAGAGGACTTGAACCTCCACGGGGTTGCCCCCACTAGGCCCTCAACCTAGCGCGTCTGCCGTTCCGCCACGACCGCATTCAATCAGTAACTTTCTCATTATACTACAAGGAACTGAGAAGTCAATGTTTTTTCCTAAAAAGATGAGCCATGAAGGACTCGAACCTTCGACCCTCTGATTAAAAGTCAGATGCTCTACCAACTGAGCTAATGGCTCAAATTAAGAAATGAATGGCTGGGGTACTAGGATTCGAACCTAGGCATGACGGAATCAAAATCCGTTGCCTTACCGCTTGGCTATACCCCAAAAAGTGGCGGTCCCGACCGGGATCGAACCGGCGATCTCCTGCGTGACAGGCAGGCATGTTAACCGCTACACCACGGGACCAATAAATAGTATTAATTAAATTATGAAGAAATGACCCCTACGGGATTCGAACCCGTGTTACCGCCGTGAAAGGGCGGTGTCTTAACCACTTGACCAAGGGGCCATGGCTCCGAAGGCAGGACTCGAACCTGCGACAACCTGATTAACAGTCAGGTGCTACTACCAACTGAGCTACTTCGGAATACTATGTTTTGCTGTCGTCGTTATCTTGTCGACTTTTACTATTATAGGGACAACTCAACAAAACGTCAACTATTTTTTTATGATTTTTTATTCCACTAGTATTAGCCTACCCAAACACTTACTACAGCAATACTTCTCAACATTCATTTTTATTTTCCGTACATATAGTTGTTGGCAATTGACACAAGTATAAGTATGACGATGATGTCTTTTAGTTGTAGCTTTAGGGGGTTGTAAAACTGAGCAAAATCGAGGTGCATTTACTTTTCTTAATAGCTCTCGAAAATCTTTATCTCGATGTTGATACCCTTTACCTTCAATATGTAAATGATAATGACATAATTCATGGAGTACAATACCTTCAATCTCTCTATAGCCATATAACTCATAGGCTTTCGGGTTTATCTCAATATTATGAGATTGTAAAAGATATCGTCCACCAGTTGAACGTAATCTAGCATTAAAGTAAGCCTGATGCTGAAAAGGTTTTTGAAAGCTTTCCAAGGATAAGCTGTGAACAAGTTGTTGTAACTCCTCATTGTTCATATATTAATCACCTCTAACAACAAGAATACCACACTGTGTAGTATAGACAGTGTGGTAAATATTTATTACTTAAATTATAATGTTTGATTTTTAGGCGGAAGCATTGTTAAAGAAATACGCCCTTTATTGACATCTATTTGTTCTACCCATACTGTGACAATATCACCTAGTGCAACAACTTCTAACGGATGTTTAATGCGTTTGTTTTGTAATTTAGATATATGCACCAACCCGTCTTGCTTTACGCCAATATCAACAAACGCTCCAAAGTCCACCACATTTCTCACTGTGCCCTGCAATTCCATACCTACTTTTAAATCTTCCATTTTTAATACATCTGTTTTAAGCAAAGGCTGTGGGAAAGCATCACGTGGGTCACGACTTGGTTTCATTAAAGTATCCACAATATCTTGAATAGTCACAACACCTATGCCAAGCACGCTACTTAAATTTTGAATATCTAGAGCTGCAATAGCTTCTTCGGCTTTCGGCGTCCCTAGCTCTTTTTTATCAATTTGAGCTTCTACTAATATTTGTTCAGCTAAATCATAGCTCTCTGGATGAATACCTGTAGCATCGAACGGATTTTTTGCTTCTGGGACACGTAAGAAACCGATAGCTTGTTCATACGTTTTAGCACCTAGCCTTGGAATCTTCTTTAATTGTGCACGTGTAGAAAATTGACCATTTTCTTCTCGCATCTTCACGATGTTCTCTGCAACTGTTTTGGATAAACCAGAAACGTATTGTAAGAGTGAAGAAGAAGCCGTGTTTACATCAACCCCTACTTTGTTAACAGCAGTTTCTACTATAAAAGTTAGTGATTCATTTAATTTTTTTTGAGAAACATCATGCTGATACTGACCTACACCAACCGCTTTAGGTTCAATTTTCACTAACTCCGATAAAGGATCTTGTAAACGGCGTGCAATGGACACAGCACTACGCTGCTCAACCTGTAAATCGGGAAATTCAGCCCGTGCAATATCTGATGCTGAATAAACAGATGCTCCCGCTTCGTTGACAATAACATACGCAACATCAGTAGTAAGTTCATTTAGTACATCTGCAATAAATTGTTCTGTTTCACGCGATGCTGTACCATTACCAATTGCAATTATGCTTATTGGATATTTTACTAAAATTCCTTTCACAGTAGCTTTCGCTTTTGCTACATCTGGTTTAGGAGGATGTGGATAAATAGCTGTAACCTCTAACATTTTCCCCGTTTCATCTACAACTGCTAACTTACAACCTGTGCGGTAAGCTGGGTCAACCCCCAATACATATTTGCCTTTCATAGGTGGCTGCAGTAATAAATTACGTAAATTCTCAGAGAAAATATGAATTGCTTGTGTTTCAGCTTTCTCTGTCAATTCGTTTCGTAATTCTCTTTCAATCGAAGGCTGAATTAAACGTTTGTACGAATCTTCAATTGCCAGTTTTACTTCTGCAATTGCAGGGGATGAGCCAATTGCAGGTATCCATTCCTTCCACATAATCATCAAAACTCTGTCTACTGGCACTTGGATTGAAACTTTTAAAACTTCCTCTTTTTCTCCACGGTTGATCGCTAAGATGCGATGCGGAACGATGCGATTAACAGGTTCTTCATACTCGTAATACATTTCAAAAACATTTTTTTCATCAATCTCAGCATTTTTTACAGTCGTTACAAGGACTCCATCTTTCCATGAATAGGCGCGGATTTTTTCACGAATCGCAGCATCATCTGCAAAACGTTCTGCTAAAATATCTCGTGCGCCCATTAGTGCTTCTTCTGTATTGGCAACCTGTTCATTATCCACAAAACCAACTGCTAGCTGCTCTAATGCGTCATTACTAAACGCCAAGAGAAGTTCTGCAAGAGGTTCTAATCCTTTTTCTTTGGCAATCGTCGCCTTTGTACGTCTTTTTTGCTTGTAAGGTCTATATAAATCCTCTACCCGCTGTAAGACGGTTGCAGCAAGTATGGCTTTTTCTAATTCTGGTGTAAGTTTTTCTTGCTCTCGGATTAATCGAATAACCTCTTCTTTCCGTTGTTCAAGTTGCTGTATGTAGTGATAACGATCCTCCACAGCTTTAATTTGCACCTCGTCGAGAGAGCCCGTTGCTTCCTTTCGATAACGTGCAATAAATGGTACCGTATTTCCCTCTTCTAATAACTTAATAACAGCATCTACTTGCCCTGGTTTGACTACAACATCCTTTGCAATGAGCTGTAACATTTGCTTTTGTTCCACATCATCACTACCTTTTTCTTTTCATTTTACCATTACACTTTACTAAAAATGCAAAAAGATAGTCTACTCAGACGAATATGAGTAGACTATCTTCATCCATTTATAAGTGTTTAACACATAAAACACCCAAAGAAAGATTAGAGCGAAACACCGCCACTTGCTAGAATAGCCTCTTGTAATTTCTTTATTGCTTTCCTTTGTATTCGAGATACATGCATTTGAGAAATTCCTAATCGTTCTCCAGCTTCTTTTTGACTAAGTTGCTCTAAATATGTAAGCTGAATAATTTGTTTTTCCCTTTCATTTAACACAACAAGCGCCTCTGAAACAATCATGCGTTTATTAGTCATTTCATAACCATCGTCTTCCCTACCCAAAATATCAAATAAGGTGACTGTACTGCCATCTGAATCTGACTCTATCGAATGATCCATAGAAAGAGCCTGATAGCTACGGCTCATTTCCATCGCTTCCAATACCTCTTCTTCGGCTACTTCTAATCGCTCAGCAATATCTTGAATAGAAGGAGAACGCTGCAATTCAATCGTCAGCGCCTCCACTGTTGATTTGATTCTCGGTCCTAATTCTTTTATTCGTCTAGGCACATGAACATCCCATGTTTTATCACGTAAAAAACGCTTGATTTCTCCAACAATCGTTGGCACAGCAAATGCTTCAAAACTACGACCAACATTCGGATCAAAACGTCTGATTGCACCTAACAATCCCAGCATCCCTACTTGAACAATATCATCATAATAAGATTTACCATTCGAATATTTACGAGCTATTGACTCAACTAGATATCGATAATGAATCACTAATTTTGTTTGCGCTTCATCATCCTCCGTTGACTGGTACAATTCAATCCACTTTAGTATATCTTCCTTGGATGAAGATTTATGTAGTGATTCTTTCGACATTTTTTTCCACCTGCTCTCTAGCGACATACTTTGTCATGAAGACAGTTACGCCACCATCGTTATTGATCATCACCTCATCCATCAAAGTTTCCATTAAATAAAGTCCTAAGCCACCTTCTCTTAGCCCTGCAATACTTTCCTCAGGATGATACGGTCCAATCTTAGACTTGATCTCTTCGAAATTAAAGCTGTTGCCATAATCCGCAATCATCATTTCCATTTTATTGTCATACAAAGCACACCCGATGACAATTTCACCTTCTTCTTCATCCTTATAAGCATGGTGAACAACATTTGTCACAGCCTCACTTGCAGCAATTTTTAAATCTTCGATATCATCATAACTAAAGCCAATCCTACTAGCTAAGCCCGAGACAGTTAATCGAATGACACTGACAAATTGCGGTTTAGCAGGAACTCTAATTTCAATATAGTCAAATTCCTTCATTATTTTAATTCCACCTTTTTATCAGTTTCAATATCCATCAAATCACTTAGACCCGTAATTTCAAACAATCTTTGCAATCTATTCGATAAACCAACTAGCTTCACTTTGCCATTTTCACGTAATGCTCTTTTATAAAAGGCAACAAATATCCCAAGACCTGTACTGTCCATGTAATTTACTTTTGATAAATCAAGTTCAATTTCTAATCCGTCTGTAATCTTTACCGCTTCTAATTCCTCTCTTAAACCAGACGCGGTAAATGTATCGATTTCCCCTTCAACAAAACCAAATAATTTATGATCAATCTCTTTAAAATATATCGTTACGTCCATATAGCACACCTCCACCATATTTGTTAGACTATTGTCTATTCCCTATTTTATTAATAATTAAACCTATTTTTTTAAAATAACGACAGTAAAATCATCCGATAGTTTAAAATTCTGAGCTTTCTCTATTTCCTTATAAAGAAGTTGGCACAACTGCTGGGCTGTTAAATGTCTATTTTGTTTTATTAAAGTTGTAATAACCTCTCTAGAATTCAAGTCTTCCTGTGCTCTAAATTCAGTCACACCATCGGTCATCATAATAATTAAATCATTGTCCTCTAAAACAATGTCATGAAACGAATATTTTGTTTCAGGTAAAACACCGAGTAATAAGCCTTTAGCCTCCAAAGAATAGAATCGATCGTCCTTGGCAATATAGTGTAACGCTGGCTCATGACCTGCCGAGGCATAAGAAAAGATATTGTGTTGTACATCTAAGCATCCATAAAACATAGAAACAAACATACTGTCGTCCACACCTTTTTCAATTAC
The DNA here is from genome assembly GCF_028356935.1 of Lysinibacillus sp. OF-1. Taxonomy (NCBI): domain Bacteria; kingdom Bacillati; phylum Bacillota; class Bacilli; order Caryophanales; family Bacillaceae; genus Lysinibacillus; species Lysinibacillus sp. OF-1. Next base: position 4,233,808 of record NZ_CP102798.1, read on the forward strand.
CCTGTTAATGACTTCTAAAACATAGGAAGGATCTTTATATGCATATCCTAATGTTTCAAGCCCATATTTCACCATCGACATACATAACGCAGCAGGAACTCCCTTGCCGACAACATCTGTCACTGCCACACTTAAATATTCTTCACCATCATGAAAAAAATGTACATAATCACCATTCATTCTACGAATAGGAACTGAAATCATTCCTATATCAATACTTTCTAGCTGCGGCACATATGTTTTTAATAGCGTTTTTTGAATGTTTGTCGCAATTTTCATTTCCATCTCGTATTCAGCTTGCTTTTGAAGTAAGCTTTGATGCTCTCTATGTGCCATCCCATAATGAACCATCACTTCAATAAGAAAATCATAGGCTGGCTGTGATTCACTCATTTGATCAGGAAATATTTGTTCAACAGCATTTTTATGAATACTAACAACATCCTCTGGAGATATATTTTTTTGAATTAACTGACGCGTGAAATTTTGAGCAATATATAAATTTCTTTCAGTTTGGCTGACCATATAATCTGATAATATTTTTTTATACTGAGCTTCTAATTGTTTCAATTTCTTCACGTCCTAACGCAACCATTTTTCCGCCCTTATTGTTGTACCCACTCCCATGACAGATTGAATATCTAAACTGTCCATCAATCGTTTAACACCTGGTAAACCAGCTCCTAGCCCTCCTGAAGTAGAATAACCATCCTCCATTACTTTGCGAACATTTTGAATCCCAGGTCCTTTATCTGTTGCAATAACGACTATTTTCTTTTCATGATCTATCTCAACCCTTTCAATTTCAATCGTCCCTATATTCGCATATAAATATATATTTCGTGCTAATTCACTAATTGCTGTGGTTATACGAGCTTGATCAACAGTGCCAAATCCAAGTGCTCTTGCTTCATTACGCCCCAGTTGTCTTGCTGCCACAATATCCCACTCTGTAATAATTTCAACCGAAGACTTACATGTCACTGCTGTCCCTCCATTTCCTTACAGTGTTATACTCTTACACTATAGTTCGACCTGCTGGACTTAAATTAAACTTCATAACCTCTATTAATGGAATATTCTATGTAAATTTTCATATACCTTTTAAGAATTTTTTCAAAAATCTATTTTTATTAAAAATCTTGAATATATCTTAAAGCTTTTTGTACTATTTATCAATTACGCCTCAACGGAATTTAGCTCCGATTTATTGAAGCTGCTCGAAAAACTTTTCTTCAAAATTTGTGACTTCTGCCAGAGGTTTTATCTAACAAAATTGAACTTTTATGGAGAGTTGGCCAGCTGAATCAAGATAAATAGTAAATTCAAATTATCGATAGAGAACAAAAAAAGCACCGAGATTTTATTATCTCGATGCTTCTATACACATATGTATATCAAAATTTAACTAGACCTAAACTAATCATCAACGCTCCATCAACTTTTTCCATCACAGCATGATCAAGTTGCGTAATACGATCCGTCAATCTTGACTTATCAATTGTCCGCACCTGTTCTAGCAAAATAACCGAATCACGTTCAAAACCATACTTTTCAGCATTGATTTCAACGTGTGTCGGTAACTTTGCCTTTTGAATCTGTGCAGTGATAGCTGCGATGATGACAGTCGGACTAAATCGATTGCCAATATCATTTTGAATAATCAGCACCGGTCTAGTGCCTCCTTGTTCAGAACCTATTACCGGTGATAAGTCTGCAAAAAAAACGTCACCACGTTTTACATTCAAAGTGTCATCCCCCGCTAACGAGACGCTCCACCATATGCTGTGCTTCATATTCTGCATGCAAGCATTCACTTGCAATCATTAAATTAATATGAGACATTTCAACATATCCTTTAATCATAGCTTCCCGTATTTGATTTGGTTGCTCCTGCATTAAATTTTTGCGCGCCAAAGTACGCACAAAAGATTCACCTTCAATTACTTCCTTTGTTTGTAGAAATAGTCTGTCTTGAACAGCAATTGTAGCTTCTCTTAACTTTTTCTCGTACACAGCAAGCACCTCCAACGGAACCATACACTTTTTCATTACTTCTCATTCTATCATTGAAAGATATTGTTGAAAAGACATGAAATGACAAAATATCTGACAATTTGAAGTACAAATTGTAAAAATATGTTGGTTGTCGAAGGTATATGCTGAATAATTATTATTGCAATGTTCTTCCAAATATGAGTTACTTTATGTTTGGAAAAGAAATAAGTTCTCCAGTGCTAATTTATTTACCAAATTCAACTTTTACATTGGAATGTTGCTCATTACATTACAGTGAATGCTATTGAGAGAATGTGTACTGTGTATCAGTAACTAATTCTAATGAAGGTTCATTAAAAGTATATTCTAGGAACTCTTGCTGTTATAATGCATGGTATTTCATAATTAATTGTTTCAAGCTTTGTAGCCCACTCATCGATGGAAATCACATGCTGTCCTTGTTGACCAATGAGTGTTACCTTCTCACCTATAGCATATGCTTTTGGTAGCACAACCATACATTGGTCCATACAAATTCGTCCAACAATCGGCACTTTCTGTCCATCAACCAATACTTCTTGTCCACCTAACTTACGAATTACGCCATCTGCATAGCCAATCGGAATAGTTCCTATCCACGTCTCCGTCTGAGCAGTAAACGTAGCGCCATAGCCAACTGATTCACCTGCTTTAATTTGCTTCACATGAACAAGTTCACTCTCAAGCGAGAAGGCAGGCTTTAGTGGGAATGGTAAAATGCTTTCCACATAGGGAGAAGGAGATAATCCATACAGCGATATCCCATATCGAACAGCATCATACTGTAGGTGTGAATTTTTCACTAATGAAGCTGCCGTATTAGATGCATGAACAAGTCGCGGCTTTAAAGGCATGACTGATAAACACTTCTCAAAAAACTGCACTTGCTGATTAAAATGTGTCGAATTTTCTTCATCCGCTGTCGCAAAGTGAGTGAATATGCCATCTAGCTCCACATTAGCTGTAGACTGTATGGTTTCGTATAGTTCTACTAGCTCTTGCTCTGAGCGAATGCCTAGTCTCCCCATTCCACTATCTACTTTTATATGTAGACGCAAAGGAAGTTCTTCATTCACTAAAAGAGGAGCTGCTTGTTGAATCCAATCACTAGCAAATGCTGTAAGAATAATACGCTGTTGTGCTGCATAAGGAGCAAAGGAAACAGGAGATGCACCTAATATTAGTATGTCTGGTTCTTCAAAATGTGCTCGTATATGTAATGCTTCGTCGGGCGTTGCCACTGCAAGTATTGTGGCACCAGCCTCAAGTGCCGCCCGTGCAACGGCTACATCTCCATGGCCGTACGCATTTGCCTTTACTACAGCAATAATTTGAACATTAGGTTGTAAAAATTCTTTTAAATTTTTAACGTTCTGTTGGATTGCTTGCAAGTCTATCATTGCTTTGGTTGGTCGAAAATACTGCTGTGTCTTCATAAGAATACCCTCTTTATTTTTAATTAAAACACTATGTATGACATACATTTGTTCTAGTACGTCTATTTAGCTTGTCCACACAATGTTATTGTTCCATTCTCCAGAACTCTCACTTTAAAGGAAATAACTTAACATTTTCTAAACAGTGAGATCTTATTTCATATTGTCAATAAGCTACAGCTTTCATATTCCTGAAAGCTGTAGCTAGCAAAGTTACTTCATACTACTTATCGTCATAGATGTAGCAACTTCAATCATCTCTTCTCGCGTCAACTTGCTTGAAGCTACAAAGAATTCAACACCATCTTTTTCCCAACTAATCGATGTATCTGTAATAGCTCCTATTGTATAGCCTAAGTCAACTGGATCACCAGGTGACGATACTGGTAACATTGAATTTTCCTTTGTTACTGGTTGCTGCATAACTGTAAATGCCTTTTCACCATCGAAAGTTAGGATAACACGTTCCATACCATTTTCTTGCACAACTTTTTCATTCGCTAATTGTGCCCAATTTAGAACAGGATAATGTGTTTGGAATTCTTGATATTCAACTTCTGCACCAACTGCTTCTTTTTCATCTTTTCCTTCTTGCCCCTCTTTGTCAGCAGGTGTAGCTTGTTCACCTTTCGTGCTATCTTTATCAGTGAATTGTTCAACAGCATACTCTTTTGCAGCATGTTGCACACCTAATTTTATTTTCTTAAAGGTGATACGAATTTGCTCTTCCTTCACATCATTCATAATCGCTACAGAGGTTGGCAATAAAGTTTTCTTATCTACCGTAATGACTTGATGAGGCATACTATTTTTATAGCTATTTCTAGTAGCCGCTTCAAATATATATGCTTTTTCTTCTTCTTTCATGACAAGATTTTTATCTTCTGCTAAATCTTCTGCTAGCGCTCCAATTAAGTAAGCCTGACTATTTTTCTTTGGCCAGTCACTTTGGAATTTATACATTTTGTTTAATGTCGGTGTTACTACAAAAACGCCATCAGCATTACGCACAATCATTTGAGAAACATCTTTCCCACTTTCGACTACTTCTACTCGATAGAAATCAGGTTTTGTATGCCATACTGTCACATCATAATTTCTTGGCTCACCACCAGATTTAATCTCCATCGATGCATTTAACTCATAACCATTTGTTTCTGCCCATTTACCATTCACTTTCTTCAACACTTTTTCCTGTGAGGCTGCACCACATGCCGACAGAAGTAATATCGTACAAAGTAAGACGAGCCATTTAACTATACGGTTGCCCACGCTTTCACCCTTTCTTCTTTCAAATCCACTACGACAATATATGAACCGTATTTGTCAGTTATGTCATTTGAAGAAAGGGCAATATATTTAAATTTATAAGCCAACCTTTTAGACAAGTTAAGTACTATTCTAATAAGATTACTTGAGCAGCCGCATATTGTTTAGAATGCGTAATACTAACAAATCCATTGACAAGCTCTTCCTTAAAATATAAGACGGGATTGCCAGCCTCTCCTCTTAATATCTCCATATCATGAAGCTTACATTGTTCCCCAAGGCCTGTTCCTAGCGCTTTCGAAAATGCTTCTTTAGCAGCAAATCGCCCTGCCAAAAATTCTATTTTACGAGTTTCTGAATGACCGTCAAATAATTTTTTTTCCTTAACTGTTAAAATACGATCTTTAAATTTATCTGTACGTTTCATGGCTTTTTCAATACGATCTATTTCTACAATATCGAGACCAATTCCCTTAATCATGTGACCTTCTCCTTTACCTATTTCCAACAAGGCATGTATAATAATTGTAAATTGAGGTGGAGCCATGTTTAGTAGAACAGAAAATTTTAAGCAATATACAAAGTATTACCCTATTGTTTCAACTTTAATAGCAATTAACTTAACGCTTTATGTATTGTCTCTTATACCCGGCATCGGAACACTCTTGTGGAATTACGGAATCCAAGCAAATTTCCTGATTCAAAATGGTGAATGGTGGCGTGTCTTTTCCGCAATGTTTTTACATGCAGGATTTATGCATATGTTTTTTAATATGTTTTCCTTATATCTCTTTGGTCCAGAGCTTGAAAAAATCGCAGGTAAAGCACGCTTCATCACAATTTATTTGGTTTCAGGTATTGTAGGCAACATGGCAACCTATATCTTCTATGATAGTAGTTATGCGAGTCTTGGTGCAAGTGGGGCTATTTTTGGAATTTTTGGTGCTTTTGGGGCATTAGTTTACTATACACGTCGTACAATGCCAATGCTTCGTAAGCTCATCTTACCAATCATCATCATAAGTGTCATCATGACATTTCTTCAACCAAATGTGAATGTTTATGCACATTTAGGCGGTTTAGTAACAGGTTTCATTCTTGGACTTGTCTATTTACACCCAAAAAGAATTTTAAGCTGGCGTAAACAAAAGATGTCGGGTAGACCATAAAACTTAAAAGAGGAGCAGCTCAATCATGGAGTTGCTCCTTTTTCATTAGAACGAATACATGCTATAAAATCACAGTGGCCTCATTTGCCATCTTAACCTTTTTCCATTCAGCGGCGGTTAAGCCATAAACAACTTGGTCAACATGATGATCATAAAGCCACTCTGCATCCCTTAAACGCCCTTCTTCATGGAAGCCCAATACTTTGGGAATTGTACGACTGCGAATATTCCCTACCGCTACACGTACTTCAATACGATTTAACATTAAATAATTAAAAGCATAATCAATCAATGCTTTCATTGAATTTGTTACGAGCCCCTTCCCCACAAACTCATTTCCTAGCCAGTAGCCAATGCTTGTCCATTTATGCTGCCAGTTGATTTGATGATAGCCAATTACGCCTGCAAGCTCTCCATCATAGTAAATCCCTGCTTGTATACCATTATGATCAGCATATTGTTGCATAGCCTTTTTGACGAATTGCTCTGTATCTTCTACAGTTTTAACACTATCTACAAATGGCAGCCATTCACGTAATGTATTCCTTGAACGGTCAGTTAAAGCAAATAATTCATCTACATCACTCAAGTCTAATAGCTTTAAATAAGCGCTTTCATTAATATCATATTTAAACAAAGTCCCCCACCCCTTTTGTTCTATTTATTTTATTATAAACAGCATTCACATATATTTATAGTTAAAAAAGCTAATCCTTCCATAAAATTGAAAGGATTAGCTTCATGTTGTTGAAAAAAGGTGATATCAATGGCAGAAACAGCCATTTCGAAAGGCTAGGAGTTAATTTCCCTTCCGTTAGCGTTCTTTCCAGGGAGCGTCCGATGAGCCGTAGTAAATAAAATAGCTCATTATTTGTATGATTGGAGAAAGGATGGCCTCTTATGTTCGATGTGGAGAAGTGATGAGTGGCAACACCCCTCCATAAAGAGTAGTGAATACTTCACTTTATTAGAAAACCTTTCTAAAAAGGTACCATTTTCATGGATTGGAGTGGAAGGCTACTTGACTCCCGTGGGATAGCGAGACAGGCGAGCCCCTGCACGGAGGAAGCGGCTCGGCACTCGCCCACAGGAAAGCAAGTAGCCTGCAACAGTAATCCATTTTCACCTTTCGAAAAAATTCTATATAAATGTTTTTGTTTTTCAACACTATGAAGCTAATCCTCCCATAAAATTGAAAGGATTAGCTTTTTAGTTCATTAATGTTCATACCAAGTTAAGATTGTTTCTGCATCCTGTTGCTCTAAGCTTGATACACTTCCCGTTGTACCAGTTGCTCCAGACATGACTGTTGCTTTTATAGACATAACATTTTTTCTTTTTTGAAAGTAAGATTGTGTACTTTGAATGGATTGAATTCGCTTTTTCTCCACAATCAATGTAATACGACTAAATACTCGATACTGCATAGCCAGTTGCTTTCCATCAATTTGATAGCCTGCTGTTTTATGCTGCCATATTCCGATTAGGATTGTTAACGGAATTAACAGTAATGACAACAGTCCATACGGATAAAAGTAATAACTACATGCACCCATAATTGGAACTAGCCAAATAAAATCAATTCGATAGAAGAATGGTCTTGCTCTTTTTGGTGATCGAATAAACGAAGGATGCCAATTCATATCTGGGAAAAGCTGCTCTAATGTGTGCAAACAATCCTGCTTCTTAATGAGTGGAAACAAAGTAATCTTTTTATCATTCCCATCTTCACCGTTACCTCCAGCGCTTTCAACGACCACCGTTGCAAAGCCTGTTAATTGACGCAAAGGGTTTTCAACAATACGAATGGCTTGAATTCGATTCAGCGGTAAAGTAATACGCTTTTTCTCTAAAAGTCCCTTGGTGATAATCAATTTTTCTTCTTCAATTCGGACTGTATAATCATAGTAATTAATCAGTGTGATGACCACTGATACAACCCAAGCTACAATTAAAACGAACATCGCTGTTAAAGCGACTAAAAATGCACCGACTTTCACAAAATCAGCTAGTTCATGAAATACTGTTTCATAAGGAATAATATCGGAAAACTGTGAAGCAATTGCTGCAAGACCTGATAGTACGACACCGATCCCACCAGATGTTGTTGCTAAAACGAGTAAATCACGTATGGACATATGGTAAATCGTTGGAATGGAGACAGCTTCCTCTATCACTTGGATTTCTTCCTGATCTTGTTGTTGATCTACCCCATTTTTAGCCCGACGCATTTCTAATTCAATAACATCTGCTGCCGCTTTACGGATTGCTGTCAGTTCGACCTCAGGTTTACCTCCCTTACTACCTGCTGTTTCAACCTGAACTTTCACTAAACCAAAAATGCGATGAAAAATACCCTCGTTATAATTTAAGCTTTGTATACGTTCAAAAGGAATATAACGCTTCTTTTTAACAAACAATCCATACTTTATGCGTAACTCCCCGTCTTCAAACCAATAAACAAATGTCCGCCATTTTATGATGCCCCCAATAAGTGCAAGAAGTGCCGCACCTCCCCAGACACCAAAAAGTAAAATGGTATCAAAAAAATGATCGCTATGAAAATTCAAAGAAAAATTAAAGCCGTTTCCTATGATAATAATGGCAATTGGTAATATCATACTTTTTAATGCTTTAACGCTCGTAATAACTGCAGATACTGGATGTAAACGATTAATTTCTTTAGACATCATCTTCCGCCACCCTTGCTAAATCAGAGATGCGAGCACGAAGTATATCTGCTTCGTCCATAACAAGCGCAGGAATCGTATGTACAGTTGCTGCTGTTGAAATTGAAATATTACCTAAGTCGTATTTTTTCAAAATCGGTCCTTGTGTTGTATCAACATGTTGAACACGTACCATTGGTATTAATGTACGTTTCACAACAAATAAACCATGTTGTACTTCGATTTCATGCTCACGAACCTCATAACGCCATCGTTCCCATCTTATTTTCGGGAATACAAAAATGGATAGTATTGCACTTAGAACTACAATTGCCCCAGCTATGAAGTAAATAAATGACGGCCATTCAAAATAATATGTACCGTAGCTTACTAGCCCCGCTACAATGAATAACACCAATGTTTGTATGACACCATATAAACGCCACACAGTTAACCCTTTTCGGGATATTTGATGAATCGGCTGTGCTCTCAATATCGTTCCCCTCTCTTTCTTCATTAGGTGTATACGGATTTACTCACCTTTTTGTTTCAACTATAGCTGAAAAAAAACCTTACAGCCACTATGACTGTAAGGTTTATCATAAAGAATTAGTGTATTCGGTTAAAATTAACCTTCGTGACGTCGTGGAGAGCGAGAACGACCTTGTCCACCTTCTCTACGACCTCCCTCACGGCGTCCGCCTTCTCGACGGCTACTGCTACCGCTATTGCGACGTTCTCCACTGCGAGCGCCGTCACGACGTCCGCCACCAAAGCTACGGTTACCACGGCCACGATCACCGCCACTACGGTTACTGCTAGAACGCTCACGACGCATTGGTAATGGACGCTCTTCTGTGATTGTTACTGGTGTATCGTCTGGCTCTCTCGTTAATGAACGTAGAGCAGCTGCAACAACGTCAATTGCTTCATGATTATCTAGTACTTCCGCTGCAAGTGTGCGGTAATCACCTAAATTGTTATTAGCAATAAGATTTTCCAGTGTTTCCACAGCTAAACGTTGTTGACCCTCTAATGCTTCATCAGTTGTTGGTGGGCGAAGAGGTGTCATACGTTTTTTCGTTGTTTCTTCCACAATACGTAAGTAACCCATTTCACGAGGTGTTACAAATGTTATGGCAAGACCTGATTTACCCGCACGACCTGTACGTCCAATACGGTGAACATAAGATTCAGGATCTTGAGGAATATCAAAGTTATAAACGTGTGTTACACCAGAAATATCAAGTCCACGAGCGGCAACGTCCGTCGCAACAAGGATATCGATTTTATTTTCTTTAAACTGGCGTAATACGGAGATACGCTTCGCCTGGCTTAAATCACCATGAATACCCTCAGCTAAATAGCCACGAATAGATAGGGCCTGTGCAAGCTCATCTACACGACGTTTTGTACGACCAAAAATAATAGCAAGCTCTGGTTGGTGAACGTTTAATAAACGAGATAAAACATCAAATTTTTCACGTTCAGCAGACTTAACAAAATATTGATCGATATTATCAACTGTTAATTCTTTTGCTTTAATTTTCACAATTTCTGGATCACGCATAAATGTTTCTGCAATTTTACGGATTGCTGGTGGCATTGTTGCTGAGAACAGTAATGTTTGACGTTCAGAAGGCACGTTTTCTAAGATTGAATTAATATCATCGATAAAGCCCATGTTTAACATTTCATCTGCTTCATCCAATACTAATGTTTGAACATCTTCTAATTTTAACGTACGACGATTAATATGATCAATAATACGTCCTGGTGTACCAACAATGATTTGAGGTCTATTTTTCAGTGCACGAATTTGACGGCCAATTTCTTGACCTCCGTATACTGATAATAATTTTACGCGCTTGTCATAGCCAATTTTATATAGCTCTTCTGAAACTTGAATCGCTAACTCACGAGTTGGAGCAATAACTAACGCCTGAATATTAGGGTTTTTTGGATCAATTTTCTCAATTAGTGGAATCCCGAAAGCGGCAGTTTTACCAGTACCTGTTTGTGCTTGACCTAATACATCACGGCCTTCAATCGCAAAACGAATAGTACCTTCTTGGATTGGTGTTGCTTCTTCAAATCCCATACGCTTTACTGAGCGTAATGTAGATTCGCTAATATTTAATTCTGAAAAATTTGTCAAACTTCTCAATCTCCTTTTTTTCCTTTTAAGTTGACAAATGGTTACATTTTCAGATGAAGTTGTCGGCAAATTCGAGCCTGTGTAGTGGAACGTTTCCGTTACTTAAAAATTTTCTCTACATGATAGTCCATATAGAGCTCTCTTATATGAAAAGGAAAGCCCGGTCTTTACCGAGCGGTTCGATTCTGTCGTAATTATTCACTTTAGAATAAAACCGTTGTGTTCAAAAAAAAGTACCCTTCAACCAAATATGAAGAGTCTTCGCACAAAATGTATCCATTGCTTACACTAGTCTAACATGGCTTTAAATCCTATGCAACGATAACGCATGAGTCGTAATAATCTGACTACTTTATTTATCCCTTAAAAACGTTAAAACCCTTGGAAACCATTCAGAACAATCTTCCTCAAAACATATATGATGCTTGCCATTATCAGAAAAATACAAATTTTTATCTTTCGAGGCTAATTTATCAAAAAGGAATTGCGCCGTATGATAGGGCACTATTCCGTCCAATTTCCCTTGCACGATATAAACAGGAATTTGAATATGTTGATAATAAGGTTCCACCATTCTAACCAGCTTCATAAATTCTATTGTGGATGCTAAAGGCACATTGTTAAATTTATGATGGTATCGTAAAAAAAGTTCGTTATTCGTCAAATTACGGTGATAAGCCTCTGTAGCAAGCACTTTGAAATCATTGACTAACTGTTTGGGACTGACATACTTTGCAGCAGCACTTAATAATACGAGTTTTTTTACTTTATAACGTTTAGCTAAATATAATGCTATGATTCCCCCCATTGAAAAACCAACGACGATTACCTCATCTACTTTTTTAGCTAATGATCGATAGGCAAGCTCGGCATCCATTAACCAATGCTTCGCTGTAAAACCACTCATTTGTAATTCTTCTCCATGCCCTGACAACGTCGGCTCTACAATTAGCCAATTTGTCTGTGCCCGTAAGTATGTTGTGAATGGCTCCACTTCATAAGGTCCACCTGAAAATCCATGAATACATAGTACACCTACTGACAACGTCCTCACCTCGTTTAACAATGAATAAATCGGTGAGCCTAATCCCACCGATTCATTGGTTACTGTGACGTAAATGCATTTAAGATCGTCTCTAATTTCATACCACGCGAGCCTTTAAGTAAAACAATAGATGATTCATTCGCTAGTTTTAGCTTTTCAATAATAGCCGTATAATCATCTGCTACATACAGTAAACGTTCTTTCTCAAAGCGCTCTTTTAATACTTGATAAAGATATGCCATCCGAGGGCCAAATAAGCAGAGATAATCAATTTCATGCTCATTTATATATGCTGCTAGCCCTTCGTGAAAACTTTGCTCATTCGGTCCAAGCTCCAGCATATCTCCTAACACAAGCCATTTTTCAGGTCGAATTGTAGAGGAAGCCATAAATTGAATAGCAGCCTTCACCGAGGTTGGTGCTGCATTATAGGCATCGTTGATAAATAGTGCTCCATTTGTTCCTTGTACTTGTTGCATCCTCATATCTGTTAAGACTACATGCTCTAAGGATGTACGAATTTGTTCATTGTTTAAACCTAGCTTATGAGAAATTAACATCGCCACTAATGTATTTTTTACTTGATGCTTACCAAGAACTGAAATAAAGAAGTCGCCTTCAATGATTCCATGCGTAGTAAAGTGACTGCCATCCGCATTAGCATGAATATTTTCAGCGTATAAAAGATTACCTGGCTCTAATCCGAACGGCACTGCTTGTAAGTGCTGTTCCTTGGCCACCAATTCTTGGAGCAGCGGTTCATCACCATCATAGAATAATAGACCATCAGGCTGCATCCCTTGAATAATTTCAAATTTTGCTTTTGCTATACCTGCTCGTGACCCTAAATCCTGCATATGAGCCTCGCCGATATTTGTAATAACCGTCATATGTGGACGAGCAAGCTTCGTTAAAAATTCAATTTCACCAAAACCACTCATACCCATTTCAAGAACAGCAACATCTGTATTTTCATCAAGCTGTAAAATTGTAATAGGTAACCCTAATTGATTATTAAAGTTCCCAATAGTCTTTTGTACTTTAAAAAATGGCGCAAGTGTACCCGCTAAAATATCCTTTGTGGATGTCTTACCATTTGAACCTGTAATGCCGATAAATTTCGCCTTATGTTCATTACGGTAGGCTCTTGCCATTTCCTGTAAAGCCACTTCTGAGTCATCCACAAATAGTAAAGGATAACCTTCTGGAGGATTTGGTTCATCTTTTTGCCAGAGAGAAGCTCCCGCGCCTTTCTCAAATGCTTGAACAACAAACTGATGCCCATTTGTTTGCTCGCCACGAAATGGCACAAATAAATCTCCCTGTTGAATTGTTCTTGTATCGATAGAAATTCCTGATACAACGGTATCACCAAAAGCCGCCATATCCTCATTTAACCATGCAGCTAATTGTTTTAATGTTTTTTTCACAATAATCCCACTCAGTCTTTTTTATAGTGAAGCTGTTGTTTTTCTTCGTAACGTTCGATTGCTAGCTTAATGAGACGGTCAATCAGCTCTGGATAGCTCACATTTGTATGTTGCCATAATAATGGGTACATACTTACAGGCGTGAAACCAGGCATTGTATTCACTTCATTGATGTAAACGCTATTTTCAGCCGTTACAAAAAAGTCGGCACGAACTAAACCGCTACCATCTATTGCTTTAAATGCACGTTTTGCTAATTCCTTTAAGCTTGTCACAGTTTCCACTGGTAGCTCCGCTGGAATAATAAGGGCTGTAGAACCGTCCTTATACTTCGAGTCATAATCATAAAATTCAGTGACTGGTTTAATTTCGCCTGGTACCGAAACTTCAGGATAATCATTACCTAACACAGCTAGTTCAACTTCGCGAGCCATAATACCTTGTTCTACAACAATTTTACGATCATATTGCAGAGCAATCTCAATTGCTTTTATTAATTCCTCACGATTAGTTGCTTTGCTAATCCCAACGCTTGAACCTAAGTTTGCAGGCTTCACAAACATCGGCCAACTCAAGCCCTGTTCACATCGTTCAATGATGGTCTGTTGCTCGTTTTTCCACTCACTACGAATAAAGTACGTATAGGGCACTTGTGGTAAGCCTGCAATTTCAAATAATTGCTTCATCACCACTTTATCCATACCAGCTGAAGATGCTAATACACCGTTTCCTACATATGGTAAATTCAGTACTTCCAGTAATCCTTGCACAGTTCCATCCTCACCATTTGTTCCATGTAACAATGGGAAAATAACATCAAACTGCACCGCATTGCCTTTTTCATCGATTAAAAAATCAGTAATATTATTTTCTAAAATTGTGGCATTATCACCAAATTGTAATTCTTCTATTGCACTTACAGGTTTTTCCAAACGTTCTCCACGTCGCCATTCCCCGTCAGATGTAATGAAAATCGGATATACTTCATACTCCTCGAAATTCAAAGCTCCAGTAACTGCACGAGCTGTCGATAATGACACCTCATGCTCCGCTGACTTTCCGCCGTATAATAAACCGATTCTTTTTTTCATTTTTGTGCCCTCCACATACTTCTTGAGTACTATTAGTTTATCATGAAACGTCTTGACAAATGACATAAAAATCTCACCGTAATTTTTGACGGTGAGATTTTGACATTTCATCGATTATGCCTTAGTTGCATCTAATTTTTAAATTGTCTAGGCTCAATTCAAAATTCAGCATATCTGCCAACAACTGATCTTCATTTGATAGTCGCTTAATCGCAAAAATCGTTACTGATATGAAGATTAAATAATATAAATTAATTCATCATGTTCCGTTTTCAGGATCGTATTTAAGTCATCCCAAACTTCATCAGGAAATGAATACTCTGATAGGTTGCGAACTTCTATGCCATAGGCTACCTTTGGCTTTTCAATTCTGTACAAAGATAGTAACGCTCCGTCCTTAGCAAAGGATCGGTAAGATCGTAAAAAATCGGGCGATATAGATGGAATACTCGCCTTTACTTTTCGACGCCAAAAACCAGTACTCCGTTCCTTTTCACGAATTAGGCTATTAAATACATTGGCAACCAATAAATCCGAATCACTTAAATGACGAAAATAAATTTTTGTCATCTTCTCTTGATCTGAAGAATAATAGACAAATCTATTTTGTAATTTGTTAAAAAATGCAGACGTAATCGGTTCTTTTTTATGACTTATGTAAAGCAATTCTCCTTGTTCCATTGGTGTCAAATGATCTAGCCTCTTTTCGTCCATAAAATCAACCCAACACAATTCCTTTGACTCTGCTGATTTTTTCACAAAACGAGGAACTTCATCTTCCAAGACATATTCAAATTGTGTATGCATATTAAAAGAACCGTCTTCATAGGAATGTTTTAATAACAGTAAGTGATGCAGTGGTTCAAGTGCAGCCACAAATTGCGGGAATTTTAACCCGCTAAAAATGACAAATTTATCTACATCATTCATATGGACATAAATATGATACATAAAATCATCAGCTGACTTTAATTTTTTAGCCACAACCATCACCCCATTCTTCACTACATTATAAGTCTAAACATGATTTTTTTGAAACATTTTATGTTAATTGTCGTCCCAACTATATGCACAGGCATAAAAGTATTTTTTGCGTTATAATAGGAATGTTAAACATGCATTTGCATATTAATTTAAGATTACTCAATGAGTACAAGTATTGCTGAAAATTCCATTGACAATGTTCAAAGCAAGTTGCAAGCTTATCAATAGATATGAGTTATCTCATACACTCTACTGGTCAATAGCTCTCTTCTTTGAACAATTATAAACGAAATTGGAAGATTCGCATCATATTTACTCATATTGAGATACTATTTTAATTTAGGTGGCTTTTATGGAAAATAAACGAAATTTCGCAAACCGTTTTGACTGGACCCTCGCTTTTATTCTTTTCACTTTTCTAGTCATCAGTTTGTTAGCTATTGCATCTGCCCAGACATCGGGTCAATATGGCATTAACTACGTACCTAAACAAATGCAATGGTATGTTATTGGTGCAGTAATTATTGGCATCGTCATGTTTTTTGAGCCAGATCAATATAAAAAAATGTCATGGTATATGTATGGAGCAGGGATTGCCTTATTGGTACTGCTTATTTTTATGCCTGAAGGAGAAGGTCAAATCGGTGCACCCGTTAATGGTGCTAAAAGCTGGTATCATACGCCGATTGGAAATATTCAGCCTTCTGAGTTTATGAAAACTTTTTACATTTTAGCACTAGCACGACTAATCAGTAAGCATCATGAAGTTTATTCGTTAAAATCAGTAAAAACGGACTTCCTACTACTAGGGAAAATTGGTATCACACTCATCATACCATTGGCTATCATTATGAAGCAGCCTGACCTTGGTTCTGCTCTTGTATTCTTTGCGATTACTGCTGCTCTTATCATCGTAGCCGGAATTTCTTGGAAAATCATTCTACCGACCTTTTTAGGTGGAGTGGTAGCAGGTGGCACCCTACTGTGGATGGCACTTTATATGCAGGATTTCCTAGAAAAAACGTTCGGCTTAAAGGCTTATCAATTTGCTCGAATTTATTCTTGGCTAGACCCCTATTCCTATTCATCTAGCGAAGGCTATCATTTAATAACATCGTTAAATGCTATTGGGTCAGGAGAGATCTTTGGTAAGGGGTTCCGAAATCGAGAGGTATATGTAGCAGAAAACCATACCGATTTCATTTTTACTGTTATCGGTGAAGAATGGGGATTTATTGGCGCTAGTATTGTTATTTGTGTTTTCTTCTTATTAATTTATCACTTAACAAAGACAACGCTCTTATTGAAAGATCCATTCTCAACATATGTTTGTGCAGGTATCATTGCCATGATTACTTTCCACGTCTTCGAAAATATAGGCATGACTATTCAGTTATTACCAATTACAGGTATCCCGCTTCCGTTCATTAGTTACGGAGGAAGTTCTTTAATGGGCAATGCTTTAGCCATTGGGCTAGTCTTTAGTATGCGGTTCCATTATCGAACGTACATGTTTACGACACATGATGAAGATGAATAAATATAGAAAAAGGGAAGTCTCGCGCATTGAGACTTCCCTTTTCCTATTGTAAACGAGTTAAGCTTGAACTTGCGGAGTCTGCGTTGGTGGTGTTAGCACTTTTAAAAGTTCTAGTCGAGACTTTGTTACAGTGGCTGTTACACCCAACTTAGATAAATTCGAAACAATCTTTTTCAAATCTACTTCTTTCCTCATACATTCCACCTCAATCTTTCCTCGATTTTATATAACGTTTTAGGGAACAAAAAAGTTTCATTTTTCTACGAGTAAGATGTCTGACAAATTTATCATACCATTTAACTTACATATAAAATTTTTCATTTTTGTTACATTGTAAATTATTTATACCACCAAACACTTATAAAATAACCACAATCACTATATTTTATTCATCTTCAATTAATAACTATCTCCACCATGTTTCTCCATCCGAATTCTTGTCATCGTAAGAGCAAGAAGGGTAGAATGTACATAGTGAAATATTGTATGAAAGCAGGGAACTGTATGAAAAAGGCAATTTTATTATTGATGTCTGTTCAATTTCTCGTTTACCTAGGATTTGGCATTATTATTCCTGTCTTACCTGAGGTGATTGTGCAGCAAAATTGGAATGATCTCCACGTCGGTGGTTTACTAACCGTATATTCACTTGCAAGTTTCTTTACAGCACCATTTTGGGGCATGCTATCAGATAAGATAGGTCGTAAACAACTAATCTTAACAGGTCTGGTTGGTTTTAGCCTTAGTTTTGTTATTTTTTCATTATTTATAGATAACCTAGCTATTTTGTATGTCTCACGCATTGTAGGTGGTTTATTCTCAGGAGCATTGTATACAGCAGTAACAGGATTTATCGCAGATATGTCCAGTGAAGAGGATCGTAATAAATATATGGGCTTTATGGGCATGTCCATTGGTCTTGGTTTTATTTTTGGTCCAGCAATCGGTGGGGTGCTAGGCCATTATAGTTTGCAATTACCATTTATCGCATCCGCATCATTAATTGCACTATTATTTATTTATGCAAGTTTCGTCTTAAAAGAACCTGAAAAACGGAAAGATTCAACTAAACGTGCTATTGTACCAAAAGGCGCTAGCAAGATGCTACAGTACCGTGTGCGTTACTTATTTATGTTTTCATTTTTAGTAACCTTTATGCTAGCGGGTGTTGAGGCTACTTTCCAACTATTCCAAATCGAAAAGATTCATATTACACCATTACAAATTGGATATTTATTTATGTTTAGTGGTTTCGTTGATGCAGCCATTCAAGGTGGCGTTGTTCGACGTATAAAAAATGGCAGCGAAACAACATGGTTAATCGGTGCTCAAATTGTAACAGCAATCGGTATGCTATTATTCACACTCACAGCTAATCTTTTTATCGCTGGTCTAGCCCTATGTGTCTTTACAGCTGGTAATGCACTTGCTAGAACGTGTGTGGTATCGCTCTCCTCGAAAGAATCTGGAGGACAATATGGAACTGCCGCAGGTCTTTCCTATTCAATGGATAACTTAGGACGTATTCTTGGTCCACTATTTTTCACTTGGTTATTTACGATGCAAGCAAGTCTCGGGTACTATATATCGGCAGCAATAGCCATTCTTTCGATAAGTTTGATTTTTATCTATAAGGCTTCCAGTAAATCATTGCGTTTTGAATAGATTCTCACTATACCGTAACTTGTTATACTTTAAAGACCTAGAGAGATATTCGGAGGGTTTGCATGAACAAAGCAACAAATTTTTTACTTCCTAAAGAGCTAGAAGCTTTTCGCTCAGAAATCGAAGACACGCTACTTTCAACAATCATTATTCAGCCATACCAACGTTCAACTACGTTAACTGAAAGTAAATTTGCTGGCGAACCCTATCTCCCCTCTTTTCAAACCTATCCAAAAGATTTAACAGGGGAGCCAATGAGATTATTAGCTCAAATTAATTTTGCCGAAATCCCACCACTACTAGGTTTTCCTTCAAGGGGATTACTGCAGTTTTTTATTTCAGCCAATACTTTTAAAACTACTACTGTCAATTATTACGAAGACATTTTTCAGCAATTTTATAAAGTAAGATTTTATCCAACTGTCAATGACAGTGCAGCCCACTCTCAACAGGCACACTTTTCTATACCGACTACATTAGATGGCTTCCCTATTCGTCAGGAATTAGCTTTACAATTTCAGCTAACACAGGAACCCATTTCTGCACTAGATTATCGAGCACAACGTCACCTTCCCTTCCTCCTATCCTCCCAAATGGATGATGTGCAAGAGATTTATTTGCAACACTTCCTAGGAGCGGGAGCTAAAATTGGTGGCTATGCTTATTATTTAAATGAGGATATTCATCAAGAGTCCTTGCTACTTCAGCGCTATAATGTCTTATTATTACAAATTGACTCTCATGATGAATTAGGAATTATGTGGGCAGATTGCGGTGTTGGCAAGTTTTTTATTAACCGAGAAAAGCTTCTTCAAAAGGATTTTTCCGATATTTTATTTCAATGGGAAAATTACTAACGAAAACATGCGGATTATCCCTTACAAATCGAAGAGATAATCCTTTTCCTACCTAGCTAGATTTCATATCTTCTTTCTTCTTTTGAAGTAGGCTATACTTATGTATGTTGTTAACAATAGTAAAGGCAGGTGTAGGAATGAGCATTTTTACAGACATAGAATATTTAGTCCCTTTAACCTTGTTTTTTAATATTTTATTAGCCATGACCATCATTTTTTTAGAACGTAAAGATGCTACCTCTACATGGGCATGGATTCTTGTATTATTTTTCTTGCCATTAGTTGGATTTATTTTGTACTTATTACTTGGAAGGCAGTTACGAAGAAAGCATTTATTTCGTTGGGAAGGGCGTAAGGATATCGGGATAGATAACCTCATTAGCTATCAAATGGAAGCCATTCGCAGTGAAACATTTGAGTTTCGCATTGCAAACGCAGAAAATTATCAAGAAATGATTTATATGCACCTTAGAACAAACAATGCGGTATTAACACAAGACAACCATTTAGATATTTTCGATGATGGTGCCAATAAATTTGAACAACTCCTAAAAGATATTGAAGCAGCTAAAGATCATATCCACATTCAGTATTATATTTTCCGTCTAGATGACTTAGGTACACGTATCGTGAATGCACTGATTAAAAAAGCAAAACAAGGTGTCAAGGTACGTCTACTCTATGATGAGATGGGCTCACGTAATGTAAAAAAGCGTCATTTTAAAGAATTGCTGAATGCTGGAGGTGAAGTAGAAGTTTTCTTCCCATCCATTTTGCCACTTCTCAATCCCCGTCTAAATTTTAGGAATCACCGTAAAATTGTTGTCATTGATGGTCGAATTGGCTATATTGGTGGCTTTAATGTCGGTGATGAATATCTTGGGCTACAAAAAAAATTCGGTTATTGGAGAGACACTCACTTGCGAATTGAAGGAAGTGCGGTGCATCCACTGCAAACTCGCTTTTTACTCGATTGGAATCAAGCAAGTGCACAGCAGAAAATGGGCTACTCTGATCGCTACTTCCCTGCTATCCCGCAAAAGGGTGATGTTGGCTTACAGATTGTTTCAAGTGGACCAGACTCAGACTGGGAACAAATTAAGATTGGTTATTTAAAACTTATTAATATGGCGAAAAAATATATTTATATTCAAACACCTTATTTTATCCCAGATGTAAGCTTCTTAGACGCCATTAAAATCGCAACATTGTCGGGCATTGATGTGCGCATTATGATTCCTAACAAACCTGACCATATGTTCGTTTATTGGGCTACTTATTCCTATGCCGGTCAGTTATTACGTGCAGGAGCGAAAGTCTACATTTATGAAAAAGGCTTTATCCATGCCAAAACCATTATTATTGATGACGAGGCATCGACTGTCGGAACAGCTAATATCGATGTCCGAAGTTTCAGTCTGAATTTTGAAGTCAATGCCTTCATCTATGATGCAAACATATCGCACCAACTTGCAGAGCTATTTGAAAAGGATATTTTTGATTGTACAGAATTAACATGGGAAATGTATAAAAACCGCTCAGCACTTATTAAATTTAAAGAATCCATTTCACGTTTATTAACGCCTATTTTATAAAAATAAAAAGGAAGAGAGCCTGTTCATAGTGAACCGCATCTCTTCCCTTTTTATTTCACTCCTAAATATTCTTCCAACGTAATATTTTGCTTTGTAATCTCTTTTGCAATATCTTTGCCTACATAACGATAATGCCAAGATTCATACATATAACCTGTAATATCTTCTTTATTTTGTGGGAAACGTAAAATAAAACCATACTCTTGAGCATGCGCAAATAGCCATTGTCCTGCTGGCGTTTCTCCAAATTCTGCTGTCAGCCATACATCCTCTTTTCCACGCTCTCCTATATCAAACGCTAAGCCTGTTTGGTGTTCGGAATAGCCTGGTCGAGCACTGTATCGATCTGCTGCTGCTTGTCCATCACGTTTTACATAGTTATCATAAAGTTTTGTTTGATATTCAAAAGAACGATACCCACTAAATGCAACTAAATCAAATCCTTGTTGCTTGGCGGCAGCTAACATCTGATTTAGAGCTTGTCGTGCCTCTGGATTTTCTTCAGGTGCAAAGGTAGAAGGAAGTGGATATATTTTATTTGCTAGCAAAATACCATTTATGTAGGTTGGTTCAGTAGGTAATGTTTGATTTGGTAGATAACCGTTTTCGTCAGGTTGCTGCTCTGATTCTGCAGGTGTTTCAGGTGTATTGTCTGGCTCCTCTGTTACAGAAGAGTCTTTCTCTGTAGAGTCGTTTGTTTCTGTTGTTTTTGGTTGCTCATCAGTCGCACTATTTACTTGATCATTTTTATAGTTATAGACTACAAAAATAGCTGCGATTAACGCGATAGAAATCAAAGCACCTATGATGAGCGGAAGACGATTGTTTTTCACTATTTATGCCCCTTTTAAAATATCAGGTACAACAAGGATATTGCTCTGAAAACATGCCATCCTGAAAATACCCATTTTTTTGTATTACTCGTTATAATCTTATTTTAGCACTGTTCACATTTTCAGGTGTGAATTTCCCATGTAAATATTTATTTAGTCTGTTAGAACAATGACAAATACTGCTATTGAAGCAATAGCAAAAAAGATTGCCATATACTTCATCCACTTTGCTTCTTTTACATAGCCCTGCTCTGCAAAACTTTTAGCTCTAAACCCATTTGATAAAGCGAACATAATCGTCATCGCAAGTACGGCAAAATTAAATTTCCCTATAATAATAAATACGAGTGCCGCAATACTAAAAATTGCAACAAGAATAGATACTAGCCACTTTCTGTTCATCTTGCTGACCTCCTAAAAAAGTCGAGGCAACAGAGGCGCCTCGACATTGTTTAATTTATTTTTTTGCTTTTTCGGGATGCTCCGAATAATATTTACGCCCAATATATGTTTGAATAATCAATAATGCACCACTGACAGACCAATACAGAGGTAGAGCTGCCATAGAAGACATTGAGATAAAGACAATCATAATTGGAGAAATATAAATAAACATTTTCATTTGAGCCTTTTGTTGCTCAGGTACAGTCCATAATGATACACGCGCTTGGACTAAGTAAACAATCCCTGCAATAATGGTCATAACGATATCAGGTGACCCTAAACTAAACCATAAAAACTCATGTGATTTTACATCCGCAGAATACAAAATCGAGAAATAAAGTCCCATAATAATTGGCATTTGAATTAACATCGGTAAGCAACCCATGTTAAGTGGATTAATGCCATGCTTTTGATAGAGAGCCATCATTTCTTGTTGATATTGTGTTTGCTCTTCTTTTGTCTTAGCTTCCTTCATTTTTTTCTGAACGGCTTCCATTTCAGGCTTGAACGCATCCATTTTCGTTTTCATCAATTGCTGCTGACGATAGTTTTTTAACATAATCGGCATTAAAACTAAACGAATTAGAACCGTGATCGCAATGATTGCTAAACCATAGCTTCCTGAAAAGATATCATTCCCGAAAAACTCCAGTAAAAATTCCATAGGTTTTACAAAGATACTATAGAAAAAACCTTCTTTGTTTTGCACTGCTTGACAGCCACTAAGCACAAAAACTGCTAGACCAAGCATTGAAAAGAGTTTCAAATTTTTCATTTTTCCACCTACTATAATTTATCAACTACTGTGAAGTATACCTTATAGGCTCTACCTTTATCAAATAGCAAGTGCTACTAATTTAGACCGCAGTTGTTCGTAAAAAAGGTGCGAGCTTTAGCCATGCTAAACGTTCGCACCTTTTCACATCTTATGCTCAAAATTTAAACATTCTGTAATTCAGTCTCTGCCATTTCAAAACGATAAAATTCATGATGAAGTTCATCTCTGAAATGCTTTGGTGTAACACCTGTATATTTTTTAAAAATACGAGTGAAATAACTTTGGTTACAGAAATGGAACTGATCTGAGATAGATGTAATACTTTTATTTGTATGTCGTAAGTAGTATTGTGATTCTTCTACACGTCGAACATTTAAATACTCAACTAATGTAATACCTACATGTTCTCTGAAAATACGTGATAAGTGACTAGTACTGATATGAAAGTTATTAGCGATACTTTCTACAGTTAAATCATTCTCAAGTTCATCATTTATATACATAATTACTTTGTTGACCGTCTGATGTCGGAAAGTCGGTTGTTTGCGATCTGCAATAAAGTAAACAAAGAAATCAATTAAATCATCCGCAAATTGTAAAAACTCTGCGTCTTTCATCTGATTTTCTATCATATCGTTACAAGCAATATTAAAAGCAAAGGCTTTTTTCGAAGGTACTTGATTGTCCAGCAGTTTACGGGCAACAATTGATGATAAAACGGAAAAATAACTTCGAACAATTTTAATAACCTGCTTACCAAAACGGATTGAAAGAATATCAATTAACTCATGCAAAGACTTTTTCGCTTTGGTAGATTCTAAATGGTAAATTTCAAATATTAATTTCGACTCAATATTAAAAAATTCTTCGACACCGATATATTGATTAATATTATCGATTTCTTGGAAGTATCTTTTGGATATCGTTTCTGACATAGAATGTTGATGTAGTTGCATAATCTTCCCCATCTTTCCTCAGAGTGCACGAATTGCATGACAAAATCTGACACCAATCCCAACGAATTAAAAATAAGAAAATAGTATTTGCTTATTCAATATAAGAACTGAGTCCTATTTCACAATTTTTTATTAAAAATAACTCAAAAATAACCCAACTAAAACACCAAATCTAAAAAAAATAGACTATACAGTGGATTTTACCATATTCTGCGATTTCCTTTCAACCACATTTTACTTGCTACTCTAGTTCTAATTTATCACATACGCATAGTAGAAACCTCGTAAACTTATTCCTAACAATTAGATTTTACCATATACCTATTAAAAAAAATTAGTCATTATATAAATTTATTTACAAATTATACAAGACATCTTACACCATTTTAATGAGTCAATCGACATTTTTCTATTTTATTCCTAAATCTTCTCTATATAATTTATATGGATATGTAGTAAAATAGATGATAATACTATTTTTAAAAGTTTAGACGAGGTGTTTAAAGTGGATCCAAAACAAATAGAAGAAATAATGGAGATAATTAAGGAGTTCTTCCCTGAGAATACATCCATTGCTATCTCTGATACAAATGAATATTTGTATTACCAGCCAAGCAAAAAAGTTGATTTAAAAATTAAGCCAGGTGATCCGATTAAAGAAGGTTCAGCCGCACACAAAGCACTTAGCTATGGTCAAAAAATCAGCTCATACATCGAACCTGATGTTTTTGGTGTCGCTTACTATGGAATGAGTATTCCTTTAATGGAGGAAGGCGAAACTAAAGGAGCTATTACTGCTATCTTCCCGCAAAAACCATCAGCATTCTTAACAAATTATATTACCATCAAAATTGATGATTGCTGGTACCCAATCAAACATGATCAAGTGATTTATTTAGAAACTCAACTCCGTAAAACATTTGTTAAAACAATGACTCGTGAAGGTTATCACCGTTTGAACCTAAGTGATCTAGAGCTATTTTTAGCACCTGACTCATTTATTCGTTGTCACCGCTCTTATATCGTTAACATTGACTTCATCGATGAAATTCAACCAGATTCACACTCAACGTTTTTATTAATTATGAAAGATGGTACGCGCATTCCTGTTAGCCAACGCTATGCAAGCTACTTCCGTCGTTCTCTAGGTTTTTAATATGGACAGACAGCGAGCAATTTTATGAATTGTTCGCTGTTCTTTTTTACGTTAAAAGAGACCACTTCTCTCCCCTCCATTAACAATTTTGACACAGTTTTTAATGTGGGAATTTTCTAATTTTATACAACTCTACAATAAAACGTTTTCTCTGTCGAAAAATCATCTTAATGCTCGATTTTCCTTTTTTTACTCAATTTAATGCTAATTCTAAAGTTTTTGTGACAATTTGGTGATAGTATTATTCAAATGGTTGGAGTCATACTACAACTGAATAAACAGAAAATTCTCAAATGTTTTTTCTAGTTTTGTAATCGGTTTCCATCAAAATTATTTAGGGGAGGATTTTTTTATGGATGCAAATGTTCAAAAACGCCTAGGTTTAAAAGAACTTGAGAGTAAAATTGTTACTGCTGAAGAAGCAGCAGCACTTATTTCTAACGGTGATGTAGTTGGGATGAGCGGTTTTACTCGTGCTGGGGACGCAAAAGTTGTGCCAATGGCATTAGTTGAGCGCGCGAAAAATGAAGAATTCAAGATTGATGTATATACAGGTGCATCATTAGGACCAGAAGTAGATAAGTACTTAGCAGAAGCTGGTGCAATTCGTAAACGTGGACCATTCCAGGGGGACGCAGGTATCCGTAATTTAATTAATTCTGGAGATGTCTTATATGTAGATGCTCATCTTTCTCATAACGCTGAGCTAGTACGTCAAGGAATTATTGGGCCAATTAAATATCTAATTCTTGAAGCTGTTGCAATTACTGAAGATGGATTAATCATTCCAACAAACTCTGTAGGTAACTCACCAATTTTTGCAGAATATGCAGAAAATATTATTATCGAGTTAAACATTTCTCACCCAGAAGCTTTAATTGGTATCCACGATATTTATGTTCCAGGTGAACAAGGTAATCGTGAAGCAATTCCAATGACCAATGCTATGCAACGCATTGGTGAAATTGGTATCAAAGTTGATCCAGCTAAAATTAAAGCAATTGTTATTTCTGAAGAGCCAGATGCCCCTTCATTAATCGTTCCACCAGATGAAGAAACACAAACAATGGCTAACATTTTATTAAACTTCTTCAGTGATGAAATTAAAGCAGGTCGTCTAACAAAACAATTAATGCCTTTACAATCTGGTGTCGGTTCTGTAGCAAACGCTGTACTAGATGGTTTCGCAGATTCTGAATTCGAAGATCTCATTGTGGCATCAGAAGTACTGCAAGATGCAGTATTTAACCTGATTGATGCAGGTAAAGTTAAATTTGCTGCTGCTACTTCCATTACACTGACTGAGGAATTACAGAAGAAAGTATACGGCAATTTAGAAAAATATGCCGATAAAATTTGCTTACGTTCACAAGAAATTTCTAACCACCCAGAACTTATACGTCGTTTGGGACTAATCTCAATTAATACGGCTTTAGAGTTAGATATCTATGGTAACGTTAACTCTACACATGTATCTGGAACACGTATGATGAACGGTATCGGTGGTTCAGGAGACTTTGCACGTAACGCACGTCTTGGTATTTTTGTTACAAAATCATATGCAAAAGGTGGAGCTATTTCATCGATTGTGCCAATGGTTTCTCATGTTGACCACACTGAGCATGATGTGGATGTAATTGTAACAGAGCAAGGTATTGCTGACTTACGTGGTCTTGCACCAAAAGAGCGTGTACCTTTAATTATTGAAAACTGTGCACATCCAGATTACAAAGAACAATTATGGGATTACTACAACCGTGCAGTTGAGGCAACAGGTAACCACCAAACGCCTCATCTTTTAGAGGAAGCACTTTCTTGGCATGTAAATCTTGCTAAAAACAAAACAATGAAAAAAGAAGTTGTAAAAGCTTAATTTTTTAATTTTTGGACGTCTAATAAGTCAAAACTTATTGGGCGTCCTTTTGTATTGGAAATGTTATAATAGAACTACGAATCTAACTTACTATAATGTTCTATTTCATCGGAGGAGCTATGAAGAAATTTATCTATGTAATTATTTTCTTTTCGTTTTTCGACCTTTTTACCCAGCTTCCTGTTATGAGTACATATGCTGAATCTTTAGGAGCATCAGCATTTCTAACTGGTCTAGCAGTGGGTATGTATTCACTTTCCAATACATTTGGTAATATCATTTCAGGCTTTTTAACAGATCGTAAAGGACCTTTTATCATACTAATTGTTGGTCTTTTCACAACAGGTTTATCGTTAACACTATATAATTTAATAGAGGAGCCAATCGCACTATTAATTGTACGTTTTATCCATGGACTTGTTGCAGGCTTCATTGTTCCTGCTGCCTTCACATTTTTAGCAAATGCTACTGAGCAAGAAAAAAGAGGTAAGGGCAGTGCTATTTCTGGTGCATTTGTTGGTATTGCTGCCATTATAGGCCCTGCTTTTAGTGGTATTTTAGCAAGTCGAACAAGTGTCCCATTTGTTTTCAATATCACGGCAAGCTTTATGCTGCTATTAGGCATTCTTGCGTTCTTTCTACTGAAAGCAAACCAAGTAAAAAAAGAGAAAGCAGAACCGAATACATATATTCCGATAAGGGTCTTTTTTAAGAACACGGGAACATTAAAAGCCTTTTTAGGAGCCTTCTTCTTAATGTTTTCTCAAGGTGTCATTGCTTATCTACTTCCGCTCAAAGTCCAATCTTTAGGCTATGACTCTCGTTTAAGCGGTACTTTAATGAGCACATTTGGTATAATTGCTGTTCTTGTTTTTCTTTTACCAACGAACCGCATTTTTGATAAGGTTGATCCTCTGAAAACATTGTCTGTTGGTATAGGGTTAATGGGCATAAGTCAATTATTAATTAGTCAAGCTGATTCTAACACTTTACTTTATATAGCGATGGCTTGTTATGGCGTCGGTTTCGGTTTCCTATTCCCTTCAGTCAATTCCTTACTAATTGACTCTACAACTGCTGAAGTACGAGGAAAAGCGTATGGTTATTTTTATGCATTTTTCTCTCTTGGCGTCGTTTTAGGCTCTTCTTTATTAGGCTGGCTGTCACTTGGTACAATTAGCGGCTTTATATTTACTGGAATCGTCCTTTTGCTCTTTGCAGGAGCGATCCTTATTTCACACAAAAGACCTTCTCATGCTTAAATGAGAAGGTTTTGTTTTTATTTTTCTTTTTCTTGAATTTCTTCGTTATAGAAATGGACACCTGTATGTCCTCCACCCTCTGCTACCATTTCATTCGAAGCAATTTTAGTTGGAGATGTGCCCGCCTCTGTTGCTACCTCTGTTGAAACTCGTTCTGTAATTCTGTCATCCATATTAGGTCCAGATGTGAGATACGTTTCGAATTTAGCTTTCATACTATTAAACATCGTTAGTGCTTTATCACGATTCTCTTTTTTACTTAAGTAAGATGCTGCTAATCCCGCTAAACCTGCAAGGACAACACCTGTTCCTTTTCGTTTTGCCATGATCTATGACCTCCTAAAAATATAAAAACTAGCTCTGTAATATAGTTTTTCCCTAATCTTAGAAGAATAAACATTATTTTTTTATAACTTCTAGCATATATATAAATGTAAGACTTATACTTGCTTTTTTATCTAGTAATGATACTGCTATTCAATACAATTCGTCTCGTTTTTATTGCGGACAATCACACTCCATCTCCTACCAAAACTCAACTTGAAAACCTTCTATTTTTTCATTCAACATAATTTTGTAACTATTTATGATTATAAAAGGCAAGTAAAGGGAATTAATGAATTAATACTAAAAATAGGAGAGTGGTTAGGATGAAAGAATTCGATTTAGCTTATGATTGGATAGATATGGCTGCATTACTAGGTGGAGCTAGCTTCTTAACGGTATTAATTTATAGTGTCACTCTACTGTAAGGAGCTGCTTACATGATTTGCTCTAACAATTAAAAGGCAATCCGCTTAATCAAAAGCAGATTGCCTTATTTTTATTGTTTCACGTCATTATATGCATCTGATTTTTCAAATGCGGCTACAACATAGGAACAAACGGCCTCCATTTTATAACCCTTTTCACGTGCATACGATGCTGCTTGATCGAGTAATTGTTTGGCCACACCTTGACCACGGAGCTTATCTGATACATATGTGTGATCCATTACCATTACTGAGCCATTTTGCTGCCAAGTAATTTCTGCGAGTTTTTCCCCTTTTTGCTCATTCAAAAATGCATATTGATTTTCCGCTAGTTGCTGTAATTGGAATTCCATTTCTCACCACTCCTTTTTTTCATAGTACCATAGCTTTTTATATTTTCACAAAATTTGTGTACTCTTTGTGTTATGCAAAAAAATCTGAACACCCACTCTAGCATACTGAGTAGGTATTACAGATTTTTTTAACGACTATAAAACTTTAGTTAAACCATGAAGAAATGGTATCTTTTAGATTTGCGAAGAAACTTTTCACACTTTCCCAGAAACCTTTATCTTCCATGAGTGAGCCGAATTTTTCTTGGATTGTGTTACTAATATCATTTAACTGTTCAGACCATTTACTAAAATCAATGTCTAGCTTACTGATTTTATTCATTAAATCTACTAGCAATTGACGGTCCTTTTCACTTAAATTAATTTCAAGTTTGTTTAATTGCTCTTGTACAATTTTTTCTACTTCTTCACGTGTTGCTGGCTTCAATTCCGCAATTTGCTTTTTAATTTCTGTCAGTAATTCTGCAACCTTAGCATCATCTACCCCTGCAGATTCTGCAATAGATGTAGCCACTGATAATTCTTCGTTGGCAACATCGGTACGCTCAATATCAAGCGTTTCGCCTGTTGTAACTTCATATGCCTTGTAAATACCTACTAGCGCTGAATGTCCCGTAACAGCTTTTGGCGCAGCTACTTGTACCGTTGCATCTTGAATTCCTGCCGTAAGCATCGCATTCGCGTACATTTCAGAAGTTACCTGCGTAATATTAGATGGCGTTACAATCTCTATAACTAAACCTTTCCCCGTATCTCTACGTGTAATTTTCGCAGAAGAATACATACGAGAGCTTGAATTACTATCTTTAATGTATTTTACTAGATCCTCACCAGACACAGTAATTTCTTCGATTTCAGGTTCTTCACTTACTTTTAATGATTTTTTGACGGATTCTTTTTCAGCCTCAGATAAATTTGCTCCATATACGACGATAGGTACGCCCAATTTTTCATCAATTGCTTTTGGAGGCGTATTATCAGATGCAAACCCTGTTGCTGGTGCCATCACTCCAAATACCAACATTGTAGCTGTTAGTATTTTAATCCATGTTTTTTTCAAATCGTGTGACCCCTTTCGCTAAAACATCTATTAGCCTGTATAATGTATGCCACTATACAATTATTAGTACGAAAAAAAGACGAGAAGGTTTCAGATGTCTCTCGTCACTTTTTCTGTGGTAATGCAATTCTAGCAAGTGAATTTTCCACTAAACTTCTTCAGTCCAACCGTCTTGTTGCTTTATTTTACCAGCCTTCATGAGTGTTCCTAGTGCACGTTTAAATGCCCCTTTACTCATATTGAACATTTCTTGAACCTCTTCAGGGGATGATTTATCACCAAATGGCATTTTGCCGCCCACATCTTGTAGATAAGTCAATATTTGCTGTGCATCATTTGAAAGTCGTTCATGCTTTCTTGGTAAAAGGGAGCCATTCATCGAACCATCCTCTTTTACGTCGATAATCCGTACAACTACATCTTGCCCTAATCGAGGCTCTGCATTGCGCTCTGATTCATGAACAAAAATACGGTAAGGCGCTTCTACCCCTAGTAAAAATGTGCCAACTGGTAACAAACGATATGGACGTGCCTGAATGTTTTTATTGTGCATATCTTCTAGTGCACCTTCATATAGTTCTGTCACTTTTTCTTCCGTTGCCAAACGTCCAAATAAATCACCATTTCGATCCGTACGCAATGTCATAAATACATGGTCACCTGGTTCTGGCCACAACTCTTTTACTGCTGGTAAATCCTCTGCTCTTACTAAAACCTCACGAGATGTACCAATATCTACAAAAGCACCTTCACGTTCAACCACTTTCAAGACACGAGCCCAGCCATATTCTCCTTGAGTAAAAGCTGGAATAGCCGTTGTAGCAGCCAAATCACCACGACGATCTACAAATAAAAATACTTCAAGGCGATCACCTACTGCTAGTGGCTCTGTTACCTCTGAAGCATTTAAAGGGAGTTCTTCCACTCCATTTGTTAAAATCCATTTCGATGCTTGTTGCTCTAATACCGTTAATGTAACAACTTCACCTGATTGTAATGCGTTCATATTGTCTTCCTTTCCTTCACACCATCATTTTAAAGATTATGCTGTGTCTTAGATGCCTCTAATTTTTTCACGATGTCTGGATTCTCTTCCATTACTTGCACAAGATCTGCAATACGATCGATTGAATTCCAACTTAAATGATGTTCAATTCCCTCAACATCATCATAAATACGCTCTTCATCCACACCAATCATTCGTAAAAACTGCTCGAGCAATTCATGGCGCTGCACAAGACGCTTGCCAAGCTTTTCTCCTTTAGGCGTCAATGTCAGTCCACGGTATTTTTCATAAACTAAATAACCATCTTTATCTAATTTTTGAACCATTTTTGTAACAGAAGAAGGAAGTACAGATAATGCTTCAGCAATGTCAGACACACGCGCATATCCTTTGTTGGCGATTAATAAATATATTTGTTCGATATGGTCTTCCATACTAGGTGTTGGCATATCCTTTTCCCTCTCTTTCCTTTTCTTACTCTCTAGTTTACTACAAGCTTGGCTTAAAAGTTAACTGAAAATACATATGTCAGAAAAACACTTCTTCTCCAACTTAAAAAGAGCCTCTTCTATTAAGAAGTAGGCTCTACTTTGTGTCGAGGATACTTATTTACCACATGTAACGCATGAATAATCTCTTTGTTGATGCGCTCAATACTTTCAGGAGTATTCATTTCTTTAAATGCCTCATCTCTGGCTTCCATAGATGTAACATACTTACTTGGCAATGCATTTAGTGTAAGTGCCACCGTGTCGAATTCACAGATTTCGCATTTACAAAATGTTTGATATTCTGGTCCTCGTAGTAAAAAGCTTACTAAACCACGCACAATCTCTTCTGTAACATTTACTAAAATAGGATCTGACATATTCAAACTTTCGCCTCATTTATATTTGATTGTTACATTACTCCTGAAACTATAATAGCCTTTTAAAAATGCTTTTTCAAGAATCCCTAGTAGCATCTATTCGCATAAAATTCATAGCGTTAGTGTGAGATTAATTTCCTATCTTATTTTACAGAACTACACCTTACATACTACTTTTTTGCTCTAATTAGTCTTAAAGAATTAAATACAACTAATAGCGTAGCACCCATATCCGCAAAAATTGCTATCCATAATGTCAGCCATCCTGGAATGACAAGCAACAACGCAATTAATTTTAAAACTAGGGCAAATATAATATTCTCTTTAATGATGCGTAATGTTTTTCTGCTCAAGCCAATGGTATACGGAAGTTTGGTTAGATCGTCACCCATTAAGGCAATATCCGCCGTCTCAAGAGCTGCATCTGTTCCTGCTCCACCCATGGCAATTCCTACATTTGCAGTTGCTAATGCTGGTGCATCGTTTACCCCGTCCCCAACCATCGCTACAGCACCAAATTGTGCACGTAAATCCTTAATCGCCATTAATTTTTCCTCTGGTAATAAACCAGCGCGCACATCTGTCATCTTTAATGAAGTAGCAATAGCTTGTGCTGTGGGTTCTGCATCACCTGTTAACATCACCATATGCTTTACTTTCAAGGCATTTAATTTTTGTAATACGTCCTTACTTTCATGGCGCAATTGATCAGCAATTCCAATAAGCCCAATAAATTGGCTATTCGAAACAGCTGCTATTACTGTTTTACCCTGTTCTTGCAATTTTTTAACTTGATTTTCAATTTTTTTATCTACAGTAGTTAATGTCACTATCCATTTCATACTGCCTACATAAATAATCTGATTGTCTACTGTAGCATACGCACCCTTACCTGTTACTGATTGGAAATCTGTTGGTACTAACTCTGGTAAATTTTTATCATGCGATTTTTTTAAAATAGCTTTAGCCAAAGGATGCTGAGACTGCTTTTCTACTGCTGCCACTAGTTGTAATACATAGTCCTCTGAGCAATTATCTGTTGTCACAATATCCGTTACTGCTGGTTGTCCCTCAGTTAATGTACCTGTTTTATCAAAGGCTACAGCTTCAATATGTCCTAATTGTTCTAAATGAACACCGCCTTTAATAAGTACACCTTGCCTTGCAGCATTCCCAATTGCCGTTACAATGGCAACTGGTGTAGAGACAACAAGTGCACAAGGACATCCTACAACTAAAACAGCTAAACCTTGGTAAATCCAGTGCTGCCAGTCACCTACTAATAATGGTGGAATAACAGCTACTAGAAAAGCAATAATCATGATGGCTGGTGTGTAATATTTTGCAAAGCGATCAACAAATTGCTGAGAAGGTGCTTTTTCTGCCTGTGCTTCTTCTACCAGATGAATAATTTTGGCAATGGTTGTGTCTTCCACACGCTTTGTCACACGTACTTCGAGCGCACCCTCTTCATTAAGAGTCCCAGCAAATACTTCATCATTTACTGTTTTATTAACAGGAATCGATTCACCTGTAATGGCTGCTTGGTTGACTGCAGACAACCCGCTAATCACAATCCCATCCATCGCAATCTTTTGCCCTGGCTTGACAATTAAAATATCACCTATCTCAATGTCTTCTGTTGGTAGTTCCATCTCATGGAAGTGTTCTCCGTGAGCTCTTTTAATAATAGCTGTTGGTGGAGCTATATCCATTAACTGACGGATGGACTGACGAGCTTTATCCATTGAATACGCTTCAAGCGCCTCACTCACAGCGAATAAAAAGACGACAACAGCCGCTTCTTCCCATTCGCCAATAATAGCAGCGCCAATAATGGCAATCGTCATAAGCGTTTTCATATCAAATTCAAAGCGCGCTAGATTTCGGAAGCCTATTTTAAAAATGCCAACTCCACCCACAAGGATCGCTAATATGAACATCGCTATCGGTAGCGGATGTGATTCCTCTAGCATACTAACAAATAGATAACCTAAAATAACAAAAAGCAAAGATATACCAGCTAGAACATTCTCTTTTTTACGGTAAAAAGGGGTAGCATTGTCAAGTGTTCTTGCTGCTGATTGGGTAACCTTAATGCCATCAAAGGCACCTGCTTCTTCAATTTGATCGACACTAATAGGGCCGATTACAGTAATTTTAGAAGCGCCAAAATTAACTTGTGCATCCTGTACAGCAGGTATAGCCTTTACATTCTTCTCAAATTTCGCCGCACAGCTGGCGCAGGATAGATTTTGTAGCCTGTATTCTTGTTTAGTTGGTGTCGCTGCCATTGGCAATCCCCTCTTTCGCATGTTCATAGGCAATTGTTACAATTTGGTATATATGCTCATCTGCTAAAGAATAATACATTTGCTTTCCTATACGGTGTGATCTGGCTAAATTATTTTCTTTTAAATATCGTAAATGATGGGATGCTGTCGCTACTGATGACCCAATAATAGTTGCAACATCACAAACACATAATTCATCTTCTACTGTTAAGGCATAGGCAATTTTAAGTCTTGTTTCATCAGATAATGCTTTTAAAAATTTTGCTACACCTGACAAATCAGGCATTTGTTGTTGTACCTTCGTGACCGCTTCTTCATGTACATGCGTCACCTCACATATTTCTTTTGGCATTTTCTCACCTCATTCAAATATTCGTTTGATTGTAATCAATATAACATATTATTCCATCATATTCAAACGAATATTTGAATGTTAATGATCTATATCATTGTAATTTTTAATAAAAAAAGTTAGCGCACTTATTATGTACGCTAACCTTTTATTACTGTGCCTTTAATTGTAATGTTTTTCCTTTTATATCTTCTTGTTTCACAAACGTTTGATGATAATCACCATTCGCCCAATCAAGCACTTGATCCTGGTACCAATCAGACTTTACGTGCCCGCTCTGACCAGGACCAACAATATGATAGGCTGAGCTTAAATCCCCTACATCTACCACAAAACGCCAAGATGCACCATGATTTACATTACCAGCTAAATCATTATCTGCTGCTTGTACAGTAACCTTCGATCCCCCGATTGGAACCTTTTCAGCATTAAAGTAAGCGGCAAGAATTGGTGAGGCACTACCCAATGTATGATCAAACGTAAGCTGATGGTAATCACCCCATTGCCACTTCGCTGCATTTTTGCCGAATTGATCTTGTAATTGTGCAATAGTCAGCTCGAATGCCTTATAAACTGTCTCATCCACACCACCCTGCTCCTCAATCCAAATGCTTTTCTCTCCTGCATATGCTGTACGTAAGAGTTGGTCTGTAATATTAAACTTCCCATACATGATGTCATACATATCTTCAGGCATTTGATCCTTAAACAACACTTCCTGTAACTTAATCATAAGTGTATGGAAGACAAGGGGGGCACCTGATTCCTTTGCATCTACCATATCCCAATCCTCTAACATAGCAATAATCTCTGTGTACTGACCATCCTGCTCTTTCGCTTTTATAGATGTTAATAAATCGGGTAGAAACTCTCTTGCATAAAGATTATGCTGATCCATTTGCAAATCCATCATATCTTCTACTGTAATTTCATCATTTGCCTCTAGCACTTCTTTAATTCTCTCGAAACGATAAGGCTGCGCCCAGAAATCCGTGATGTGATAAGGATAGTCCTCTCCAATGACTTGGTTATTCGCCGTTGCAATAAAGCCTTCCTTTGGATTCACTACAGTCGGTAGTTTATCCCAAGGAATAAAATCTTCCCAGCCATAGTCACTAGAATCACCTGGCACTGGTAATTGTCCATCACCTTGCTTACGAATAGGTATTTGACCATTAGCTTTATAGGCGATTGTGCCATCCTTTGAGGCAAAAACAAAGTTTTGAGCTGGTGCCTTAAAATCTTCTAATGCTTTTTCAAAGTCCTCCCAAGATTTTGCCTTATTAAACCCAAGCACCGCTCTCAATTCCGCTGTAGGTTGAAGCGCTGTCCATTGCATCGAAAATTGTGCTGTGGGCTCAGTATCCTTAAAAGCTAAATCTGTCATAATAGGGCCGTGACGCGTGACAACGACGTCAAAATCTACCGTTTCACCATCCTTCACCTTGATTGGCTCATCACGTACCTCCGCTTGCTCCCACTGACCATCATAGCGGAATTGTGTTGGGTCATCCGGATTTGGTATTTCAATATATAGATCCTGTACATCTGGCCCCACATTCGTAACACCCCAGGCAATTTCATCATTATGACCTAAAATAATACCTGGAATTCCTGCAAAAATAACACCACTGACATTTTGTTGTGGGGATTGTAGGTGCATTTGATACCAAATAGAAGGTGTACTTAACCCTAAATGTGGGTCATCTGCTAAAATCGGTTTTCCAGATTTCGTTTTATCCCCAGAAACAACCCAGTTATTACTACCATTAAATTCATTTGGTAATAAATCTGCACTAAACTGCCCTGCCACTGCTACAGGAGTTTGGATATTGGCCTCGATAATGGACGAAGCATTTTCAGGATATTTAATAAATAATTCCTTCGCCTTTGCTTCATCAAAGTTTTGTAATGCCCAGTGACGGAAGGCTAATGTATTCCAATTTCCGCCCAAATCATAAGCCATATATTTACCTATCGTTAAGGAATCAACAACCGTCCATTCCTCAGGTTCATAGCCTAACAAAGCAAATTCATAGCTTAAGGTATTGTTTTCCTTCGCCTGTGCAATAAAAGCATTTACCCCTTCAGCATACCATTCTAGTACTTGCTTACTTTCTTCATCATAAGCTGCTAATGATTTCTCCGCCGCATCACGTAAACTGAACGTACGGAAGTGCTTGTCCGTATTAACGGTTGCTTCCCCAATGATTTCAGATAATCGACCACTTGCCTGTCTTCGTGCTAAATCCATTTGAAACAGTCGATCTTGCGCTTGGACATAACCTTGTGCACGATACAGATCGGCATCTGTTTCAGCCAAAATATGCGGAACCCCTTTATCATCCCTTGTAACCGTCACATCCTGATCCAGAATACTAACAACTAGCTCACCATCAACTACTGGCTTGGATTTATTCATAAACCATGTAAATCCAATAAAAGTCACAACAGCCAAAGCAGCTAATACCCCAGCAAAAACAATGAGCCACTTTTTCCACCTAAACTTTCTCTTTCCCACTGCATAACCCCCTCTTTGCACTATATTCACGTTTTACCTTCCCAAACCCGTTTTAACGAGCGAATTTTTTAGCGAATTTCCGTATGTTATGTATAAAAAATCTTCTTTAAATACAAAATTTTATATCAATTCGCTATTAAAATAGTATAAACAATAAGAATTTTGTAGGCTACTGAACCGTTTTGGAAAATCATATTTTCCTATAGAAGAAGATATGACTTTATGTGAGAAGGTTATCTTGTGTTGGTTTCATGTATTTGGCTTACGGTCTCCTATTTTATGAGCGCTTCGATGCTATCCTTTAGTGGTTCCCTCAACGCTTTGCTTTCACTTTTGAGCGAAGCAACCCCTATTAATTTTCTAGAACAACCATAAAAAAATCGTATTTTCTCCATGAAAATACGATTTTTTAGCACTAGACATGTAATTGTAATTCAATTGGGCAGTGATCGCTGCCCATAATGTGTGGGTGGATTGTTGCAATATCAATTTGATTCTTTAATAGATCAGAAACAACAAAGTAATCAATACGCCAACCAATATTGCGTTCACGTACTTTATTCATATAAGACCACCATGTGTAATGGTCAGTTTCATCAGGATGCTTATAGCGAAAAGAATCTACAAAACCACTTGCTAATAACTCTGAGAATTTCGCTCGCTCTTCATATGTAAATCCTGAATTTCCTATATTAGACTTTGCATTTTTTAAATCAATTTCAGTGTGTGCAACATTTAGGTCACCACAATAGACTACGGGCTTCTTACTATTCAGTTTTTGTAGATAGCTTGCTAAACGGTCCTCCCAATCTAAGCGGAGAGGTAATCTGGCTAAATCGCGCTGTGCATTCGGAGTATAGACATTCACTAAATAGAAGTTTTCATATTCTAATGTAATAATTCTACCTTCATCCTGAGTGTCTTCCTCCCCCACTCCATACTTAACAGACAACGGGGTATGCTTAGTGAATATAGCGGTTCCTGAATACCCTTTCTTCTGTGCATAATTCCAATACTGCTCATATCCTTCAAGAGCAAGCTCTACTTGTCCAGCCTGACATTTTGTTTCTTGGATACAAAAGAAATCTGCTTCCATTTGATGAAAGAATTCTAAAAAGCCTTTACCTAAGCATGCTCGTATTCCATTAACATTCCATGATATAAATTTCATTTCATCCTCACTCCTAAAAAAACGCCCTTCGACTTAAACGAAGGGCGTGATATTATAGATCGTCACCAACAATTTTAACTTCTGTCTCTAATTCAACACCAAATTTTTCCTTCACGACGCGTTGGACCATTCGGATTGTTTCAATATAGTCAGTAGCAGTGGCATTACCTTTATTGACAATAAAACCTGCATGCTTGGTAGAGACTTCTGCATCACCTACACCTTGGCCTTGCAAGCCACTATCTTGAATAAGTTTACCTGCAAAATGACCTGGTGGGCGTTTGAAGACACTTCCAGCAGATGGGTATTCTAAAGGCTGCTTTGATTCACGTTGGAACGTTAAATCAGCAATCTTCGCATCAATTTCTTCTTGCACCCCTACCGCCAATTGAAATTCAGAGGATAACACATAATAGCCTTTTTTGGCAATTATGCTTTGTCGATAGCCGAGCTCAAGCTCTTCTTTGGATAATATTAAAATGTTTCCTTCTCTCGTTAACACCTTAGATGAAACAATAATATCCTTAATCTCACCGCCATAAGCACCTGCATTCATAGCCATTGCTCCGCCAATTGATCCAGGAATACCACAAGCAAATTCGAAACCAGTTAAAGAGGCTTGCGCTGATAGCTTCGATACATCTTTGATTAGTGCACCACTTTGTGCGTAAACATGCTCACCATTAATACGAATCTCATCCAGACTTGAGAATGTTACAACGATTCCTCTATGACCGCCATCACGAACAACCATATTTGAGCCGTTGCCTAACATTAATAAAGGAATATTATTTATATATGCATAGCGAATAACTGATGCTGCCTCTTCTTCTGTTTCAGGAAGAACAAAAACATCTGCTTTGCCACCTAATTTTGTCATTGTATACTGCTGTAAAGATTCATCTAACTTAATATTGGCAGGATTAATATTTTTTGCTAAATCCTTCGCCCATTGTTCTTTTGTCATGAGAGCTAATTCCTTTCTAACGTCCTTCTTACTCTACACCAGTATGGATTTAGAACCCCAATTTGACAAGTAAAATGAAGGGTATTTTTATCTCATATTATATGACAGGTAAGACCTGTGCAGAGATGATGAATATTATAAAGAAAATTGACAGTCATTCCAAGTGTCATTTTTGGCACAATATTAAAACCAGTTTATTTACTAGTAGAACAATCTGTTCATGTTAGAGCCAACTACTTGCCCATGTTTCTATATTGCGGATAGCGCCTTCTAATGCTCGACCTTTATCTGTTAAAGAATACTCTACGCGTACAGGAACTTCGGAATATACTTTGCGTTCAACAAGCCCTTCTTTCTCAAGTTCCTTTAAGCGTTCTGATAATAAGCGCCCACTGACAGGTAAGGCAGACTCGATTTCATTAAAACGCTGTGGTCCATCTAGTAATTGATATAATATTAACCCCGTCCATCGTTTTCCGATTAAATCCATTGCTTTTGCTAAACGAGGACATAAAGTTGTCTCATTCATAATTTTTCACCTCTATGTAACTATTGTAACGATTAATGTAGTAAATGTAAATTTGAAGTAACTTATTTACATAAAATAATCAATTAACTTTTTTATATTAAATTACTAAAAGTAACTTTAATCTCATTTTTTTCAATTTATAGAGGGAATTTTTTAGATCACCTGCTAACAATAAAATGCCCATCTTTATAAGAATATGACTAAGATGCTCACAGATTACACTTTTATAAAAGTGTCTACATTTCCACATTTATGAAAAACTCATTGAATAAGCAAATTATTTACTTTATCATTCGTTGTAGAATGCTGTTTTAGGGGGTTTTCAAATGAAAAAATACACTATTGATTTCAGTCATTCAACAATTGGCTTTTCTGTGCGACATATGATGATTTCCCGTATTCACGGAACATTCGAAGCGTACAATGCTGAGATAGTTGCAGCAGATATTGAACAAATGCAGAAGGCAAACATTTCATTTACTATTGCCGTGGCTAGTGTCTCTACCAAAAATCATGATCGTGATGTCCATCTCGTTTCTCCCGATTTTTTTGATGCAGACGTCTATCCAAAAATCATATTTACTTCTACATACATTGATCAACTTCATGAAAGAAAATTTGCAATTCATGGGGATTTAACTATCAAAAACATAACAAGGCCCATTGTATTTACAACAGTATATACAGGAAAAGGTGTCAATCCATGGGCACAAGAAGTATTTGGCTTTCAAGCAAAGGCACAAATCGATCGTCGCGATTTTAATCTAGTCTATAATACGTTTCTAGAAACAGGCGGCGTTTTAATCAGTGATGAAATAGATATTGTTGTTGATCTAGAGTTAAATCTTCTATAAGAATCACCTCAGCACCAAAGGAAAGGAGGAATTTTGCTGCTCTGGTTTGACGATCAATTTTTATTTGGTTCCGTTTTTATAACAATTATCTTTTTCATTGTTTTCGGCAGCATTGCCTTCATAGTTGTGAAAGGCATTATCAGCTGGTCTAAAAACAACAGTTCTCCCATTTTAACGGTACCCGCTAAGGTTGTGACAAAACGTACAAATATACGTGGAGGCTCTAATAATACTGGAGCATCTACGTCCTATTATGTAACGTTTGAAGAACTAAACGGAGAGCGTCATGAACTAAAAATGAATGGGCACGACTATGGACTGCTAGTAGACGGGGATTTCGGCATTTTAACTTATCAGGGCACACGGTACCATTCATTTAACAGACGTAAAAAGGAGAGTAGCGATTAAATCGTACTCTCCTTTTCATAAACCATTATTTAATTAAATATTTAGCGAATCCAGCTTCTGTTTCTGCTAAATATTCGATGCTACTACCTGCAGGAATGAACTTTTGTGCATCTTTTGCAGATAGGTAAATAACCTTTGTATTAGCTGGGAACGGCACAAATGACCAGTTATTATCCGCAGCAGGGTTAATTGTTTTATTCGCCATAATATAATCAACTACAGCTTGGCGATTTTCATACGCATAGTTAGTAATATTAGAGCCATCAGCATTTTTAAATGTTGCCCCATATGATCCACCAACACGATAATTGTTTGTAATAATGATGAATTCTTGTTTTAGATCGATTGGCTTACCATTATATTGTACATTTTTAATACGGTTTGCCTTCTCATCAACAAGGCTACCACGGCGATCATATTTTGCTGGTGATGATACATCAATTTGATACGTTAAGCCATCCAACACGTCAAAATTATAAGAACGTGCTTCTGAATCGATAATATTTTGCTCTTCTGTTTTATTCGAATCAATTGTTGCAAAAATACCCGCAGCCATTTCTAACCATTCAATTGCTTGAGCACCTGTCACTTTAATAGTAGCAACAGTATTATCATAATGATAGATGTCCGCCATATTTTTAATGGCAAGTGGTCCCACAGGAATGTTTGTGTAATCTAGTGGGTTATTTCGAGAGCCTGCTTTGAAAGGTGCTCCAGCAGAAAGAAGAGGTGTCTTTTCATCAGCAGTACCTTTTAACTCCTGTTCAATAAACCATTTTTGTGCTTGTGTTACGATTTGAATAGAAGGATCATCTTGTACCATTGAGAAATAGCTATGGATTGGTGCAGTTGTTTCTCCAACAGGCTGACGGATATATGTTAATGTACCTTCATGTGCTTCTTTAATAGCCTTTAGCACTGTTGCAGATGGTTTTAAGCCTTCTTGCTTAATTGATTGCAATGAACCTTTACCGTCTACCACTACCCACTCTGATCCTTGTTGTTCCAATTTTAAATCAATGACACCAAGGTGACTACCATAGCTACCCGCCATAACAGTCGGTACACCGTGAATCGTACCCTTTTCTTGATCTACATCTTTCAAGTCCTTATAGTCACCAGGGAATGTTAAATGAGAATGCCCTGTAATTAAAGCATCGATGCCTTCAATTTCTGCTAGTTGGTAACCAACATTTTCAGCACCCTTCACATAAGTGTCCCCACCAATACCTGAATGCGAAAGAACAACAATTACATCTGCACCAGCTTTCTGCATGTCTGGTACTACCTCTTTTACTGCTTCAACAGGCTCCTGCATTTCCACTTTACCTGCTAAATGAATGGCATCCCATTCAACAATCTTTGTTGGAACGATTCCCGTTACACCAACTTTTAGTGTATGCTTTTTACCTGAGCTATCGACCACTTCTTTATCAAGAATGACATACGGTGTATACATACGCTTTTTCGTTTTTGCATCGTAAGTATTAGCATTTACGACTGGATATTTAGCATCGTTTAATACTTCATCTAAAAAGTCTAGGCCATAGTTGAATTCATGGTTTCCTAAAGTTCCACCATCATATTTTAATGCATTAAGTGCTGCGATAGCTGGATGCACTTCCCCTGGCTTTAATACACTTTCTAACGCTTTATAAGAGCCAAGTGGTGTACCTTGAATTAAATCCCCATTATCGAATAACAATGTATTTGGATTTTTAGCGCGCGCTTGTTCAATTAATGTAGCCGTATTAGCTAAACCAACCTCCGTTGAGGGAGCATCTAAATAGTAATTATAATTAGCTAAATTTGTATGGATATCTGTTGTCCCTAAAATCTGAAGGTCTACTGATGCTCCAGCTGAAGGTGCTTTATATTCTGCTACAAAGCGCTCCACAATACTTTCCATTTGCTCCTTCGTCACATAATCACGAGGGCGAATGGTATTATCCTCAAATGCTTGCAAAATGTTTGCAGCAACTGCGTTAGCTAAATCTTGTTTATATGCCTCTGCAATTTGGTCTGCATCTTTAAATTGCTCTAAAATAGAAAGGGAAGCGTTTTCACTAACTAGTCCACGAGCAGATATAACAAATGCTTGTTGACGTGTTAGTTTATCGTTTGGTCCAAATGTAGTTGCTGTTTTACCTTTAATAAGTTTTAATTCCACAGCCTTTTCTACATAAGGTGCTAAATCCTTAGAGACATCGGTAAAGGCAAGAGAAGAACCATCACCTATCTCTACATCTAAGCTCTTTACTAGTTCTTTTACATAATCTGCACGTGTTACATCATTGGAAGCAGCATCTGCAGAAAATCCAAATGGTATAAACGCGAATAGAACGAGTAACATTGCCAAGAAATTAGTTATTAATTTCTTATTCATACAACAACCTCCTTAATAATCTAGTATTTTCCTACAAATCCTATTATATTAAACTAATTCTATTTTTTACTGAATAAATAGTCCTGATTATATGTATTTTTAAAAGAATGGTTAATTACTTTTCTCCAAA
Source organism: Lysinibacillus sp. OF-1 (assembly GCF_028356935.1). NCBI lineage: Bacteria > Bacillati > Bacillota > Bacilli > Caryophanales > Bacillaceae > Lysinibacillus > Lysinibacillus sp. OF-1. The sequence continues at coordinate 4,277,706 of NZ_CP102798.1, forward strand.
ATCATAGATTACTATCATTTTAATTCTTGCGTCGCAAACAGGATGTTAGTAAATGTAAATTCTAAATAATTAATTAATATCAATATATCCGACCTCCATACCACACCATACATCTGTTCACAAAATAAAAAAAATCCTCCCGAATTTGAGAGGACTTTTATTAAAAAATATTTTTTATGCATTCACAGTTTGAAGTGATTGAGCTACTTTTTTCACTTCTTCTAGGCCATTTGCAATAATTTCTTGTGCTTTATCAGGTGAAGCATTGTGACCTTCAATAATAACTTCTTCGATAATTTCCATACCGAATACGCCACCTGCTACATTTTTAATGTAATTTACTGACATTTCCATTGGTTGTGCTTCTGGTGATGAGTAGTAGCCACCACGAGCATTTAAAATGATTGCTTTTTTGTCAGTCATTAAGCTAATTAATTGACCATTTTCACCATACTTGAATGTAAATCCAGCTTGGTATACATAGTCGATAAATGTTTGTAAAGGTGCTGGAATTGTTAGGTTCCAAAGTGGGAATGCAAATACAACGATATCAGCTGCAGTTAATGCGTCCATTGCTTTTTGTTTTGCAGCTAAAAGACGTGATTCGATGTCTGTTAGCTCACCGCCATTTTGAACTTTACCAAATGCATTGAAAAGGTCTTGTCCAAAATAAGGCATATCTTCAGCAAATACGTCAAAAGTTGTAACGTTGAGGCCTTGTACATTCTCCATGAATGTATCATACATTTTTGTTGAAATACCGTCTGGACGGTTGTTAGCTTTTACTACTAAAACGTTCATTATATAAATTCTCCCTTAAACATCATAATCTAATATCTCGAATTCAAGATATATATTAATCTTAAAAAATTTCACCTAAAATGTCAACGTTACTTTCCTCAGACTTTTGACTGAAATATTATGTTAAGATTCTTTCATTCATCTAACAAGAGGGGGTATAAAGCTTTACTCCCCTCTGTGTAAACTACAATTTACAGTTATCATCTGTACATACACCCTCATCATCAGAGCCAGCCATCTTTAACTTTGGTTGCAAACCCTCTTCCTCAGCAACTTTACGTAGTGTATCTTCAAATACCTCCTGTGGCTGAGCACCTGAAATACCATATTTACGATTTAAGACAAAAAATGGTACCCCACGAACACCAAGTTGTAGACCTTCTTGAATATCTACTTCTACTTCGTTTTTATAATCGTCACTTGCAAGAACCTTTGCAACCGCTTCACGCTGTAGCCCTACTTGCTCAGCTATCTCTAATAAAATGTCTTCTTGGCCAATACGCTTTCCTTCAATAAAATGGCTGTGTAAAAGTAATTCCACAAGTGCTGTAACATCTCCCTGTTGTTCAGCCCATTTCACAAGTCGGTGTGCTTTTAGCGTATTTTCTTCCATCAAATTGCTAAAGTCGTAGTTTAAGCCCACTTCTTTTGCACGTGCCGTTACGCCCAATGTCATTTCCTTAGCCTTTTCTAAAGACATTCCATATTTCTTGGCTAATGATTCATATACAGTACTAGTCGATTCTACTGGTGTAGTTGGATCTAATTGATAGCTTTTATAAACAAACTCCACTTGCCCTCCAAAGCCAGTATCTTCAATCGCTTTCTCTAATTGCTTTTTACCAATATAACAAAATGGACATACATAGTCAGACCAAATTTCAATTTTCATTACACTCACTCCTTTTGCTTCATTGTAGCGATAGAACAAATCACAAGGCAATATTTATGCTTCACTGCATAAATTTTCAAGCCCTTCTACATACTGAACATAAAAACAATGTGAGGTTTCAATATGACACAATCTCTGTGGCTCGCATCAACCGAGTCAGTCTCGCTAGCTTCTCTTACTTCCTCAACAACTTGTGATGTATGTATTATCGGTGGGGGCTTAACAGGTTTGTATACAGCCTATACTTTAGCAAAAGCAGGTGTGGATGTAGTTCTACTTGAGGCGAATACCCATTTTGGTCACGGAACGACAGGGCATTCCACAGGAAAATTAACAGCACAGCATAGTATTGTCTATGCGAATCTGTTAGAAAAACTATCTATAGAAGAGGCGCAGCTTTATTATCAGCTCAACCAACAAGCCATCGAGAAAGCTAGGCAATTACTTCCGACACACAGTGTTCGATCAGTGGACTCACTGTTGTACTGTCAAACAAAAGAAGGCTATGCACAATTATTAAAAGAATGGAATGCCTATAAGGTTTTAAATATTAAATCTAAAATTACCTCTGAGACAGAGCTACCGTTTCCTATCACAAAAGCATTATGTATGTCACAGCAAGCTCAAATAAATCCTTTAGAGGTGAGTAATTTCCTTGTCAAAGAGGCACAGGCAATGGGGGCAAGACTTTACAGCAATACTCGTGTTCAGCAATTAAACATATCACAAAATAACTTACATACCGAAAAAAATATGTCGGTTCAATACAATAAGCTTATTTTGTGTTCGCATTATCCCATTGAGGCGTTTAAAGGACTCAAACTTTTTAAACTGTCCAATAGTCGCTCTTATATGATTGCTAGTAAGATTTCCGAAACGATGCAGGGGCAATATCTATCCGTTGATTTCCCTTCCCGTTCGATTCGGACTGCCACGATAGACAAGGAACATTATTTAGTAATGGGTGGAGCGAATCATATAGCTGGCGAAACCGTTCATACGGAGCCGTATTATGAAGCGATTTCCAATGAAATGAAGGAACACTTTGAACAACAGCCACTTTATCGATGGTCAGCTCAAGATATTGAAACACCTGACATTGTTCCTTACGTTGGAAGAATTACAAACTCCTTACCTAATGTACTGATTGCTACTGGCTACCGTAAATGGGGGATTTCCAATTCCTTTGTCGCTGGTGACATCTTGTCCACCCTGATTACAGGCGCACAGAGTGAGGATGGTGCCATTGCCCTTTATTCACCGTCACGTACAAAATTCGGCGCGCAATTCATGCAGATGCTTAAAGTAGGGGGCTTTGTTGCAAAGGAATATATAGCTGGTTATATGAAGAACGCCAAAGCACCGACTTGCACCCATTTAGGCTGTAAAACGAAATGGAATGAAGCAGATGAGACATGGGATTGTCCTTGCCACGGTTCACGCTTTAACGCTAAGGGTGAGGTACTTGAAGGCCCAGCAGTACAACCATTAAAACTCGATTAATATGAAAGCTGGATAATTTTCGAATGAACTAAGCAATTTAAACAGAAACCCCGAACTATTACGAAACATTAATGAACATTTCGTAGTTCGGGGTTTTCTTTGGCTAAAATTCTTTTGTCCCAGCCTCTGCCTATTATTTTAGTGCTTCCGTTAATACTGGTACAATTTGTTTTTTACGAGAAACAACACCTGGTAGTACAACACGGTTGTTAATGAGTTCCGCACCGAATCCTTTTGCTGCCGCTTCTGCTACTTGTCCAATTGCAACAGCAGTTGAATCATTATTTAAAATGTCTGTCACAACGAAGAAGAATAAATCTAAGCCGTTTTCTGCAACGTTTTTATTTAATAGGATTTCTAGTTCTTCTTGACGATTAAGTACATCATTAATATCAACTGCATTAACTTGGGCTACAACTGATTTGTACTCACCAAATTGGAATTCTTTCGCATCTAATGATAAAAGATCTTCTAGTGATTTATCAGATAGGTCAGCCCCTGCTTTTAGCATAGCTAATCCATAGTCTGCAACGTCCACACCTGCAATTTTTGCTAGCTCTTCACCAGCTTTTACGTCTTGCTCTGTACAAGTTGGTGATTTAAAAAGTAATGTATCAGAAACAATTGCTGATAACATTAAGCCAGCAATATTAGCTGGTATTGCTACACCATTTTCCTTAAAGATTTTGTTTAGAATTGTTGCTGTACAACCTACTGGCTCAGCACGATAGTATAGTGGATCTGCTGTTTGGAAGTTTGCAATACGATGGTGGTCGATTACCTCTGTAATTTGTACTTCCTCAATACCATCCGCTGATTGTTGGAATTCATTGTGGTCAACAAGAATTACCTTGTCCCCTTCCCCTACTACAGAAGAAATTAAACGAGGTGCTTCAAAACCAAATTTATCTAATGCAAACTGAGTTTCATTATTAATATCTCCAAGACGTACTGCCTCAGCTTCTTCACCAATTTGGTGTTTTAAATAGGCATATACAATAGCAGACGTGATTGTGTCTGTGTCTGGGTTTTTATGTCCAAAAACTAATACTTTACTCATTCAATCAATTCCTCCTAAAATAGCACTTACATTTGTATTTTATTTTATCATATCTTATAGCCTAATAAGTGATAAAGTGTAACTTTGAATCAACGAAGCCTCATCAAACTCACTCGAAAATTTGCTCCTAAAAGCATTTGCTGAATCCAGATAAAATCTTACTGCCTATCATTTATTATATAAAAGAATAATTAATCTTTAAATACATACTTTGCAAATAAGATATATATTATAACTACCTTATGTTGCTATATAACTTTTATTGGGTCTACACACTCCTATAATACTCTCTATTTTTACCAACCTATTTTTAACATTTAATAGTAAAAATGCATCTTTTTAAAAAAATAATTAGTTTATATAGATATTTAGTTGGGTTTTCATATTTAAGTCATCGTAATTTTATGCTATCATCAGATAGTCTATATTTTTGGATATTCAGGAAATGGGGATTACGATGACAAAGAAGATGGAAAAAAAGTACATTCCTTTAGCAAACTATTTTGAAGTAGCTTTACAACAAGAGATCACTTTATCCTTTAGTGAATTAGAAAACATTATGGGACAAGTATTACCAAACGCCGCCTACTTAAATAAGAGCTGGTGGAAAAAAACTAAGCCCCCTCTCTCACACTATTTATCTTGGACCAATGCAGGTTATTATGTTATTGATGTTAAATTAGGGACAAGCGTAACTTTCTCACGTTCGCAAATGAAGCCAACTGAAAGCAGTACTTCTAACAATGAGGAAAGCCCATCTGCATACATAATTCGAGGGATTGAAGCATCCGATGCTAGATCATTCATTCATTTACAAGAGGAAATCTTTCAGCAAACTGACTTCATGTATAATGTTCAAAATGAAGTAGATCTAACGGTCCAACAACTTCGTAAAAATTTAGCCTATTGGAAACAGCTAAAAAACCGCACAATACTACTCTGTGTATTAAATGGCATTTTTGCAGGCTATGCAGTCATTCATGGGTATAAACAATCGAAAGCTAGACATGTTGCTTCTGTTCGCTTAGCAGTAAAGGAAGAACATCAACAAAAGGGCATTGGCTCTGCACTGATGAACGCTGTTGAAAATTGGTCTAAACAGCGAGACATTTCTCGTCTAGAGTTAACGGTGATGGAACATAATAATGTAGCGTTACACCTTTTTACAAAACTAGGGTTTCAACAAGAAGGCATCCGACAAAATGCCATTAAATTAAATGATACGTATGTGAATGAATATAGCTTAAGTAAAATTCTATAATTCATTTTTCCTAGATGTCTAAATCATATTTGGACATCTTTTTTTATAGTGAATTTCATAAAAACACGCATAGACCTGTGTATGAGTACACACCATCTATGCGTTGCCTACATTAAAAAACCTGCTTCTCTCTAGCAGCATCTAAGAATAACACATTACTTTCAACTTGCTCATAGGATTGCTGATATTTTTCATATTGTCCCTTATCTTGACTCATCATTTCCTCTAACAAGGCATGCAAAAAGGAAAATAAGACTGGTGCAATGTTTAGTGAAGAATGCTTTTTTGTGCCAAGAGCAAATAATGCACTGGCATATTCTCGGATAGGGGAAAATGTAGACCCTGTAATCGCAATAATCTTTACTTTCTTCATCTTGGCAATTTCAACAATCGTCTTCATATCCTTCATCTGTTTATCAAAGGATAGCACAATGAATGTCGTATGTTCGCCCATACTATTCATTTGATTAACGAGATCATCCGAGTCTAAGCGAAGCTGCTTAATATTAGAACGTAATGTTTTTAATGTGTTGGCTAACCAATTGGCGACATATGCATTGTGACGAGTACCAAGAATATAGATATGATCTGCCTCATGCATCCATTTCGAGCTTTTTTGAATTTGCTGATCGTTAATCAATTGAATCGTTTCTTGAATATTTTGGCTATCTTGTTGCATGATCTTACCAAAGCTAGAATTAGTTAATTTTTTTACTGTATATGTAGGTTGTAGATTTACCCCTTCATTTTGAGACATCATATATTCTCTAATTTCCTCTTGCAATTCTACATATCCTGATAAATCCATGGCATAACAAAAACGAATTACTGTAGATTCACTTACATTCGCCAGCCTGCCAACCTCTGCTGCTCCATTAGCAATAACTGTAGTGGGATTATCCATCACAAATTGTGCTACTTTACGCTGCCCCTTTGACAGCCTTACAAACCTTTTCTTTATATCCTCATGAATACTCATTCCTAACAACCTTTCTTTCAATGACCTTATCACGAACGGGAGATTGTTTCCTACTGACTCAAAATTCGATTAAAAATACAGTATCACGATTACAATTTGAATACAATGACTTTTCTGAAAAATCTTTAACACATTAACCTGCTAATAGAACAATTTGATTTACCTTTTTATATTGATTTGTCATTTTAACAAATAAATTCGTAAAATTGAATAAAAATTAATAAATACTTATTTTTATGTATTTCACTAGCGAATATAAACAAAAAAGTCCTGGATTCATTACTCTGATCCAGAACTTTTTATTTTTATTCTAATTCAAGCTGCTTTGTTTCCCTTCCAAGGAAGATGACACCCACCACGCCTATAATGATAGCACCACAGAAAATGGCAAAGATAAAGCCTATATCATAGCCTGCCGTTAATAAAAAACCAACGAGCAATGGACCAAAAATACCTCCGATTCGCCCAACAGCTGCCGCCATGCCAGCACCTGTGCCGCGAATAATAGCTGGATATTGCTCAGGTGTATAGGCATATAATGCACCCCATGCCCCTAAGTTAAAGAAGGATAAAAACATCCCTGAAATTAACAATACGGCAAGTGTATCTGCATTCCCAAAAACGAAAGCACTTCCAGCAGTACCAATTAGATAGGAAACAAGGACAAATTTACGGCCGAACTTTTCTATAAACCAAGCTGCTGTAAAATAACCTGGCAATTGAGCTAATGTCATGATTAGAACATATTTAAAGCTTGTAATCATATCAAAGCCCTTTCCAACCATTACACTTGGCAGCCATAAAAACATGCCATAATAGGAGAATACAACTGTAAACCATAATAGCCACAACATAAATGTAGAACGTGCGTACTTCTTCGACCAAACTTCTTTCATATTTTGGCCAATACTGCGTTTTTTGGATTCTTCCTTCACCGTAAATTGTGGTGAGTCTGGCAAATGCCAACGAAGATAAATAGCATAAAAGGCTGGAAGTGCTGTTAATATAAGGGCCACTCTCCATCCCCAAGTAGGGATAACGAAATATGAAATAAGTGCAGCAATTAACCATCCTGCCGCCCAAAAGCTTTCTAATAAGACAACTACACGCCCTCTTTCCTTGGCCGCTACACTTTCAGATACTAATGTTGAAGCTACAGGTAATTCTCCCCCTAGCCCCATACCTACTAAAAAGCGTAAAATTAAAAATGCAGTTAATGTAGTTGTAAAAGCGGATAGTCCACTTGCAATAGAAAATAGGACCAGAGTCCACATAAAAATTTGCTTTCGCCCTACTTTATCAGCAAAAACACCAAAGAAAAGTGCTCCTACAGCCATCCCGATTGAATTAACACTACCTATCCAGCCAGATTGACTTGGTGATAGTCCCCATTCAGCTGCCAATGCCGCAATGACGAAGGATAATATACCAACATCCATGGCATCGAAAAGCCAACCTACCCCCGCTACACCTAAAAGTTTATTTCTAGAAATGGATTGCTGAGGTTTATTTGTTACTACTGTATTTGTTGTCATCCCAACCACCTGTCTTTACACTTGACTTTACATTACAAGATTACTATACAGTTGTTTCAAGAAAGTGACAAGTAAAATTCAAATTACCGAATTGTTTCGACAATTAATGAAATGCTATTGAAATAATAGTACGATTTGCGTTAAAATGTCTTTTATACAAAAACAACTGTTCTTCCTATAAGAACAAAAGGAGATCGTATCGTTATGTGGAAAGGCCTTATTGAAGAATATAAACAATTTTTACCCGTAACTGAAAACACACCTGCTTTAACTTTAAACGAAGGCAATACGCCTCTTATACATTTAGTGAATTTATCTAAGAAACTAGGCATTGAGCTTTACGGAAAAATTGAAGGTGCAAACCCGACAGGCTCATTTAAAGACCGAGGGATGGTATTTGCCGTTGCAAAGGCTATTGAAGATGGGAGTCAATGCGTTATTTGTGCCTCTACAGGAAATACTTCTGCAGCTGCGGCAGCTTATGCAACACGCGCTGGTATTCAATCCATCGTTGTTATTCCGAAAGGAAAAGTCGCTCTTGGTAAACTTGCTCAAGCTACCATGTATGGTGCAAAAATCATCGAAATTGACGGTAACTTTGATGATGCCCTTAATATTGTTCGCCAAGTAAGTGAAACGACTCCTGTCGCACTTGTAAACTCTGTGAACCCATACCGTATTGAAGGTCAAAAAACGGCATCCTTTGAGATTGTAGATGGCTTAGGTACAGCACCTGATTATTTGTGTATTCCAGTAGGTAACGCAGGAAATATTACTGCATACTGGAAAGGCTTTAAAGAATACCATGCAGCGAAAAATTGCGGTCTACCAAAAATGTATGGCTTTGAGGCTGAAGGTGCCGCAGCTATCGTCAAAGGAGAACCTATTGCTAATCCTGAGACAGTGGCAACAGCCATCCGAATTGGTAACCCTGCTAGTTGGAAATTGGCAGAAGCAGCTCGTGATGAATCTGGCGGTATCATTGATTCTGTTACAGATGAAGAAATTGTAGCTGCCTATAAATTAATCGCAAGTACAGAAGGTATTTTCGTTGAGCCTGGCTCTGCTGCTTCTTTAGCAGGTGTTATTAAGTCAGTTGAAAACGGAAAAATACCACAGGGTGCAAAAGTTGTCACAATCTTCACTGGGAACGGACTAAAAGATCCTGATACAGCTATGAACGTTTCTACTGTAGAAGTAGTGTCCCTTAAAAATGATGAAGAAGAAATTCGTGCATATATCGAGGGTGTACTATGAGTAAAGTGTGGCAAATCTCAGTTCCTGGAAGCACGGCCAACCTAGGGCCAGGCTTTGATTCGATAGGACTCGGCTTGTCCCTTTACTTAAAGCTTATCGTTACTTTACAAGATCAATGGAATATTATCCATCTCGATGATAATGGTCCTAAAGAGTTTGAGCTTGAAGAACACTTACTATACGTCATTGCTAAAAAAATTGCAGATCAATATGATCAGCAACTACCTGCTTGTCGTGTCGAGATGACTAGTGAACTTCCATTAGCACGTGGCCTTGGAAGCAGTGCAGCTGTGATTGTGGCAGGTATTGAACTTGCTAACCAAGTATGTGAACTTGGTTTAACTGTTCAAGATAAGCTCAATCTCTCCTCACAGATTGAAGGACATCCAGACAATGCAACCGCTTCTGTTTTAGGGGGATTAACCATTTCCTCAATGGATGACAACGGAATTGTCGATACATTTCATATCAATGATATCGAGGCATCATTTGTGGTATACGTACCAGATGTTGAGCTCAAAACGAGCGAATCTCGTTCTGTTTTACCAGAACAACTAAATCGCGCCTATGCTGTTCGTGCTTCTGCAAATGCGAATATGTTAGCAGCTTCCTTAATGGCACGTGATTTCGAGCGTGCTGGTCATTATATGGAGGCTGATTTATTCCATGAACCGTTTCGTGCAAAGCTAATTCCTGCCTATGCAGAAATTCGTACTGCTGCAAAAGCTAACGGTGCATACGGTACCGCTCTAAGTGGCGCTGGGCCAACGTTGATTTCCATTATTCCTTCTGCTATTGCTACTGACTTTGTTCAGTTAATGACAAAGCAATTCCCAGAGCATCAAGTAATTTTAACAAAAGCGGATGAACATGGTGTGCAAGTCCATAAGCAATAAATGTTTGAAACGTCTACTACCCTAGTAGGCGTTTTTTTGAAAGCAAGTACTTATAAAACTAATATGATAGAAGTATAGAAAAGGATATTTTATACGTGCTTTTCTAAGGAGGGACTATCTTGAAACCAATTATATTCTGTGATTTCGATGGCACGATAACAGAAACTGATAATATCTTTTCATTAATGACTGAATTTGTACGAGAGGATTCTGAAAAAATTGCTAAAGCCATGATGGAACAAACCATTTCATTTAAAGATGGGCTTTCTGCTATGTTTCATCTACTTTCTACTCAACAAAAAGATGAAGTAATTCAATATCTTATGGATTCAGCAGTAATTCGTGAGGGCTTTGGGGATTTTGTTCGCTATGCTCAAGACCATAACATACCATTTTATATTGTAAGCGGTGGCGTTGATTTTTTCATTGAGCCTCTAGTTGAAAAATATGGTCCTTTTTCGGGCATCTACTGTAATAAAGCCGATTTTTCAGGTGAACAAATAGAACTAATCTATCCAAATAACTGTGACGAGGAATGTGTTAAATATAGCACACAAGGTTGCGGTTGCTGTAAACCTAGCGTGATGCGGAAGATTGCAGAGGAGGATCATTTTAAAATTGTGATTGGTGACTCTCTTTCTGATTTTGAGGCAGCTAAACTAGCAAATATTGTTCTTGCTAGAGATCATCTCGTTCAGCGCTGTGAGGAGCTTCATATTCCATATAAACCTTTTACTACATTTCATGATTGTCTAAATAGTGTACAAGAGCTTGTGGAATCAAAAAAGGCTGTTCCTACAATATAGAAAAATAACAAGGGAGCCACTTTAAATGACTCCCTTTTCCTATTTTAATTATGCTAATAATACTAAGCTAATGGCCATGACAGCCATTCCCCCTACTAGACCATACATGGATAAATGTGTTTCATCGTATCTTTGCGCTGCAGGTAATAATTCATCTAATGAAATAAAAACCATAATGCCTGCAACACCAGCAAACACGATGCCAAACATTACATCTGTTAAAAAGGGCATAAGGAGCAAAAATGCTACTAGTGCACCGACAGGCTCTGCTAATCCTGATAAAAAAGATAACTTAAAAGCTTTTCGACGATTGCCCGTTGCAAAGAAAATAGGGACTGATACAGCAATGCCTTCTGGAATATTATGAATGGCTACTGCAATAGCAATAGCAATCCCCACATTTGGGTCATTAATAGCTGACATAAATGTAGCAATGCCCTCAGGAAAATTATGAATGCCAATAGCGAGAGCTGTAAAAATACCCATCTTCATCAAATGCTCTTCATTGACCTGAGGCTTCACTGCATTCACATCTTCAACTAGCTTTACTTCGTGAGGATTAGTAGCCTTAGGAATAAATTTATCTATTAAAGCAATAAATAACATCCCGCCAAAAAATCCGAGAATTGTCATCCAATAGCCATTTGTTGTGCCTAATGCGTCGGTTAAAGCATCTTTCGCTTTAACAAAAATTTCTACAAGGGATACATATATCATGACCCCTGCTGAAAAGCCCAATGCAAATGATAAAAATTTTGTATTTGTTCTTGATGTAAAAAAGGCGATTAAACTACCTACACCTGTTGCAAGTCCGGCAAAAAGAGTCAACCCTAGTGCCAGTAAAACATTTCCGTCCATTCCCTTCTTCCTTTTCTCTTTTTATTATTGTACTCATCTTAACTTAGAAGTTTCCTATACGCAATTCTTTTTTATAAGGTAAATATCATTCTTTACAATAGGGAAATCATGCTCATTCATTAGTATATAAAAAACCGTGAGCACATTCTTTCTGAGAGAGTCACTGCCTCCCGTTTCATCTACTTCTACATAGAAGATAATCAAATATAGCAAAGACAGAGACATTTTGCTTATCTTGCTGTCACGACTGTGATGTTGTGGGGAATTTAAAGAAATGCTTATAAAAAGGACCGAAACATGTAAAAAGGAATCGAGATTAAATTTCTCGATTCCTTTTGTAGACAGTACCAGTTCATCCTGATACTACTTATACTTTTTTATTTATGGTTTGATTGAAACGATTTTTTACGACGTTCATACCAGATGACACAGATGATAAACCAAGTATATCCCATACTCCAACCTGCAAGCACATCCGTAGCAAAGTGTCGAGCTCCTGCAATACGTGATAATCCAATGAGTACCATTAGAATTATTGCACCTAGCCACAGCACAATTTTACGACCTTTACTATTATTCTCGGCGAAAATATAAGCGATTGTGAATAAGTACAGAATACCCGTCATAGCATGTCCAGATGGAAAGCTAAAGGATGTCAGTTGGTTCTCCAATTCAGGACGTGGTCTTTGGATCCATTTTTTTAGTAATTGATTCAAAACATTGCCCGCTGCAAAAGTTAACACTACAAATAGCATGGCTCGATAATTTTTTACCTTCCAAGCTAAATACACCATTAAGACTACTGCGACAGCGACAACAAATTTAGGCTCTCCTATATAATGAAAGATCTCTATAAATCGATTACCAAAAAAGATCTCCGCCATCTTTGCGTCAAATGTATTCATGAACTCGCTTTGATAAGTAGCTCTTACTACGAAAAATACAATTAGCGTTAAAATTGCTAATGGATATGCCCATTTTTTCATTCTTTCACCTCAAAAACATTCATGCTATGATCTTCACATCATAACATAAATAAGTCTATTCTGAGCGAAATATAGACTCTCGTTTTAAGAAAGGTAAGCACGTTCGTATTCTTGATAAACATGGATGGATGCTTCTTCAGGTTTGTTAAAATAATCGGAAATAGCCAATGCAATAATAAACAAAATGGCTACTATAGGTAGTATTTTTCTAAACATCCTAAACACTCCCTTATCCTTTTTTGTTCCACTTCGTTTACTTGATTAACACAGGATCAAATAGCCAATCTTTTGGGCCAAAGTTTGAATCCTTTTCTCCTCTAACTTCACGAGAAATACCATTTTTTATAATCGTTTCTCTAAATCTTTTACTGAACAAAGTCTTTCTATAAAGATATCTTCCATCGTGACTACATTCAGCTGAGTAAAATACATCGCCTTTTAAGTGCTTTAAATCTTCATGCTCATAGGTATCAGGACCATTAATCACGCCATTTAAGCCGCAGCTACATGGAGGTTGTTCCGTTGCAAAATATAATTTTACTCTATCCTTGCTACATTCAGGCAGCACTTGAACAGGAATAATTTGATAAGCTAGTTGCTTTCCTTCTTCAGGTCCTTGATGGATAACCTCTAAAAGTTCAAAGCCTTCTAAACTTTCCTTTTTCATGAGTGATGCTAGTGCCTCAGAAGCAACCCAATAACCATTTACATGGACTAAATGGCGATCCTTCATTTGTGTAGTATCAATGACTATAGGTGATAACTGCTCTTTATCCATTAGACCACAGTATTTACAGTGTGTGCTTAAAGAAAATAATGTCCCTTTGTCCTCTAAGAACATTTCTGGTGAATTACCTGTTGAATTTAAAGTAAATAATGGTGCCCGTTCATATTCCATATCTGAAAATTCAAAGTAAAAACGTTCTCCTATTGAAACAATACCAAATTCGCGTTCTAATGATTTATATAAAGCTGTTACCTGTTCGTATGTTACATCTTCATTTAATGTAAAAATAGGATTAAACTTTGTTTTTAAATTTCTTTTTCTAATTTCAGGCGCACCAATCGCAATACCATGACGATTATAAACGTTAATAACTTGATCTTGACTAGTTTCATCTACGGAAAACAAATTTTCAAGTTCTACTTTCACAATACACGCCTACCTTTATAAAGTTTTATGGTGAAGTATATTGACTAGCTAGTAACATTCTACAATCTACTAACGCTACTTTATTCATAGATAGTCAGGCTGCTTATTCTAATAAAATCTATTGTCTATTACTCACTAAAGCAAATCTACTTAACCACCGTTAATTTAAGCGTACCAGTACTTACACCGTCTTTTCAACTTCGGGTTTACGCCAATTTTTTGGCGTGATTCAAGTGAAAATCTGGCGTGATTTGGCGGTCATAAAAAACACCGCCACTTTTTTGGCGGTGTTCCTAGTATTTTATAGGTTATTTCTCATATAAATATGGTTTTATTTTACTAAGGTAATATTTAGGATAGTAAACTCCCAGAAAGCTCCCTTTTTATTGAAAAATATACCAAGAGTATAGCATAGAAATAGTTTAGAGTAAATTCATTCTTTCAGCTAGATTTACAGCCTCTGTTCGTGAATCTACATTGAGCAGAGAAAAGAGTTGTGTCAAATATCTCTCAGTTGTTCGCTGAGGAATGTTTAATTCAATCGCGATGGCTTTATTTGTATGGCCCTCCGCAATCAATCTTAAAATTTTCTTTTCCTTTTCATTTAAATGAATATCTTTTGCATCTTGCAGTTTAAATTTATCATCCAAAAAATCCAAGAAATTTTTAGGTAAAACAATTTCTCCGTTTGCAATGGCTCTCACCGTTCGTAAAATTTGCTCTTTAGAGGCCGTTTTAGCTAAAATGCCTTCTATTTTTCTTTCCAAAATAAGCGGGTAATAATCCGTGATATCATCACCTGTATAGAGGATAACTGCAGCATTTGACTGAAAAGCTTTAATATTACGGGCTAAGTTAATGCCATTTTCGAGTGGCATATTGATATCAATCAAATAGATATCATATGGCTTATTTTTTATTCTTTGAATAACACAAGTAGCATCGCTTTCCGTATCAATGATAATATCATCATTCTCTTGAAATAAGTTTTTAGTTCCCTCTAATACTATTGGGTGATCATCCACTATGAGCATCGTAATCAAGTGTTTCACTCCCTTCTTTCACTATTATTCTAATAGACATCCCTTTGTTTATGTGAGCGTCAATATAAAATTGCCCATTAAATGCTTTTACACGCTCCTGCATACCTCGAATACCCATAGACTCTGCTACAATAATATCCTCCACGTTACAGCCTACACCATCATCATTATAAATGATTTCAAAGCCATCATTCATCTCATTTAAATGGATTTCAACGGATGCGGCATAGGAATGCTTTAACGCATTATTCAGTAGTTCTTGAAACAATCGATAAATCATTAAATTCATGCGCTCATCCTCTAAATAAAGACGATCGATTGTATAAATGAGCACAAAGTTAGCTCTTTCTTGAACTTTTCGAATTAACTTTTCTAATGCAGCATTTAAACCTAAAGTATCCAATAAAGGAGGCTTTAGATTTTCACAATAGCTCCGCAATTCATATAAAGAGATAAGCATTTGTTTATGAATTTTAGCAAGTTGCTCTTGAATATCCGATGTATTCTTTGCATTAACAAGGACATCCACTTCTCGTGCAATATGGAGTTGCTCTTGTAAATTGGTGTCATGTAACTCTTGAGCTAACTGGTATTTTTCTTCTTCAAACCTTAACCATAATAGCTTATTTAGCCATGGTAACTGACCATCGTCAGCCTGTTTCATATGCTTTAGTTCCTCTATCAGTTCTTCCACCATCTTTGTATTTTCAATAAAATTATTTACATACAATAGGAGCAATTCAAGCCATAAAAGCTCCTCATCTTTTAAATGGATCGTATTATTATGCCCCAACACTAATGCTCTTTTATAATGTGCGTCTTGATGGAGAAAGGCTACATAAACTTTGTCTATCTTTCTTATTTCTCCTAATCTCAACTCTTCCACAGTATCAGGATGAATCGTAAAACTTTCTCCAGCCATCGTTAAGAATTCATTCGTAACATAGTTATATGTTATGACAAAAACATCCTCTAACTCAAGATGCATAGAAACTTCATAAGCAAATTTCTCTAAAAGCTCGTCGATTTTAATGGTTTTACCAATTTTATCTACAGCAGTATATAGTTGATGAATATAGTCACCTTTTGTAGAAAATAGTATTTTCCGTTTTCGATAATCAACCTTTTCTTTTACGTAAAAGAGAATTACTAATGATGAAAATGTAAAAAGTGCTACTCCTGACATGACAGTCATAGTTAAATACTGTCCTGCAATAAAATACAGTCCCATAGTAATCCATAACGTAAAGCTTAAAGAGAATATGACATAATAGCGTAATCTTGTAATATGATACTCAATATCAAATAGCCTTTCCGTTAGTTGTGTAAAGATAAAGCTAAAAGGTATAAGCAATAAAAATAATGAGCAAATTTCAGCTGAAAGAATGTACGTATGAAAAAGAATTTGTGGAAGTGCATACAAAAAAAGAAATGGTAGAAACGGTATTAATATACTATTTAATAAAATTTTCAACTGTGGTGAGCTGTATTTGAAATAGCTTATTAGTAAAATACTAAGGATAATCACAAGGAGAAGAAGAAACATGGCTAATACTATATTGGAAAGAATATCGTTAGCAGCAGGATAAATAGTGCCTGTAAAACCTAGTATAAAAGCGATTATGGGGAAAACATAAAAGAGTTTGACATTATCCATAAATACCCAATTCGCTTTCACAAATAAAAAGTAATTTCTTAAAAAATGTAATAATAGGACTAAACATAACACCATACTACTACGATTGACGATAATACCGATCGCATCTAACCTACCAGAGACACCACTGCTCACATATGCTAATGAAACATTTAACATAAAAAGAATAAGTAAGTCTGCTAACTTTGAATTCCTTTGCTTGGAATGTAAATAAAACGCAATGAATAACGTCAAAAAATAATAACACGCCGGAACAAAAAATATATATAAAAATTGCTGAGGAATATCTAAGTGTCTAATATGTATGTTTATTAAACTTCCACTTGGCTTCATAACTGTTAAATCATTAGCTGATAATATTTTGGATTTATACTTCAGCTGATTTAAATGGTCAATTGGACGTTCATCTACCTTTACAATAACATCACCAATGGCTATATTTTGACTGTCCGCCCAGTCTTTATAATCAAGTTGAGTTACTACCCACTGACCATTTTCTTTTTCTACCTCAATATCAATATATGGCGCGCTATAATTCACATAATTTAAATAAAAGCCAATCATTAAATAGAGAATTATAGCTGGCCAAAATAATTTACTACGCAATGTTTTTAGTTCCAAACATCACTTTCTGCAATCATCTCTCCGCTAAATGCTTCTAGAATTGCTTTTTGTTCAACAGGTGAAACTCCAATTAATGAGGCTTTTTGTTCTTTTAATAGTCCAACTAGGCTAGGATTTTGTTCTAAATACTGGATTACATTAATCATACTAATCTCTCCTCATTTCATTAATTCTTGCAGATATATTTTACCTAATTCGTTTATCTCTACATTTTCAAGGTAATTCAAGGCTTTAAACTTGTAAACATTTTTTATTGTGATGGCATAGCGTATTGCCCCACTATTTGTCAACTCATTTTCTGTTGCATTTTGATCTAAAACTGTAACTATATCATCATTATAATAGCTGGCAACAGAATTTGAAATATCATTTTTCTTGGTTAAAAGGTATATAATAGGCAATGAATATTTTTTGTTTAGCAGGTCATTTTTAGGGCCCCACACTTTCAAGCCTTGTATATCATTTTTAATTTGCTGGATAATACCTATGTATTTCCCATACTCCTCTACTTCTTTAGAAACTTCCCCTTTTGCAAGTACTTCGCCGATCAAACAGCCCATTGCTGTTAAAGAGCCAGATTTCTGAGTTATCATTTGTACATAGGATTCTTCATCGCGGCAATTATTTAGTAAATCTAGTTGTTGACCATTTATACTTTGTAACGCGTATTTCTCAAGTAGTCTTATAGCAACTTGTTTATGCTCAAAGGAAGTGTCATCGATTGCTTTAGAAGCCATGATCAGCATTGCTAAGGCAACGTTTAATGATAACTCAGGTGTTTTACTCCAAATATAGTCTGAATCCTTATCCTGTATATCATCAATAATATCAAAGGAAAGTATTAAAAGTTCAATTGCCGCAGCTACTTTATAGATATCTTCATTTACTCCGTCAGAAAATGCTTCGTAATGCCAAAAGCATAACTTACCAAAGGAAAAACCTCTGGTTGTTTTTTCTTCTTTAAAGCTTTTTAACAGTAATTGTAGCTCATGTCCCAGTAATGTCTCATTTTCTATAAGAATGTCTAATGATTCATTAATACGTTCATCTAAACCGTTCAATAGTCCTCTCTCCTCTCTAGCATATTACTAGATATTATATAGATTAGTGGGAATTAATACTAGTAACATAATTAGGTAAGCCATATAAAAGCATTAATTCTTTTTTAGAGATAGAGACCGCCAAAAAATGGCGTTATTCATGCAAACCACGCCAGATTTTTGCTAATAATTACTAAAAAAATGGCGGTAGAGAACTAAGCACCGCCACTAAAGTGGCGTAAACTTACCCTTGAAATGGCGTTCTAACAGATGTTACGCTTATAGTAACTCGAGGATTAGTAATTTTAGCTATAGCAAGATTTTTATCCTGCTCAATATACTACTGCTATGTAAAACAAATGAAAGTACTGGTAAATGACTATCTGTACTGTCTTATACATATTTAATTTACAAATAAGGGGATCAGGACTTACGGTTTGAAATAAATATTATTTTCTGTATGTTTATTTCTGTCCTAATTACCTAATATACCAATTAACGGAATTTGATATTACTACAATATCTGTATTATTAGAACAAAAGATTTTATAGCAATAAATTAAACATTAGTGAACAATAAATTCTTTTGTACTGGGAGTGATTTAATATTGAAAAATGCATTAAATGAAACTATTTTCATACTTACGGCTACTTTTTCATGTAATATCTCTGTCTCAGCTGAAGAAATTACAATTAAACAGCCTACAATTGATCAACATCGAATGGAGCAAGTCATTATTCAATCCGAGTTAAAAGCTTATCAAGAAACTTTAGCAGCATATCAAGGTATTTCAACCGTATCAAATCTTATTAGTGATATTCCTGGATTTGAGGATACATTCCAACAAAAAAGGGATCTTTATATGGAGCAGCATGGCATTATAAGAGTTTCGACCGAAAGTTTATCCAGTATGGCATCTGTCAATCCTTTTACCTTTGGATTAAACCTAGATTCACCTTCTGTCTATATGACACCACAATACACCATCATCAATGCTAGAGGGCTAGAAATGGAGACGACGACTCAAGATCATTTTGATGAGCAAGGAAATACAAGCATTTCAGGATTGTCCATCAATGAAAGCACGATATCCTTTAATATGGATTCAACATTTAGTGGGTGGCGAAAAACATCAATCAAACATTAAAATATAGTTAAGCAGGTCACCATCATCAACGTGACCTGCTTTTATATGTATTAAAAAAGGTGCCTCAATCTCTTGAGACACCTTAAGGCTATTAACCTTTTACATAATAAACTTCTTGTCCACTTTCAATGATATGATCAGGCTTTGGCTTTCCTGCGCTTGCCTTGTGGCCGGCAATATGCTCAGGGCTCTTCTCCCAATTTTTCCATGCTTCTTCTGATTCCCAGCGAACCATCACTAGCACTTCCTCATCACCGCGGCGAACTTTCTTTACAAGAACCTGTTTATCAATATAACCAGGTTGTTGTTCAAGTAATGATGGACTGTTTGGCTTAGCACCAAAGCGTTCCACAACCTTATCCGAATTACCTTCCGTCACAACGATACGTTTAATTTGTACAAACATATTAGTTAAACGCCTTTAACACATCTTCAGCTTTTTGTGTTTCTGATTGTAAACCGCCACCTGAAAGGTACCAAACTTCCGGATCCAAGTAGAATACTTTACTGTTTTTCACAGCATTTGTTGCACTTACGATTTCGTTTTCAATTGCTGCTTTTGTACCTGACTCACCGTTTTCATTTACAACAGCGTCACGGTCAATAACGAATAAAATATCTGGGTTTTTCTCACGTACGAACTCAAAGCTTGCATTATCACCATGAGACTCAATTTTAAATCCGCCAGCTTCAGCTACAGCTTTTACACCATATACATCATGAATCACACCGAAACGTGAACCAGGACCAAATACAGATAATGAACCTTCACTACCTAAAACGATTAATGCTTTTTCTTCTGTTGCAGTTGCTTTTGCTTTTACTTCTTCTACTTTTGCTTCATAGGCAGCAATTGCATCTGCTGCTTCTTTTTCTTTACCAAAGATTTTACCTGCTAATTCTGTATTAGCTTTGAATGACTCTAAGAAGTTATTGTTATCTACACCAACGTATACAGTAGGTGCAATTTTAGATAATTCAGCATAAGCTGCTGATGCACGACCAGAGATGAAAATAATATCAGGGTTGATTTCAGATAGTTTTTCATAATCAGGTTCGAATAATGTACCTGCATTTACATAAGTGCTATCTTTATATTTGCTTAAGTAAGCTGGTAATGAATCTTGTACTACAGCAGTAGGATTAACACCTAAAGCATCTAATGTATCTAGGAAACCATTATCAAAAACGACAACTTTTTCTGGCATTTTATCAAGTTTTACTTCTTCAAATGTAGTAGTGCTATCACGACCTTCAACTGTGCTTCCAGGAATTGTTAGTGGGTATACTGATGATTCTTCATTTTGTTCTTCAGCCGGTTTGTCAGTTGAAGTCCCTTTATCTTCTTCTTTTGCTTCGTCTTTTGAACCGCAAGCAGCTAATACTAATAGCATCATTGCCATTAATACCGTAAGTAATTTCCATTTTTTCATTGTAAAATTCTCCTTTAAATAATTTATTTGATAGTCAATTGATGGTTGATCCATCGATAACTATTTTTACGAATTAAAATAAACACAAATTCGACAGCCATCCTGTTCTTGAACAGGGATATCCATATCATAGATTTCCTTCAATGCATCTGAGTTAATAATGTCATTTGTAGGACCGTTTTTAACTACACGGCCATCTTTCAATGCCACGATATTATCAGAATAAACAGAGGCAAAATTAATATCATGTAATACGATGACCACTGTTTTCCCTAACTCATCAACAAGTTTACGTAAAATCTTCATAATCTGGACAGAATGCTTCATATCTAAATTATTCAATGGCTCGTCCAGTAAGATATACTCTGTATCCTGCGCAATAACCATTGCAATAAAAGCACGCTGACGTTGACCGCCTGATAGTTCATCTAAATAACTTTGTTGCATATCTTCTAAATTCATGTAGCGAATAGCTTCGTCCACTTTTTCTTCATCTTCAGGCTTTAGGTTTCCTTTTGAATAAGGGAAACGACCAAAGGATACAAGCTCACGAATGGTTAGACGGACATTCATAAAGTTTGATTGCTTTAATATCGAGACACGCTTGGCAAAATCATCTGATTTCCAACGACGTACATCTGCTTTATCGAGTAGTACTTCGCCAGTATCTGCATTCAGTAAACGGCTTACCATTGAAAGTAGCGTGGACTTCCCTGCACCATTCGGTCCAATAAAAGATGTGATTTTTCCTGAAACAATGTCAACACTTACATCTTGAACGACAGGCTTTTTCCCAAAAAACTTCGTAATTTCTTTGACTTGAATCATCCTGCTGACCTACTTTCTCTTAATAATAAGTAGATGAAGTAAACCCCACCCACAAAATTAATAATGACACTAAGTGTAGTACTGAAACCAAATACACGTTCAACCATCCACTGTCCACCGATTAAAGCAATAATACTCATGACACAGGAGCCAGTAATCAAAATAGAATGCTTGTATGTTTTGAAATACTGATACGATAAATTTGCAACAATTAAACCAAAGAATGTGATCGGCCCAACGAGCGCCGTCGAAACGGCAATCAAGATCGAAGCTAAAATCAACATACGTTGTACCAACTTATCGTAAGGTACACCTAAATTAATCGCTGTATCTCGTCCCAAGGACATCACGTCTAATTGATTCATGTGGCGAGCACCATATGCAAACGTTATTAAAATGATAACACCTGCTAGCCAAACTAAATCTGAATTGACATTATTAAAGCTTGCAAACATTTTACTTTGTAAACCTAAAAACTCATTAGGATCGATTAATACTTGGAAGAACGTCGTAATACTTCCTAAAAACGTACCAACAATCATTCCGACAAGCAGTAAAAAATAAATCGGTCGCTTTCCTTCTTTAAATAATACTCGGTAAAAAATTAAAGCGAATATAATCATCACTACAATAGCAAGCGTGAAATTATAGTAAATATTAATGACTAATATAGATGTAGAGCCAAAGAAAAAGTAGATGAATGTTTGAATCAACATATATAAAGCATCTAATCCCATGACACTTGGCGTTAAAATACGATTATGGGTAATTGTCTGGAAAACTACTGTTGAATAGGCAATAGCTATACCTGTTAACGACATCGCTACTACCTTTATGACACGACGTGGAAAAGCATAATGATAGTTACCATTTAGTGCCCAAAATAAATACAATAAAATAGCTATTATGGCAAGACCTAGTAAAATGAACATTTTTGTACGATTACGCATATGCTCTCCCCCTAAACAACATGAATAGGAAGATGGCACTTCCAATTACACCAACAGTCATACTAATTGGTATTTCATAAGGGAAAATCAGTACACGTCCCAAAATATCGCAGAATAATAAAAATGACATACCAAGTAATGCTGTATGTGGCAAGGTTTTTGCCAAATTATCACCTTTAAACAGTGAAATTATGTTTGGAATAATCAAACCAAGGAAAGGAATGACACCGACTGTTAACACCACTGTTGTGGAAATAAGGGCTACCAACACTAAGCCTAAATTCACCACAAATTTATAGGATAGACCAAGGTTTTTTGCAAAATCCTCACCCATCCCAGCTACAGTAAAACGATTTGCGTAAATGTAAGCTAAAATAAGTACTGGCACACTTATGTATAACAGTTCATAACGGCCTTTCATGATTAATGAGAAATCTCCTTGTAACCATGCAGAAATGTTCTGGATAATATTCGCCTTGTACGCAAAGAATGTTGTAACGGAGGACAAAATATTTCCATACATTAAGCCAATAAGCGGTATAAAAATCGCATCTTTAAACTTAATTCGGTTTAATATTTGCATAAATAGTAATGTGCCGGCTAAAGCAAATATGAAAGCGAAGGAAATTTTTTGAAAATACGTGACATTCGTAAAGAACATCATGGAAATCAATACACCCAACCGCGTGGCATCTAATGTACCAGCTGTTGTTGGCGATACGAACTTATTCCTACTTAAGCTTTGCATAATTAAACCAGCAATACTCATACCTGCACCTGCTAGCAAAATAGCAACAAGTCTAGGTACACGACTAATTAAAAATAGTCTAGCTTCTTCTGATTGAAAGTCTAATAGGTCGCTAGGCTTAATATCTATTACTCCGATAAATAGCGACACAATAGACAGCACAATCGTTGCTGTTAAAAGATATCTTATTTTCATAGTAATCCCCGGTAGATTTCATTTTTGTGTGTAATTCACTTTCTAGTGAAAATGATTATCATTACTCACGTTTCCCATTATAAGCATGATTTTATTGTCAGTCAACCAACAATTGAGAATTATTCTCGTTTTATTGAGTATTAACTAAAAAACGTGTCTAATAAACAAAATATCAGTAAGTTCGCTAAACTCTACAACTGAAATAATTCACTATTTCTACAAATTTTTTATCCAAACAAAAAGGTAATTGAGAACAAAAGCTATCTCTCAATTACCATTTTTATATTAAATAATCTTCCTCGTACCCCTTAACCACGCAGAAACAATAAATATAATTAACACCAAACCTACATAGCCCATTACTGCATACAGCTTTGCCACTAGTGTCGTGAATCCTACAAGACTCGCTAGAAATCCGAGACCACCTATAAAAATAACTGCTACTCTATAGCTAGCTTTACTAGGCTCGAAAAACCTTACCATGAAAGAATAGAGCATTCCTACGGCCGTATTATAAATCATCCCCAAAAGGGAAATTGCCATTAAAAGGCCCACTATAGGATGAATTTCATTTGCTAAGGCTAGCATTGGAATATCTAATCCAACAATGATATTCATTTTTGCTAGAAGGGAAAAATTAACAAGTAAAATTAAAGCACCTAACAAAATGCCACCAATTATGCCACCCATGCCAGCAACTTTGGCATTGCGTATAGAACCACACATAACCGTTAGTAAAGAAAAGCTAACCCCTACATTGAATGACATATACAGTAAGGCCGTCACCCACCAACTGTTTGCACTTACTTGAACCTGTTGGGCAATAACTGCCTGCTCTACAAAGGTAAGGTCCATCGTTGCTATAGCATAGATTGCGATAATAGAGACAATTGTTAGTAGATAGGGTGTGGCAAGGGCAATGATATTAATAATGCTTTTGACATCCATCATGACCGTAGCTACTGTAAGTAAGATCATACAAATACTCCCTAGCCAAATAGGTAGTCCAAACATTTGCTGAAATGTTGCACCCGCACCAGCAAACATAATTACGGCTACACCAAATAAAAAGAGAGATAATACAAAATCCAACACAAAGCCAATCGTATTCCCTGAAATTTGATAAATCAAATCCTTATGTGAGGCTGTGCGGAGTCTTGAGCTCACTTGAGCAATACACATGCCAACAATAGAGAAGCCAACCATGGCTAACAGCGCACCATATACGCCTTGAAAGCCATAGCTTGTAAAATAGAGGACAATTTCCTGTCCTGATGCAAATCCAGCTCCAACGATGATTCCTACATAGGCCCCACCGACTTGCAAGCTTTTTTTCAATCAGTTCTCTCCTCGTTTTTCCTTTATTGACTTACTAATGCTTTATTGATAGACCTCTGTACTAATCGTTAACTTATCAATAATAGTCATATTAGGCGCATACCCAATACCAACTGACTGCGACACCTCAATATAACCATCTTTCACTACTACTTCAGGATCAATTATATCTTCATACCAATAATGACTAGAACCTGCAGTATCACCAGGTAAAATAAAATGACTAAGCGATGTTAAGGCAATATTATGTGCTCGTCCGATCCCTGCTTCTAACATACCACCACACCAAACTGGAATTCGTTTCGCTTTACATAAATCATGGATTCGTTTCGCTTCTGTTAAACCACCTACTCGTCCAATCTTGATGTTAATGACACCACAGCTCCCAAGCTCAATCGCTCGTCTGGCATCCTCAAAAGATGTGATACTTTCATCTAAACAAATAGGCGTTTTTAACTTTTTCTGTAATGTTGCATGATCGACAATATCATCCGTAGCTAATGGTTGTTCAATCATTAATAAACGAAAGTCATCCAGCTGCTGAAGTATATTTATATCCTCTAATGTATAAGCAGAGTTTGCATCCACCATCAAAGGTAAGTCTGGTAGTTCCGCACGGATTGCTCGTACTACCTCAACATCATAGCCAGGCTTTATTTTTATTTTCACCCTTTTGTAACCCTTTTCAATATGACTTTTTATTACCTCTATTAATTGCGCAGTGGAAGGCTGGATACCTACACTGACACCGACTTCAATACGCTGCTTTTGGCCACCTAATGCCTGTGCAAGTGATTGCTTCGTTAGTTGAGCATAGATGTCCCAGACAGCACCCTCTATCGAAGCCTTCGCCATACAATTTCGACGAATAGGGGCAAATAAGGAATTGACCTCATCTGGATGCCCAATCTCTTTATGTAACAAGATGGGTATCAAAAAATCCTGTAGCATATGCCATGTGGTCTTTAATGTCTCTTCTGTATACCAAGGTGCTACAAAAGCAACGGTTTCTCCCCATCCTGTAATTCCTGACTCATCTCTTGCTTCTACTAATAACAGCTCTTTTTCATCGACTGTGCCAAAGCTCGTTGTAAATGGTGTTTTCATGGGCATTTTTAAGTGCCTTAACGTTATCTTTTCTACTCTCACGATATTCACTCCTTATCCTTATTATAAGGCTAATAAGGAGCGTCTGACTAACAGATAGCTATGAACATATTCTGGGTGCTTCTTCATACGTACAATGGCATAATCTTGATTAAATAATGTAGTTAAGATTGTGCGTATTTTATAACGCCAATCCTCTGCAAGTTTTGGACTCTCTACTTTCATTTTCTGTAAAGATTGTGGAATTGGTAAGAGATAGGCATCCTTGTAAAAGGACTGCTCCATCTGAAATGCATTTTCCACATCAAGCGCAGGTAAGCCATCGACGGTTAATGTCCACGGTACAATCTCCCCCGCTATTTCTTCTAATTCATCAAGGCTATCTGTCATTTGGTCACGCTCGATCCACCATTCAACGACTAACCTATCTGAAGGTAGTCCTTCATTAAAATCATCCTGGAGCGGGCCATAGTAATCATTTTCATATTGATAGCTAGTGGCATTTAGTTTTAGAAACGCTAGATTAGCTAAACGTACTTCTAACGGTTCAATTAACCAACGGACAAGCTGAAAACCATGTTCTTTTGCATATTCTTGTTGCGCGTGCTTCAATAATTCAGCTACACCTTGTTCACGATATGCTTTTTCTACACCAATCATGTGCGAATGTAAGTACATTTCGCCATCTTGATAACCCACGAAGCAATAGTTAAAGCCAATTAGCTTTTCTCCTAAATATGCCCCTACTATTAACCCACCATTTTGTACAGCTGCTAGTAATTGATGGGAGGGAATTGCTTGGCTACCCCATATTTCTGCATTCAATTTTTGGACCTCTGCAATTTCTACCGGTGTCATTACTTTCTGTATACGCACTTGCTCTAACATTATGCTGACGCCTCCTTTGTCTGCCCTGAATCCAATGCTAGCAGTACTGCCCTCGTTAGAATTTCAACTCCCGTGACAAGTCTTGCTTGTTTAAATTTCATTTTTGGATGATGCAATCCCGGTGTAAGACCACAGCCCAAGCCAAGCATCGTTGTTTTTAAATGTGGTCGTTGCACAGCATAGTGATGAAAATCTTCTCCACCAGGTGTATGAACTGGCTTTCTTAAATTCGATAATCCCACAGCCTGTATAATGGCCTGCTCCATCATGTATTGTGCACTTGTGTCGACTTCAGCAGCTACAATATTCGCAACAGTGCGTAATTCAATCTGCACCTTATGCAAGATTTTAGAGGAATCTATAACGCGCTTTACCCCTTGTGCTAAATCATCCATTACATTATTTTGCTGGGCACGAATATCAATCGTAAACGATGCATTACCAGGAATAATATTGCCTGAATCTCCACCAGCATGAAATTTCGTCATCTTAACAGACACTGGCACCATAGGATCAGTATGAATAGTTCTTAAATCTTCAATGATCGTTGCGCCTACTTCAATGGCATTAATGCCTAGGTGAGGTCTTGCAGCATGGGCATCCTCCCCTATAATCTCCCCCTCAAGCAAGCGAGAGGCACCGTGATAGAGCGCAGCACAATACGTACCATCCTCTAGCTCATGGACAGGTCGTACATGAACACCAAATAAATAATCTAAGTCATCAATAACACCTTCCTCTAAAACAGATAACGCTCCAGTTCCCTTTTCTTCTGCCGGTTGGAAAATAACACGAATTGTACCATTAAATGATTGCTGTAAGTCTTTTAAAAGTAATAGCGTACCAATGGCCATCGTCATATGTCCGTCATGACCGCAGGAATGATTTGCACGGAAATGACCATCGACCTCCTGCCATAAGGCATCTATATCTGTTCTTAACCCCACTTTTGGATATCCATGGCCAACATCGACGTATAGACCTGTGGAATTTTTAAACCGTATAGGAGAAAATCCTTCCTGTGTTAATAGCTCAACTATATAATTGGTGGTTTCTACTTCATGCCAGCTAATTTCAGGATTTGCATGTAAATACGTAAAAATCTCCATTAACCTTGGCCTCAAATAATCTAACTCTTCTTTCATGGCTTCCAACCCCTTAAATTTTCATATTATTAAGACTATTATAACGAAAATGATTATTATCTACATAGAAACTTATACCCACATTCAATAAATTAACTACTTACGATAATATATTTCACTCTAAATTTCTTAGATAGACTTTTATTTAGATAGCAAAAAAAGATGCAAGTACAGTTACTAATCAAACTGTACTTGCATCTTTCTTTTAATTAATACCCTTCATCGCTTTTGAAATAATCGGTGAAAGTACTAATATAATAATTCCGACCACAATAGATAATGAACCTAAGAAGCCGAAGTATGTGAATTCGCTTACAACTTCATAAACCTTTACTAATTGCGCATTAATTGCTTGTGCTGCGGCACTTGTTAAAAACCATAATGACATAGTTTGTGCTGCAAAGGCTTGCGGTGCCAACTTTGTTGTAGCAGATAGACCAACTGGTGATAATAATAACTCACCAACCACTACTAGGAAGAATGACAGGACTAGCCATAAAGGGCTTACTAACGTTTCCCCACCAGATAAGTATGCTGGAATCATCATTACTAAGAATGAGAGACCTGCAAAAAACAATGCATATGAAAACTTACGTGGTGTAGTTGGTTGCTTGTCCCCCCATTTAAGCCATAGCATCGCAAATAATGGTGCCAATGTTATGACAAATAAAGGATTCAACGACTGGAACCATGAAGATTGAAGCTGAATGCCTCCAATACTTAACTGAGTACGCTCATCTGCATACGTAGCTAAAATTGTTGCCCCTTGTTCTTGTATAGCCCAGAACATTACCGCTGATAAAAATAATGGAATATAAGCAAGTAGGCGAGACTTCTCATCTTTCGTAGTTTTTTCACTGCGATACATATAAATGAAGAACACAGTTGGAATTAATACACCTAGTGCCGTAATAATAAAACTGAATACATTCATTGTTAATGTACCCGTTTTAATACCAATAGCACCTAAAATGATGATAAGTAAGGCTACAATTCCGAATTGTGTAAAGACTTTTTTACGTTCTTCAGGCTTTAATGGATTATTAACTTGTAATCCTGCTAAGCCTAAATACTTTTTCTCTGTTAATTTGTAAACAATTAAACCAACAAACATTCCAAGACCAGCTAAACCAAAGCCTAGATGGAAGCTATATTTTTGTCCAATTGTTCCGACAATAAATGGCGCAATGAATGCCCCCATATTAATACCCATATAGAAAATAGAAAAACCTGCATCACGGCGGCTATCTGTTTCAGCATAAATGTCCCCAACAATACTTGAAACGTTTGGCTTTAATAAACCTGTACCCATGACGATAAATGCCATTGAAGCAAATAACATAGTCACTCCGCCAGGCAATGCTAGCAGTAAGTGACCGATCATAATTAACACGCCACCATAAAAAATGGTTCTACGTGTTCCTAAAACTCGGTCGGCAATCCAGCCACCTATAATACCAGACATATAAACAAGTGAGCCATAGATGGCCATAATAGAGTTCGCTGTTCCGCGGTCTAGACCTAAGCCACCCTCATTCAATTCATAATACATAAAGAAGATGAGAATTGCTCGCATTCCATAATACGAGAAACGTTCCCAAAATTCCGTGAAAAACAAAGTAAAGAGCCCTTTAGGGTGTCCAACAAAGCCATTTTGAGGGACAGATTTTACAACTTCATCTTTACTAGACATACAATACCCTCTCCCAAATAAAAATTATTCTCCAAAAACATTACTACCCTAATTTAAGGATAAAAAAACTTTGTTTCATCATACTAAAGCGTTTTATTATCTTTAGCAAGAGTTTTAAAAAATGTTGAAAATTTGTCATTTTTCTATAAATTCTGATTGGTTATAGCACAAAATATTAAATCCTTTGATATATCTAAGTTTTCTCATTCTTTGTTTTCAGAAAACTGACATAAAAGCTTTAAATTATTCTAAAATATTTAACATTCGGATTTTTTACTTATTATACAAATTCACACTATTTTGTCTATAAAATTTACGAAGTCCTGTCATGTAGTTCTAGATTCTACTATTCCCACTAATCACAAAAAGCATGCCAAAAATCCTTTGGCATGCTTTGGGTGATCTACATTTTTTTAATTGACAACATATTGTTGGTACTTGGCATAATCTGCTGCCTTTACTTCAAGCGATAATAATGTACCGCCCTCTTCATAGGCTGTATTAAAAACAGAGGCATATTCATTTAAATAAGAAACAACGTTGCCTTGGTCATAAGGAATTAACATGTCACACGTCACATAATGAGAGAAGATATGCTGACGAATCAATTGTATTAATTCCTCTAAACCGATCCCTTGTTTTGCTGAAATCCACATATTATCACCGCTGACTACAGGGTAAGGAACATCTGCTATATCAGCCTTATTGTAAACATAGATTGTTGGAATGTCTTCTACTCCAACCGCCTTCAGCGTTTCATTTGTCACATCCATCATAAATCCATGCTCTGCATTTGAAACATCAACAACATGGAGTAAAAGATCAGCATCTCGCGCTTCTTCTAATGTGGATCGGAACGCTTTTACTAAATGGTGGGGTAATTTACTAACAAAACCAACTGTATCTGTCAGTAAAAATGTCTTTTTATCGGGTAGTTCAATTTGACGAACTGAAGTTTCAAGTGTAGCAAAAAGCATATCCTTTTCAAAAACCTGTTTATGTTCTTCTTGCCCTATTTGGGCAAGCAACTGATTCATAATGGTTGATTTACCCGCATTTGTATAGCCGACGATTGATACAACTGGGAGTGCATTTTTTCGACGCTGTTTACGTTGTGTTTCTCGTTGCTCTTTAACGTGCTCAAGATCCTTTTTAATTTTAGCAATTTGATCTTCAATTTTTCGTCGATCCAATTCAAGCTTCGTTTCACCAGCACCACGGTTTTTAAAGCCGCCTCCAGTACCACCGCCCTGACGACTTAGAGAGGCATGTAAGCCCACTAAGCGAGGTAGCATGTATTGTAACTGAGCTAATTCCACCTGCATTTGTGCTTCTCGTGTTTTTGCCCGTCTTCCAAAAATATCTAAAATAAGCATTGTTCGATCAATAACCTTCGTTGCTAAATCACGCTCTAAATTACGAATTTGAGAAGGCGACAATTCATCATTAAAAATAACAAGATTTGCTTGCGCTTCTTCATAAAAATTTTTGATTTCTTCTATTTTACCTGTCCCCACATAATGAGACGGTGTAACACGCTCCAAATTTTGCGTGACAACGCCTACTACTTCCACATGCAAGGCCTCTGCTAAATTTTTTAGCTCTTCCATAGAATAATCAAAATGCTCATCATTTCGTAAATTTACGCCAACTAATATGGCCTTTTCAAGTAATACATCGACTTCCTTAATTCTATCCATTAGAAACCTCCCACCAAAGCTTGGTGTCTCTACGACAAATTTTCTTCATTTTACCATATATAACTCTTTTTCGTATCTCTTGATATTCAGCTATTTTTCTAAAAAATGCGCCTCTTAAGAAAAGGCGCATTTTAACTATTTTCTTTCTTCTTTTAGTATTGTCTCTGAGCGAGTGAACTCTTCTTCAATTTCTTTATTTGGTCTATATGTCAGCATACTGACAACAATCGCAACAATTAAACAAACAAAGAAGCCAGGAACAATTTCATATAGAGCACTTGATAAAACATCCACTTTACCCCAAACAAACGCAGTTGCAGCCCCTGTTATCATTCCGCTAAGTGCCCCATAATTCGTGAGCTTTCTCCAATATAAAGAGAGTAAAATAATAGGTCCAAACGCTGCACCAAATCCTGCCCAAGCAAAGCCAACTAAGCTTAAAATGGAACTATCTGGATTCCACCCTAGGATTGCTGCAATAATTGCAACAACTAATACAGCCATACGCCCAACAAACACATAATGTTTATCATCTGCTGTTTTATTAAATAAAGCTTTATAAATATCCTCTACAAGCGCTGAGGAAGTCACAATAAGCTGTGAGGAAATGGTACTCATAACAGCTGCTAAAATAGCCGCCAGCATAATACCGGCTATAAATGGATGGAATAAAACTTGTCCTAGGACAATAAATACTGTTTCAGCGTCTTTCAGCTCACCAGCGTTTTGCTCATAATAGGCTACCCCTACCAAAGCTGTCCCAATAGCACCGAATAAACTTAACATCATCCAGCCAATACCAATACGTCGAGCCTGCTTTGTTTCTTTCACAGAGCTAATTGCCATAAAGCGAACAATGATATGTGGCTGTCCAAAATAACCTAATCCCCAAGCAACTGAAGAAATAATTCCTGCCGCTGTCGCAGTGGCTGGTAATAAATTTAGAAGATCTGGACTAACCGCTTTAATAGAGGTAATTGTATCTCCTATCCCACCTGTTACAAATAGCCCGAATAACGGTACCATAATAAGTGCTAAAAACATAATAAGCCCTTGTAAAAAATCTGTATAACTAACCGCTAAAAACCCACCGAATAGGGTATAGGCAACTGTTACGCCTGAAACGATTAATAACCCTGTGTGATAATCATAACCAAATGAACTCTCGAAAAACTTGCCTCCTGCTACCATTCCTGACGATACATAAAACGTGAAAAATAATAGGATGATAATACCTGAAGCAATCCTAATAAGCTTAGTATTATCACGTAATCGATTATCCAAATAACTTGGAATGGTAATGGAATCATTCGTAACCTGTGTGTAAACCCGTAAACGTGGTGCAACAAGCAGCCAGTTTAAATAAGCCCCTATTGTAAGTCCAATCGCAATCCAAGCTTCCACAAGACCTGATAAAAATATCGCACCTGGTAAGCCCATAAGGAGCCAGCCAGACATATCCGCAGCACCTGCACTTAGCGCAGTAACCGCTGGACCTAAGGAACGACCGCCAAGCATATAGTCTGTTAAATTGGATGTTTTCACAAATGCATACCAACCTATTGCTAGCATGGCGACCATGTAAATAATAATTGCTAATAATTGATACATGTTATCTGACATATTTTCTCCTCCTTTTTTCCTCTTTAGTATCTCCAATTCAAAAAGAATTACTATATTTAAGATACCATGAATATACAATTCCACCTATAAATACTCAGAATTTTTATTAAAATTTTTCCGAATGTCAAAGTAGCCATTGTCTATTATAAAATGTGTTAAACTAGTGCCATCTATTACACAATAAAGTAGGCGAAAATGTATGACATTTGAAGAAATGAAAGCTCTGCTCATTGAGCAAATTTTACAGCAACAGCTTGTGACTGCTACAATCAGTCAACCACGCATGAAATCGAACGAAATCAAACGTATAAAATTAAAGCCATTAATGTTAAAAAATCATTATCATATACAAATTGAATACCAATATGAACGCATTTTAAAACATGAAAATATTGAAGTGGCCGATTTCCCTTACAAGCTTGAAGCCATTTTTGAGGATTATCGTCAAGCACATATCGATTTTGTAGATGAAAAAGTACATGTGCAATTATCCAAAAAGAATAAGGTCCTTTGGAAATCTAATAAATCGACCTCCCCTAAACAAGTCAATTTAGCTCATAATCGAAAAAAAAATTATTTACTATCTGATGACCAGCCCTATCCATTTTTAATTCGGCTTGGGGTACAAACAGAGGAAGGGAGAGTAAAGAAACAAAAATACGATAAGTTTAAGCAAATTAATCGTTTCATTGAATTTATTGATGATGCTTTAACTTACTTACCTCAGGATCGACAAGTGCGTATTTTAGATTTTGGTTCGGGTAAATCTTACTTAACCTTCGCTTTGTATCATTATTTAAAAATCGAAAAGGGCTTAGACATTCGTGTTACTGGTTTAGATTTAAAAAAAGAGGTTATTGAAGAATGTTCAAGAATCGCACAGGATCTAGGCTATGACCAGCTCGAATTTCTTGTAGGAGATATTAATGATTATAATGATGAATCTGCTGTGGACATGGTGGTAACACTACATGCATGTGATGTTGCGACAGACATGGCACTAGCTCGTGCTGTGAAATGGGGGGCCAGTGTAATATTAAGTGTCCCTTGTTGTCAGCATGAGTTAAATCGTCAATTAAATACGCCAGCTCTTGATATTATGTTGCAACACGGTCTTGTTCGAGAACGTTTTGCAGCACTAGCCACAGATGCTATTCGTGCTGAAATATTATCCTTGGTTGGCTATGAGGCACAGCTTTTAGAGTTTATTGATATGGAAAATACCCCTAAAAACATTTTAATCCGAGCATATCAAACAGGTAAAAAACCTAGTGAAGAGCAACGCGCCAGCTATGATGCCTTCTTAAAATTGCTCAATGCCACACCATTTTTAGCTAAAGAGTTAAAAGATTATTTATAATCTACGGGGTACTCCTTCCCTAATAGAAAGGCGATCCATCTTTGAAATGGACCGCCTTTTATTATAGCTCTTGTCGTAAAGCTTGAATCACATCTATTTTAGTCGCTTTGCGTGCTGGACGATAGCCTGAAATCATCGCTACTCCGATACTAATGGCGGCTGCAATAATGACTAATTGCCATGGTATAAGAGAGAATATTATATCATTTGTTGCAAAAGCCTCCTCTCCTGTCGCTGCCTTAAGAATCAATGGTAATGCTGCGTTAGCCGCAAAGCTGATGGCATACGAAATAACAACCGCAATAAACGTTCCAAAAATACCAATAAACGTGCTCTCCATTAAGAATAATCGTTGAATAAGCTTCGGACTTGCACCAATCGCCTTTAACACACCGATTTCACGTGTACGCTCTGTGACAGCCATTGTCATTGTATTAAAAATACCAATAGAAGCAATCAGCACCGCAATCGTCCCTACAAAGATTAAGCCAATTTTTAGTACAAGGAAAAATACATTCATTTGATCTAATTGTTCGGTCACTGAATAGACACTATAGCCTTTACCCTTTAACTTCTCCAAAATCGGCTTTACATTTTCTAAAGTATCCGCATAAATATTAAATTCTGAGTAAAATAGCTCATCTTCTTTGATATCACTATTGGCAGGTATATTTTCAGCTAACACTGACTTTTGTGCTTTATCCATGTGAATGGCGTTATCAACCATCCAATCATAAGAAGGCTTCTCCATCACACCAACAATTGTATAGGCCATTTTTTGCGTTTCATCATTTGTGCCAGTATGAGGCACTAAGGAAAGCTCTATATTTTTTCCAATTAATGATTCTTTATAGCCTTCTTCACTACCATCATAGTATGTTCCTTCTGCTTCAGCCTTTTTACTCTTTTCTTCAATAATATTGCGTTCTGCCGCATTCAATAATGTTTGACCAAAATGATAGCCTACAACAATTTCATTTGGCTTTGTTGGATAGTGTCCTTTTGCAAGCTTGCCGTTCACCTGCTCAAAGTCCTGCATATCCGACAAAATTAAATTAGAGGTTGTATCACGATCACCTAAAAAGGAATGTGCAGAAGCATTCACACTTATCGTTTCAAGCACCGTTTCTACATGGTTCAAATTTTTAATTTCTTGTACTTGCTCTTCTGTCAATTGCTTATCGCCATATACTTGAATTTTCGTAACTGTTTCATTCGAAAGAATTTCATTGCGTAAAGATTCCTGTAATCCAAAACCAACGGATGCTAGCACAATCAGAAAAGCACAGCCCATCGTTGCAGCTAATATCGTCATAAACACGCGCAGCTTATTTTTCTTAATATGTTGTGTTACAAAATCTAGTTGATCTTTAAATAACATGTTAAGCCTCCTCCTTTACAAGTTCGCCATCATACATGCGAAAACGTCTATGTGCTATCGTGGCCACTTCTTCATCATGCGTAATAATGACAAAGGTTAGCCCTAGCTCACGGTTTAGGCTCTGGATAAGCAATAAAATATCTTGCTCGGTTTCTGAATCAAGACTTCCTGTAGGCTCATCAGCAAGCAATATCGGAGGATTTGTGATAAGGGCACGCGCAATACTGACACGCTGTTGTTGTCCACCAGATAATTCATTAGGATAATGATCTGCCACTTCTGTCAGACCAACTTTGTCCATTAATTTCTTTACCCTTTCTTTCCGTACAGCCTTACGTAAGCCCTGTAGTTTTAAAGGTAATTCAATATTTTCGAAAGCCGTTAAACCCGGCATCAACTGAAAGTTTTGAAAAATAAAGCCAAATTGACGTAAGCGAAAAGCAGCACTTTCTGTTTCAGTCAGATGGGCTGTTTCCTTACCATTTACTTTAATAGACCCCTGTTCAGCTTTCATAAAACCAGCAAGAACTTGTAATAAGGTCGATTTGCCAGAGCCACTTTTTCCTACAATGGCAACAATCTCTCCTTTATTAACTTCAAAGTTCACACCTTTCAATACTGGAACCTGTTTTTCCTTCCCTCTTTTACCAATTAAAAATGTATGTTGTAAGTTTTCAACTTGA
Organism: Lysinibacillus sp. OF-1; assembly: GCF_028356935.1. NCBI lineage: Bacteria > Bacillati > Bacillota > Bacilli > Caryophanales > Bacillaceae > Lysinibacillus > Lysinibacillus sp. OF-1. The sequence continues at coordinate 4,314,277 of NZ_CP102798.1, forward strand.
ATCATTTGTTTATAAACGCTCCTTTCTCATTCATTTCCCATTGTAGAAAACAATTCTTAATAAAGAGAAAGGATAAAAATGAAGAAATTCTTAAGAATAAGAAGACTTCCTCATAGTACAAACGTATTTACATTAGCTTTACAATTCATCATGCTATTTCTCTTGTTATTCATCCTATTTTTCGTTGTAATCTGTACCAAACAGAAAAAATTATAAGGTAATTCCTTATTAAATAAGGACTTTACCTGTATCTATAAAAATAAATACAGTCTGTTCCCCTTTCTTTTTGTGAACGAAATAAATATTACAGGAATGTAAATTTTCATGTCGAATATAAAGTTTTTATGTAGATAAATTAAAGATTTTGTTATGATAATAAAGTTTAGAGGTCGATTAATTTTATTTACATCCAGGAGGATTCGATTTACATGCTTAACTCAAAAAAACAAGACCCTTTCTTTATTGCATTGCATAAAATTGCTGAAAATATGAGAGAGGCTGTACATTACGCAAATGATTTTCGTATTAACAGTGTAGCTGACCTAAAAGAGATTAGCATTACAATGAAAAATTACGAAACTGCTGGCGATAAGCTCATTCATGAACTGATCGTAATGCTAAACAAATCATTTATGACACCTATTGAACGTGAGGATATTTTAGAGTTTGCCATTCGTATGGATGATATTTTAGATGGAACAGAACACTGTATTGCACACTTTGAAATGTTTTCCCTGACAGAAATCGATGAATCCATGCGTACGTTCTTAGGGTTTATTTCTAAAAGTGCTGATGAAATTGTTAAAGCGACTGAAGAGTTAAAGAAAAAGAATCTAATTGGCATGCGTCCACACGCAATTCTTATTAAAGACTATGAACGTGAATGTGATGAGGTACAGCGTTCTTCCATTAAGAAATTATTTTTAAATGAAAAAGATCCAATTCGCCTCATTAAATTTAAAGATATATATGAACAACTTGAAGATATCGCTGATCATTGTCAAAACGTAGCAAATACTATGGAAACAATTATCATGCGCAACGCATAATTAGGAGATGGGCACTTTACAATGAACACAATCATTATACTAACCGTACTGGTCGTCATCTTTGCCCTTACATTTGACTTTATCAATGGCTTCCATGATACAGCAAATGCTATCGCAACTTCGGTTTCCACTAGAGCATTGCCACCTCGAGTAGCAATCATCATGGCAGCAACCATGAACTTTATCGGTGCTATTACCTTTGTAGGGGTTGCAAAAGCTCTAACAAAAGATATTGTAGACCCTTTCTCTTTAAATGCTTTTGAAGGTGACACAACCGGTTCAGTCGTTATTTTAGCTGCATTAATTTCAGCTATAATTTGGAATTTATTGACATGGTATTTTGGTATTCCATCTAGTTCTTCTCACACATTGATTGGCTCTATTGCCGGCGCTGCTATCGCTTCTGCTGGCTTTAATGTACTAAACTATGGTGGCTTTACTAAAATTATTATGGCGTTAGTTTTTTCTCCAATACTTGCTATTTGCGCAGGTTTTATTATGATGACGCTATTTAAAATATGGTTTAAAAATTTAAACTTATATCGAACAAATAAAGGTTTCCGTACTATGCAAATTTTCACTGCGGCCATTCAATCATTTACCCACGGGACAAACGATGCACAAAAAGCAATGGGGATTATGACAATGGCGTTAATTGCTGGTGGTTTGCATACAGGAGATGAAATACCGTTCTGGGTGCGTGCAGCAGCAGCAGCAGCAATGGGTCTAGGTACATCGATAGGTGGTTATAAAATCATCAAAACCGTTGGCGGTAAAATTATGAAAATCCGCCCTGTTAACGGTGTAGCAGCAGATTTAGCTTCCGCTACTGTCATTTTTGGGGCTACGTTAGTCCACTTACCAGTATCAACCACACATGTTATTTCTTCATCTATAATGGGTGTTGGTTCTGCACAGCGTGTACGTGGTGTAAACTGGGGTATGGCCCGCAAGATTGTCACTACTTGGATTATTACAATGCCAATTTCAGCCGTTATGGCATCTGTTATTTATTTCCTCTTATCATTATTCTTTTAATAAAAGGCTCCTGTCCAATAGATGGACAGGAGTCTTTCATGTTGTTGAAAAAAGGTAATGTCAACGGCATAATAAGCAATTTGGTAAGACGAGGGGTTGATTTCCGTTCCGCCAGCGTCCTTTCCAGGGGGCGTCCGATGGGCCGCTTCACTCACTGCGTTCGCTCCAGGGTCTCCTCTGTGACGCTAGATCCCCTAGGAGTGACACTGGCTCCACTCCAATCAACCATTCTGCAAAGTGTCTTTTCCTGAACAAAATAGCCCATTATTTATATTATAAGAGAGAATAGCCTCTTACTTTCAATTTGGAGAAGTGATGTGTGACAACACCCCTCCATAAAAGAGTAGTGAATACCTTCACTTTTTTATGGATTGGAGTGGAAGGCTACTTGACTCCCGTGGGAATAGCGAGACAGGCGAGCCTCTAAACGGAGCGGTAGCAGAGGAAGCGGCTCGGCGCTCGCCCACAGGAAAGCAAGTAGCCTGCAACGGAAATCCTTTTTCACCTTTCACATAAATTCTATGGATGGTTTTGTTTTTCAACACTATGAAAGACTCCTGTCCAATATCTTTACTTTGTCACACGACAAAATGTGACACATCCTTTACACTATTTGAGAAGGGGGATGCATTAACAACTATGAAAACTTTTTCGGCATTTATTACAGCACATGCAAAAGCAATCGTAGCGATATGGCTTATTATTTTTCTAGCAATGGCTTATTTTGCTCTACAGCTTCCAGGTAAACTTCAGGGTGATGGCTTTTTTGTTGAAGCCGACCATACCTATGTGACAAATGAGCTAGCAGAAAACTTTGATCTACCATCTGATACGATTTTAATTGTCTTTGATCCAGCTGAAGATCAACAAATGAAAGACACTTTAAAAAAACTAGATAGCATAAAAGACATACATTCAATCCAATCACCTTTAGAAGACTCCTCTTTACGTAAAGATGACATTGCCTATGCAATGGTTCATTTAAAAAATGATGTGGAGAATCTTTCTGACATTGTAGAAAATGTTCGATCATTAATTGAAGAAGACGGCGTTAGCATTACGGGAGGACCCGTTATTTCTGCTGACATTAATACAGCCAGTCAAAAAGATTTAGCTTCCGCTGAAGCCATTGGGTTACCCATTGCCATCGTTGTTCTCTTATTGGCTTTTGGTACAGTGATTGCTTCTATTTTGCCAATCATCATTGGTGTTGTAACAGTTGTTACTGCGTTCGGTATAATGACGCTCCTTAGTGGTAGTGTGAATCTATCCATTTTCGTCTTAAATATTGTCCCAATGCTCGGGCTTGCTTTAAGCATTGATTTTGCATTGTTGTTTATTAATCGTTACCGAGAAGAGCGTGCGCACACCTCTATAGTCCAAGCTATTCAAACTGCTATACAAACAGCAGGGCGTTCCATCATTTTCTCTGCTGTTTGTGTCATGATAGGCTTAGGCGCTATGATCGTTATTGATGTAGAGATTTTTCACAATATCGCTCTAGGAGGTACCATAGTCGTCCTGTTAGCCGTTCTTTCTGGCTTGACACTACTCCCTGCCACTATGATGCTATTAGGAGATAAACTCAATAAATGGCGTCTAATACGCATTAAACCAGGTGGTGCCAATCGTTGGCGTGGCTTTGCAGGCTTTGTCATGAAACATCCAATAGCCATTGTAATCTCTGCTTTATTATTACTTGGCATTGGTATGCTCCCATTAAAGGACATACAACTAACGATTCCACAGGTTGACTCCTTGCCAACTAAATATGATGCACGTGCAGCATATGATAAATTAGATGAAACGTTTGGACTGGGTGAATCATCTACGTTATATTTATTAGCTGAACGAAAAGAAGGCTGGGAGGATGCTGAAGGAAGAGAGCTCATTTATGCTATTCAAGAAAAGCTATTAAAGGACTCCCTAGTAACAAATGTTTCAACAGTCTATACAGCTGCTAACATTCAAACACCTGAGGAGCTTTCTACTTCTTTAGCAATTCCACAGATTGCGGAACAGTTAAAGTCTGTAATGAATACTTTTTCAAAAGATACTCAATTATTTATCCCTATTACCATCGATGCAGCGGGCTCTTCCACTACTGCTCAAAAATTTGCCCGATCTTGGATGGATCAAGATTTAGGTGTAGATTTCGCGCTTGGAGGACCCGCTAAATTCAACCAAGAGATTTTTGATGAAATTTCGAATAAAATAGTTTTGGCTATAGCCATTATCATCATTTCCACATTCTTTATTTTAATGCTGGCATTCCGTTCGATTTTAATACCGTTAAAAGCAATTATTATGAACATTATTGGGCTTTCATCTGCGTTCGGTATACTCGTTTATATTTTCCAATATGGACATTTTGGTATTGAAGCAGGCCCGATTGTACTAATTATTCCAGTCATTGTTTTCTGTCTGGTGTTCGGCTTAAGTATGGACTACGAAGTCTTCTTAATCTCTCGTATCCAAGAAGAATATTTAAAAGGGGCAGATAATACACACGCAACAATTGATGGGTTAACATCCACTAGCCGTATTATTACATCGGCAGCGCTTATTATGATTGTTATTACAGGGGCATTTGCCTTCACAGACGTGATGCCTGTAAAACAAATTGGTGTTGGTATAGCCATTGCCGTTGCTATTGATGCGACGATTATTCGTCTTATGCTTGTGCCAAGTCTCATGAAATTATTTGGTGATTGGAACTGGTGGCTACCTTTTTCAAAGAAAAGTAAATAAAATCATTAAAATCCGCCTCCTTTAGGAAAAGAGGCGGATTTTTCAATTAAACATAGATACTGTTATACCATTCTTTTGCTGCTTGTACTTCCGGCATTGTTAGCTGATGACCAAAATTAAACCAAGCTGTCGTGACCATTGCACCTGAAGACGTTAAAAGCGCTTCTAAATCCTCAGACTCCTGTGCTGTACACATCGGATCATTCGTTCCAGCACCGATAAAAACAGGCGTAGAAGAAAGTTGAGGTAATTCTATTCCACGTCTTGGTACCATTGGATGATGTAAAATAGCTCCTGCTAATGCATCAGCATAGTGGAATAATAAGCTTGCTGCAATATTAGCGCCATTTGAATAGCCAATCGCTACAATTCGTTGGCGATCAAAGCCATATTGCTGTGCCGCCTCCTGTAAAAAGTCATGAAGCTCTTTAGTTCGAAAGATTAAATCCTCTATATCAAAGACGCCTTCTGCTAATCGACGGAAAAATCGCGGCATCCCATGCTCAAGAACATTTCCACGTACACTTAAAATATTGGCTGTTTCATCTATTTCTTTTGCCAACCCAATTAAACTTTCTTCATTACCACCCGTGCCATGTAACAATAGCAACGTCGGTTTTGTTTCATCTGTACCTTTATAAAAAATGTGTTGCACTAACAATCACCTCTCGATTATCTTGAATTCGAGATAATTGTAGCCTGTGGCAAAATTAAATTCAAGCTCTTTGACTTATTAATTTCTCGATTTTCTCGATTCGGCTGTTCCTCATGGTTTTTATAAAAATTAGTAATGGTAAAAACTGAAAATAAACATGCCACGATTAAAACAACAATTACAATTCCCACTAATTTTTTTCCGTTCATTTATGATGATCCCCCGTATGTTTATTTCTTTGTACGAAAGCCTTCTTCTAGTAAATATTCCTTTGCCGCGTCATACGTACCAAATGCCTCTTCAAGATTTTCTCCATGATACACATTCCAAGAACGTTGCTCAAACGCTAGCTGTAATTTCACACCATCTCGGCTATGCCAAATCTCTACAATCGGCTCCTGCTCTTCTACTTCTTCTGATAAATACTGAATAGAATCCTCAATAATCTCACGTAGCTGTTGCTCATCGTAATCACGGATATTCACTAATCCTTTATCAGTAGCCTCTTGCTCATAGCGTAATAAATCCCCAACAAAGACAAAGCCATTGCCATTTGGGTGAAGCTTTTCCACTACAATTGTCTTTTCATAAAGACTATCCATATAGTGATAATTTAAGCGTTTTAATGAAATCTCCTTTTTTGTTAGTCCAGAAAACGATTCAATAATCGCTTGTTTTTGTTCAAATGTTAGCATATTAAAAATGCTCCTTTTCTTTACAATCTATCTTACAGTATAACGTATTTTTTACTGTTATATCGTGTAGTTTCTAAATCATTTTTGCCCAAAAAGTAGGACAAGCTTACATTGATAGCTTGTCCTACTTTCCCTCTTATGATGTTTGATTAAATATCTTTTCGCGTGTAAATTTTATCACTTGTGCTACATACAATTCTCGATAAGGAACAAATTGCGTGGTGCCAACTGGTCTGACAATTTTCACTCGTTGACCATCAGGGAAATACTCGTACCCTTCAATATTAAGTGTTGTTGTTTCTCCCAAGAAGAAAGCCTCAGCCTCATTTAGCCTTGCTCTCACTACACCTGATACTTCCTCGTACTGTAAATCAAAGGAATCCCAATCGTGCTCGAAAGGGTATATGTAGACATGGCAAAATTCATTGTCAATCATATTTTCGGAAACGATACTACAAGAGGTCATGCCCATTTTGACAACTTCATGGACATCTATCTGGAGGCCTAATTCTTCTTTTACTTCTCTGATACCTGACTCCACAGTCTCAATCGCTAAAAGATGTCCTGCTGCTGTAATATCGAGTAAGCCTGGATAATCCTTTTTCTGTGAGCTACGTATTTGAAAATAAATATAGTCTTCATTGACAAGCCAGCAATGAAAAGTCTCATGCCAAAGCCCTTTTTCATGTACTTCTGCTCTCGTAGCTGTCCCTATTTGCTCATGCTGCTCATTAAATACCTTTACAATTTCTTGTTCCATTGTTTCGACTCCTATACTGACTTCGTCGCTTTTTTCTTAATCGCATTACGTTGATCATAAATATTGGATACGATAACCTTTAATACTGCATAAAATGGTACAGCGATAATAATTCCAATAAAACCTGCTATATTACCTGCTGCTAGAATAATTGTAATCACGGTTAGTGGATGGATATCAAGGGATTTCCCCATAACATTAGGTGTGATAAAGTTGCTATCAATTTGCTGAGCAACAAGCGTCACAACGGATACCCACACAACTAAAATAGGATCCTGAATAACTGCTACGATCAGCGCTGGCGCAAAGGCGATCCAAGGTCCGATAAATGGAATCATGTTCATAAAGAACGCGAAGATTACTAGCAGCAACGAATAGTCTAATCCAATAATTAAATAGCCGACATACATAATAAGTGCTAATAAAAAACTAATTTGCAGTTGGCCCTGAATATAAGTACGTAATACATCATCAATTTCACTTAACGTTTTCTTTACCCATTGCTGACGTTCACCACTGAAATACTTATAGATGGATGGTGCAAATTTCTCATGATCCTTCAGCATAAAAATAAAGAAAAACGGAATTAATATAGCTAATAACGATACGGACACTATGGATTGTAAAAAAGACATAAATCCTTTACTCGCCACTACTGCAACATCTTGTACTGAATTCGCCATTTTTTCAATAACATCATTTAATTGCTGTGGGAAGTTATCTTTATTTTGCGTTACATAGTCTGTTAGTTGCTGAATGCTTGTGCTAATGCTTGTACTAATCATAGGGGCATTCTTCACTAATTTATTGATCTGCTCAGCAATCGGATTACCAATAATCCAACCAAAAATCCCTACAATGGCTATTAGCCCAAATACAATCGTCAAAATACTTCCCCATCTAGGAAATCTACGTTTTTCTAAAAATCTCTGGATCGGTTCTGTCACATAATAGAGGACACCGCCAAGTAGTAAAGGGACAAAAATAGCTTTTAATATGATGACTAATGGTGAAAAAATCCAATGAATCTCTATAAAATATTTAATGATTAGTAGTGTAATTAATATCCCTACACCTACTTGAAACCAAACTTTCCTCGTCACTTTTATTCACTTCCTTTTTTCACAGTTACTGAAAATACTACTGATATATTACCCATTTCGCAAGTATCCTAGTATTTTTAAACAAAATCAATGATACTACTGGACGACATTGCTACATGCGCACAGCTAAGCCATGCGTCCAGATTTTTCGAATTTGCTTGAAAAATCAACTTTGACAAACTAAAAAATTCGCTCACTTCCACAACGCTTAGCATGGAAGTGTAGCGAATTTACGTAATCAATTATAGTGAAGAATCGTCTACTGAATTTAAGTATTCCTCAATTTCCCCGATAACCGATTCAACACAGCCATCTTCAAATGGTGAAATTAAACCTGCCTCTTTTACCAGCTTTGTAAAGGACATAGAACCACCTAAGCCACATAGATGAATATAGTCTTTCCAAGCCGATTCAAATTCTTCACGTGAGCGTTTCCAGAACTGGAATGCACAAATTTGGGCTAACGTGTAATCAATATAATAAAATGGACTTGCATAAATATGACCCTGACGTTGCCATATGCCTCCAGCCTCTAGGTAGCTGTTATGATCATAGTCGCGGTGTGGTAAATATGTTTCCTCAATTTTTTTCCATGCTGCTTTACGTTCAGCCGGCGTCATTGTTGGATTTTCATAAATAACATGTTGGAACTCATCTACTGCAACACCATATGGTAAGAATAAAAGACCACTACTTAAATGCGTAAATTTATATTTCTCTGTATCCTCTTTAAAGAACAACTCCATCCAAGGCCATGTGAAGAATTCCATACTCATCGAGTGAATTTCACAAGATTCATAGGTCGGCCATAGATACTCTGGAATGCCAATGTTACGGCTTGAATAAACTTGGAAGGCATGTCCTGCTTCATGTGTTAATACATCGATATCACCTGACGTACCGTTAAAATTCGAGAAAATAAATGGAGAATGATAGTTTTCAATAAATGTACAATAACCACCACTCTCTTTCCCTTTCTTCGCTACTAGGTCCATTAAGTCATGGTCAATCATGAAATTGAAGAATTCTCCTGTTTCAGGTGATAATTCCTCATACATTTTCTTACCATTCGCCACGATCCACTCTGGATCTCCTTTTGGAGCAGCATTACCTGATAAGAAGTTGAATGCTTCATCATAGAATTTAAAATCTTCAATTCCAATACGCTTTGCCTGACGCTCATATAGCTTCGTTGCCACAGGTACAATTAAATCACGAACCTGATCACGGAATTTTTGAACCATTTCCGCATTATAATCAATACGATTCATACGAACATATCCTAGCTCAACATAGTTGTTATAGCCTAGTTTAATCGCAATTTCATGACGTACTTTTACAAGCTCATCATATAAACGATCGAAATCATCTTCATGCTTCGCAAAGAAACCGAAACGGGCATCAGTTGCTGCCTTACGTGTTTCTCGATCAGTTGATTCTGCAAACGGACCAAGCTGAGCAAGTGTTAATGTCTCCCCATTAAAGTCAATTTGTGCAGAAGCTACAAGCTTATTATACTCAGAAACAAGCTTGTTTTCTTTTTGCATTAAATCAATAACTGCTGGTGAAAAACCCTTAATTTGATAGCTTGCAAGGTCAAATAATTGTTGACCCCACTTCTCTTCTAATTGCTCACGGAATGGTGAATCAATTAATGCTTTATAATATTCAGTCGTTACTTCTTCTAGCTCTGGGCCTACTTCATCGAAATAATCGCGTTCTGCTTGATAAAATTCATCATTCGTATCGATTGAAGCGCGAATGTATACTAAGTTAGCCATTGTCGCAAAGTCATTACTGATGGCATTTAGCTTCTCAATTACACCACTTTGCTCATCTATTGATTGTGCATGTTTAAATTGCTCGATAAGTGCTAATTGCTGTTCTTTCATCGCTGCCACATTTGGACGGCTATACTGATAATCTTTAAACGTTGTCATTGAAGTCCCCTCTTTCTGTCCTATACCCCGTGATATTTCTATTATATGCCAAATGGAACCTATTAAGAAACAATTATCTATTTTTGTAGTGGTGTTTTTTACGAGAAAGCACTAGAAATGATTACGCCTCAATGAAAGTACTTTAATAGCCAACAATATACGTTTTTAATAAAGCGGCTCTTTCTCTCAATCTTAGTTTAGCTTCTACTGACTTTGGTGTTTCGGCTGCGACGACATCCACTTCGAAATCTAAAGTTTCTGCTAAATACTTGGCGCGTTTCAAATGAAAGTCATTTGAAACGATGGTGATTTTCTTTGTATCTTTCGGTAATAGTTCTTTGGAAAATACTAAATTTTCATAAGTGGACGTAGACTTGTCCTCGACGATAATCCTTGTAGCCTTGATACCGTTCTGTTCTAAATATTCTTGCATAACAGATGCCTCTGTTTGATCTTCATCAGGTCCTTGCCCCCCTGACACAATGACCTTAACATGAGGGTATTTTGTTAAGTATGGAACTGCCACCTCTAATCTACTCTTTAATGAAAGTGATGGTACACCACCCGCCTTTACTTTTGCCCCTAGTATAATCATATAGTCAGCAGAGCCTTTTGCACTTGGTTCAACACCCTGCTCTATTTGTTTTCCCAACCAAATATAAAGAACCATTCCAATGCTTACTAGAAGTACACTTCCTCCAATTACCCATTTTTTCACAAATCACCCCTCCTTTACCTTTTATTAACGCAGCTAAAGAAAAAAGGATGCTTGTTGACCAAGCATCCCATAGTGTTGAAAAACAAAACCATCCATAGAATTTATGTGAAAGGTGAAAAAGGATCTCCGTTGCAGGCTACTTGCTTTCCTGTGGGCGAGCGCCGAGCCGCTTCCTCCGCTACCACTCCGTTTAGAGGCTCGCCTGTCTCGCTATCCCACGGGAGTCAAGTAGCCTTCCACTCCAATCCATAAAAAAGTGAAGGTATTCACTACTCTTTTATGGAGGGGTGTTGTCACACATCACTTCTCCACATTGAAAGTAAGAGGCTATCCTCTCTTATAATATAAATAATGGGCTATTTTGTTCAGGAAAAGACACTTTTGCAGAATGGCTGATTGGAGTGGAGCCAGCGTCACTCCTAGGGGATTTAGCGTCACAGAGGAGACCCTGGAGCGAACGCAGTGAGTGAAGCGGCTCATCAGACGCCCCCTGGAAAGGACGCTGGCGGAACGGAAATCAACCCCTCGCCTTACAAAATTGCTTATTATGCCGTTGACATTACCTTTTTTCAACAACATGGGATGCTTGTTGACCAAGCATCCTGCATAATTATCTCAATATAAAGCGTTTAATAGACTCCTGTAAGGCTGATATTTCATCAGTTAGATCATTGGAAGACTCACTAACAAGCTGGATTGCTCGTTGCTGCTCATCTACAGACGCTGTTACCTCTTCAGATGCAGCAGCATTCTTTTCACTAATCATTGCAATGCTTTCAATCGACTGCATAATAACATTCTTGGAGCTATTTAAATATTCTACACCCTCTGCCATATCTCCTATAATGGCTATTATTTTTTCAACAGCCAATTTAATTTCTTTAAAAGATAACGCTGTCACCTGAACCGAATCATTTTGCTGATGCACAATAGCATGCGTTTTCTGCATCTCATCATTGACTAACTTCGTTTCACTTTCAATCCCCTTTATAGTGGTGCGGACGAGCTCTGTCGCGACTGATGTTTGATCCGCAAGCTTACGTACTTCTTCTGCAACAACTGCAAATCCTTTACCATGTTCTCCCGCTCTTGCGGCTTCAATAGAGGCATTAAGAGCCAGTAGGTTTGTTTGGTCGGAAATTTGCGTAATTGTCTCTACAATACCTTCAATTTCATGCACTTTGACTATTAAACTGCCAAAAACAGATTGAATGTTCTGAATAATATCGAAAGATTCCTGTGATGTCTCTTTTAAACTATCTAGATTAACGAGACCTTCTTCATTTGATTTTTTCATATGCTGTGATGCATCCAACATTAAATCATTTTTATCGTGCAATCCTTCAATTTGCTGAGCAAACTCAATAGCTGTTCGATTTGTATCCTCCGCATCTGATGCTTGCTTGACTGCACCTTTAGATACTTCATTGATGGCTTTGACGATTTCGTCACCATAGGCATCCGTCTCTTCAGCCACTGCTGTTAGGTTCGCTGATGTCGATTGTATTTCTACAATCGCTTCCTCCACATCTGAAATAAGCGTTTTGAGTTGATTTACCATTTCATTAAAGCCCTCATTTAATTGTCCAATTTCATCTGAACGCTGTAAATGCTCAATCTCTACAGTTAAATTCCCTTGCGCTACTTCTCGCACACGCATCGATAATTTTTTAACTGGTAATGCCAGATGTCTAGATACTAAAATGACTACGATTGTCCCGATAATAATCGCACCCACTAATGTCACACCAATCACTAACAATAAAGAATTTGCCCCTTCGTTAAAATCTTGCATATATGTACCTGATGCGATTACCCATCCCCAATGTGGATCTTTCTCCGAATAAATAATTTTATCTGCTAAGACATCCTGACCTGGTAGCTCAAATTCATATACTGTAAAACCACCACCAGCAAGAGCTTTTTCAGTCACTTCCCGAATAAAATAATTTCCGCTACTATCCTGGTCATTCCAAAGATTATCCCCTTCTCGCGTTGGATGTGTTGTTAATGTCCCCTTATCATCCAATACATAAATATAGCCATATTCTCCTAAATCACCAGGATAATTAATAGGGCGTTTCCCTTCGCTATCTTTAGGTCCAAGAAACGCCTCACGTACTCGCTCCTGTGCAACTTCTAAAGGAATGTCACCTTTTTCAACACTCTCATTGGCAAGCTCAATTATTTGCAAAGCTGATTCTACGCTATTGTAAAGTACTTGCTCACCAATTTCCTCCATGCCATTCTTAGCCTTACCGTAGCTAACTATACCAATTATTAAACTTGGAATAATCAGTATTGCTAATGAAATAATAATCAATTTCCCCTGTATTGAACGTAAAAACCTCATACTTTAGCCCCCCTATTTCGTTCAACAAATATTACTTTATATTATGTTATGGTTTGAAAGTTTTCACAATGGGTAAAACACAAATTATTTTCTAATTTCCCTTAATATGGTTTATTTAGACATTTACACACTACTATCTCCTATTAAAAAACTATTTTTCTACAAGACCTATGCTTATAGAAAAATAGTTTCAAGGTCATCATAATTTGAATGTATTAATCGTATCGATAACTTCTTTAGATGTCTGATCTAAAATGGTTACAACTTCATTTAATTCCGAAACCATTGCTACTTGTAAGTCAGAGGAAGTTGCAACTTCCTTTGTTCCTAGCACACTATGCTTCGCAATATCATTCATTTGCTCTATAGTAGCTAATATTTCCTCAGAGCCAGCTGACATTTCCTCGATCACAGCTGAATCATCTTGAATTTTGTTATTTACCTCAATGACTGATTGCAATATTTGCTCTAAGCTTACACCAATATATTGCACCGCTTTATTGCCTGCTTGTACGTCTACTGTACTGCTCGACATCTCTTGCAATGCTCGATCTGTTATTTTCTTAAAGCTTTCTAAATGCATGTGTATTTCGTCAGCTGATGATTTAGACATCTCTGCAAGTTTACGTACTTCGTCCGCCACAACCGCAAATCCTTTACCTGCTTCCCCAGCCCTCGCTGCTTCAATCGCCGCATTCAAAGCAAGTAAGTTTGTTTGATCGGCAATACTCGTAATGATCGTCACCATCTCTTCAATAGAACGGAACTTCTCGCCCATCTCCTCGACATGATTAGCTGTACGTAAAACGGAGGCTTCTACATTTTGAATTTGTGATACAACTTCTTGTGAATGACCAACACTTGTTTCAACTAGACCCGTCATAGCTGAAGATGACTCGGCAATTTCAGACGTAGTATCAGCTAGACGTTGAATACCAATCGACATTTCGTTCATCGTTAAGACAACCTCTTGATTGTTTTGCTGCTGCTGCTCACTCCCCGCAGCAATTTCGATAATACGATCCGCAATTTGAGCGTTTGATGTTTCCACATGATGAGTTGTCTCATCAATCTTTTGAACGACACTTTGTAAAGCTAATGTTCGTTGTTGAATCGTGTGGAATGTTTCTTTTAATCTTTGTAGAGACTCCTTAAAGGATTGAGCAAAAATAGTAATCTCATTTTCTCCTGTCAATTGAATTTCCTCTACTGCCATAGATGCCTTAGCAATATCTCCTTGTGCAAAGTTTTGTGCGGCAACACCTAAATTTGTTAAAGGCTTCAACGCTCGATTGATATAACGATACATAATAAACATAACAAGTCCTATTAAAGCTAATATAACGACAATTAAAGCAGGTAAAATGGCTGTTAGCACAGCATTTGTCACACCACTTACCTCTGTTGCCTCTATATCTACCCCTACAAAGGCAACAATATTTCCTGAGGCATCTTTCAATGGCACAGTACCTGATAAATAATCGCCAAAATCGCTATGTAAAATATCGGAGTAGTAGTTCCCCGTATCCATTACCTTTTTTAAATCTTTATAATAGGTGGAAGCAGATTCATCTCCTATAACGCCAGCATTTTCTTGATCATCTACTGGCATACCATCCACTAAAAATCGAACCTTTTTATCTTCCTTTGGGACTGCGAAAGTATAGGCATACAGAACCCCATTTATTTCACGCAATTCATTGAGTTCTTGCCTTAGCTGCCAATATAATTCAGATTCCTTTGGGTCCTGTGAGAGTTGTTCATATTCATCTGCGTTCAAACGTTTTGCAATATTCTCAGCAACTGCAACTGCCTGTGTTCCCATTGTTTTATTAACAGATGATTTCGCTGTATATATCGTTGTTACAATGAAAAAGGCTAACAAAGCTAATAGCATAACAAATGACATTAGCACAATTTTATTACTTAATTTACCTGTCGCTCGCATACTTTCCTCCTTTAATACGCTGATATATTAATATCTTACTATTACTTATTGTACTATTTATTTCACTATTTCGACAATATAACTATGCTATTATACTTATCCAAAAAACTAATGCTAGTAAAGTAGCGAGCAGTGTTGGAATTGTAAGAATGATGCCGATTCTAAAATACTGTCCCCAGCTAATTTTAATGCCCTTTTGAGCCAATATATGAAGCCATAATAATGTCGCAAGTGAGCCAATCGGTGTCATTTTCGGACCTAAATTTGTGCCAATAACATTTGCATAAATGAGCCCTTCCTTCATCATACCAGTTGCACTTGTTTCAGAAATGGCTAAGGCATCAATCATAACAGTAGGTAAATTATTCATCACTGCAGACAAAATTGCCGCAACAAATCCCATCGTCATGGTTGCCACTACAAAACCATGCTGTACCGCTTGCTCTAGTAAACTGGCTAGCAATCCTGTCATCCCTACATTTTTTAATCCATAGACCACCACATACATACCAATGGAAAAGAACACTATATTCCACGGCGCTCCTTTTATGACCCTCTTCGTATCTACAACCTTACTACGCTGTGCAAGCGATAAGAAAATAGAAGCAACACCGCATAAAACGAAGGATACAGGAATGTGTAGAACTTCACCGACCACGAACCCTACTAATAGGATGGCGATCACATACCAAGCTATCGAAAATAAGCGAGGATCTCGAATTGCCTGCTTTGGATGCTCAACCGCCTCAAGAGAATAATGCTGTGGAATGGACCGTCGAAAAACAATATACAGTACAACAATACTGGCCACTAAAGAAAAGAAATTCGGTACAACCATATGAATTGCATACTCTATAAAGCCGATTTCAAAAAAATCAGCTGATACAATATTAGTTAAATTACTTATTACAAATGGTAAGGAAGTTGTATCTGCTATAAAACCACTTGCCATGATAAACGGAAAAATCATTTTTTCAGTTAAATTCAGTTTTCTTACCATTGCTAACACAATGGGAGTGAGTATTAAAGCCGCTCCATCATTAGCAAATAGGGCCGACACAACTGCCCCTAGGCAAGCAATATAAACAAATAACCGAATTCCGCTTCCCTTCGCAAGTCGTGCCATGTGCAGAGCTGCCCATTCGAAAAAACCAATTTCATCTAAGATTAGCGAAATTAAAATAATGCCAATAAATGATAACGTCGCATTCCAAACAATTCCAGTTACTGCTAACACATCATGCCAGGTAACTACACCCATTAGTAAGGCAATCGCCGCCCCTATACAGGCTGACCAGCCGATAGATAGTTTACGTGGTTGCACTATGACAAAAAATAATGTGACTAAAAATAAACTAATGGCTAAAATACTCTGCATCGTTTTCCTCCCTAATTAAAAACCAGTAGCTAATTTGCTACTGGTTTACTCACTTCATTTATCGATTTATTCGCCCAAATCTGCATTGTGGAAGACATTTTGTACATCCTCTAAATCTTCTAATGCATCGATTAGTTTTTCAAACTTAGCTACATCATCGCCAGTTAAGGCAACTTCTGTTTGAGGTAGCATAGAAAGCTCTGCTACTGTAAATTCTGCAACCCCTGCAGCCTTTAACGCTTCTTGTGTCGCAAAGAATTGATCTGGCTCCGCATAAATAATAACCGCGTCATCCTCTTCTAAAATATCGCGAGCATCAAGATCTGCTTCCATTAAAATTTCAAGTACTTCATCAGCCGTTTTACCTTCTAAGCCAATAACTGCAGTTGAATCGAACATATAAGCGACAGATCCACTGACACCCATGTTCCCGTTATTTTTACCAAATGCCGCACGAACATCTGATGCTGTACGATTCACATTGTTTGTTAAAGCATCCACAATAATCATTGTGCCGGCTGGTCCAAAGCCTTCATAACGTAATTCATCAAAGTTTTCATCGCCGCCACCTTTTGCTTTATCGATGGCTTTTTCTATAATATGTTTTGGAACACTGTATGTTTTTGCGCGTTCGAGCACTACTTTAAGTGCACGGTTTGACTCTGGATCTGGTTCGCCTGATTTAGCTGCCACATAAATTTCTCGCCCGAATTTTGCATTAATACGGCTTGTGCTTTGATCTTTAGACGCTTTCTTTTCTTTAATGTTGTTCCACTTACGACCCATTGTTTCCACTCTCTTTCAAATATAAGTTTATAAAAATGATAGACACGCAGTTGCACATCTGTAAATGGTAATTAAATACTTATCGTATCTTTACTCTGCAAATAATAACACAATGATGCTTACAAAGCTATATATACCAATGTTTAAGCTAATATTTTCTGAAGAAATAGCTGTTAAAATTTTCGTTTTTTAGTGTCACTTTACAACAGCTCTTGTTTTATTTTTGCTAGTAATGCCTGACAGCCTTCTTGCACTAAATCATAGGTTTCTTGAAAATCACCCGTATAATATGGATCAGGGACGTCTTTGCGATGTTCCGTTAAATCTAGAAAACGAAAAATCTTTGGTGAGCGCGGATCGCCTAGCATCGTTCGGATATTGCGAATATTGCTTTCATCCATACCGATAATATAAGCGAATTTTTCAAAATCAGCCCTTTGTAATTGTCGACCTTGCATGCCTGTTGTGGAAATACCATTTTCTCTAAGCTTATCCAATGTACCTTGATGTGGAGGTTCACCAATATGCCATGAACTTGTGGCAGCAGAATCCACTTCAATTTTATCTCCTAAATGCTCTTTTTCTACTAACTCTCGCATGACGGCTTCTGCCATGGGAGAGCGACAAATATTACCTAAGCAAACGAAAAGTACTCGAATCATGTTTCTCCTCCTACAACAAAGCACTCAAAATCTATGTGACTCTGAGTGCCGCTTCTCTTTATTTGACTGCAATACGTTTTTGTAATTCTTCCGTTAAAGAAATTAGCTCATGTTCAAGATGTTGTGTAAATTGCTCACGACCTTCTTTCCCTTTCCCTGTTACATAAAATGGCTCACCATAGATTAAGTAGCCTTTGCCACGCTTCATTACATCGCCAGCATTACGCGCGCCAACATATGCAGCTGGAACAATTTGCGCCTTTGCTAGCTGTGCAATCGTAATCGCTCCTTGCTTCAAATCCGTTCCTTCTGAGCTACGAGTACCAGAGGGAAAAATCCCTACAATTTTACCTTCTTTCAATAACTGTGAAGGAATTTTAATCACGCTTGGTCCAGGATTATCACGATCCACCGGAAAGGCATTTAAACGCTCAATAAGCCAGCCAAGCCCTTTCATTTCAAATAATTGCTTCTTCGCCATAAAGTGAATTTCACGAGGGTACATGGCTACACCAAGGTTTAAAATATCAACGTAGCCTGTATGTGTACAAGCTATAATATACCCACCATCTTTTGGCAAGTTTTCTTCTCCATATACACGAGCCTTTGAACCCATTAATTTTAATATTACTTTGACAACATTAGCTGCTAATTTATACACTGTTACATTCCTACCTTATTCAATAGTTATTCCCATTGTAATCGAAAAGACCAGTATACTGCAATTGCAGGTGGCCCTCTTAAACTTTCCCTACTAATAGATCTACATCAATCGTAATTTCATTTAATACAATGGCCGTTTCCTCTTTTTTATGCCAGCCCATCGGTGTCATCTCTAATAACGCCGGCACAAGCTCTTCTGCAAGCGGTAAAGTATAGGTTACACGTTCTACTATAACTTCACTAAAGCTATCTTTAAAACGGGCAACAATTTGTTCATTAGAGTATGTTTCCTTGCTCGAATCTGCATATAATTGGGCACGCAGTTCCTGTAAATAGCCGCTTTGTGGTACAACCTTTACAAGACAGCCATCTGGGGCAAGAAGACGCTTAAATTCCTCATAATTTGCGGGCGATAAAATATTTAATATTGCATCAAAGCTTTCTTGCGCAAATGGACTTTTGGCTAAATCACCTACACACCAAATTTGTTGTGGATAATGACGTGTTGCTGCCAATATGCCCTCTTTTGCTATATCGATACCAACACCGATGCCATTGTCTATGTCTGTCATAATACGAGCTAAATGTGATCCTTCTCCACAGCCAGTATCAAGCACTGTTTTTGCAGAGGCTATAAGCTTACTAATTTTTTCTTCTACAGCATCATAAATCCCACTATCAATCACTGCCTTACGAGATTCAAAAAGACTTTTGCTATATTTAGAAGCAGCGCTATGTGTCAGCATGTTGACATAGCCCTGCTTAGCTATATCAAAAGAATGGTTAGCAGGACAAACCAATCTTCCCTGCTCATAGACATGCATCGATTGCTGACATACAGGACAAGCAAATAGTGTGATAGATTGCTCCATTAATGCTGCCGCTATCGCACGTTTAGATAATGCTCCCATTTCTATGCCTCCTTCTGTTCATTCGGTGAAACGAGGGCAAATCGCTCCCATTTACGGCTTTTCCATCTAAAGTATACGATAATTGCACGTACCCATTCATCTGCTGAAATAGCTAGCCATATTCCAACCAAGCCCCAATCCAATATAAATACAAATAAATAACCAAGCGGAAGACTCATACAAACCATCGATAGAAAACCAATCTTCACAGGAAATCTGGCATCTCCAGAAGCACGTAAAGAGTTAATGACAACGATATTCATTGTACGGCCAGTCTCTAGCAAAATACTGAGGGCTAACACGGATGCTCCAATAGTAATGACATCTGGATTATCGGTAAAAACATGCATGAGTGGTTTGCGGAAAATCGTAACGACTGCAACCATAATAATCGTAAAAACAAATGCCGCACGGACACTTATCCATAGTTGATGGTATGCCTCATCCTTCTTCCCTGCCCCCACATGACGTCCGATAATAATAGCTGTTCCTGTACCAATGGCAATCGCAAATAAATACGTAAACATCGAAATATTCATAGCATATTGTCGTGCTGCCAGTGTTTCTGCTCCTAAATATGTCGCATAATATAAAAAGACAATCTGACAAAACTGATAAAGTACCTGTTCAAAGGCAGAAGGTAAACCAATGTTTAATATTTTCCTTACATATTCCTTAGAATAATCAAAATAATAGTGTAGCTTCACGCGTACTTCCATCACTTGATAGAGCAACCAGAAAAACACTAGTACAGCTAATCCTCGACTAATGACCGAAGAAATAGCCGCTCCTTTTACACCAAGCTCTGGTAAACCTAAATTCCCAAAAATCAGACCATAGTTTAGCACAACATGCAAGATATTCATGCCAAGTGATACATACATCGTTTGCTTCGTCCAACCATGTACACGAATAATTGCAGCAAGTGCATTAATAATAGCCTGTAGAAAAATAAAACTCCCGATGATAACTAAATAACTTTGTGCATAGTGAAGTACTTCTCCCTGCAAGTTCATCATAGTCATTAAATGTTTTGCAAAGAAGAAAAATAGAATACTCATTAACAGTCCAACAACCAAATTCATTGTGACAGCTAAAGCCGATATTTTCGCTGCTTCAAAAAAACGTCTTGAACCTAAATACTGTGAAACGACAATGGATGCACCATTCCCTACCACTTCAAGAATCAAGATCGCAATATGGATATATTGATTGGCTGCACCTACTCCGGATACAGCATTATCTGATAAAGCACTGAGCATAAAAGTATCGGCTAATCCCATTAACATAAATAGAAATACTTCTAAGAAAATAGGCCATGTTAAATGGAATAGACTTAACTTATTTGTCTCTTTCATTGTCTCTGCCAATACTTTCACTTCTCCTATATTTTTCTTAAAAATCTATTGTATCTTATCATAAATTTTCAGACTGTAAAGAGGTTTATAGGAAGACAGCGCTTCCACATAAAAAATCCCTCTCACACAGATATGTGAAAGGGGTCATTGTTATGTTAAGCAATAAGCTTGCAATTGCTCTCGTCTAGCAATAGTTAGGCCAAACTCCTGCTCTAAAAACTTAGTCTTTGAGCCATAATGGTAATCCATAGCATCCAATGCTGCTTGTAAATAGTCTTCTCGAGCAGACATTAATGCATAGAATTGCTGTAATTCTTGCTCATTATATTGATGTTGAATAGCCTGTGCCATTCTGTCTACCATTGGACGTAAATGGATATTCGTGTTTAAATAGTCTTCCATAATCGTCTCCTCAGGTACATCTAAGGCTAGCAAAATAAGAGCTCCCCCTATACCTGTGCGATCCTTACCAACTGCACAATGGTGGACAAGACCCAAATTGTCAGGATTTTGTATGGTTTTCATTAACTCTTTAAAAGAAGGATTATTAAACGGCATCTGTGCATAAAAATCTCGGAACATTTCGGGGCTTACTGCTTTATAAAAATCTCTACCACCAGCATTTGTAGGCATTTCAAATGTATGATTGCCCTTCGCTGGTATTTGAATATATTGAGCGTGTGAGAACATAGGGTTAGGATTATGGTGTGCCTCATTATTATCACGATAATCAAAAATGGTTTTAATCCCTAATGTTTCAAATAGCTCTTTATCCGCCAACGTCATTTTCCCAAGAGCCGCTGAGCGGTAAAATAAACCGTTCTTGACAATGCGCCCATCCCTTGTCCTATATCCCCCCATATCTCGAAAATTATAAACTGCCTCAAATGGAATTATCTTTGTCTCTAACTGTTCCAATTACTACACCTCCTAAAATTATCGAGCACTCTTACTTTTATTTTATAGAACTAACTCAATTAATTCCAATTTTCACACTAGGAAATAACAACCCACATAAAAATGGCTAGCTGTCAGTATACAGCTAGCCTTGAATGGTTTCTTATTTAAATAACTCTGGATAGACAGCCTTTGCTACTAGTTCTACGGCTTCCCCAATACGTGGGCCAGGTCGATTAGAGATATCTGTATCAAGAGTCTGTACTGCTTTATTTTGAACTGCTGTCACTGTATTCCATCCATCACGTGTAAGTATTTCACCTATTGGATCCTCTGTGTAGTTTACTGTCGTTAAAATAACATCTGGGTTTTTCACTATGACATCTTCCTCAGAAACTTGTGCCCAGCTGCTCAAGTCAGAAAAAACATTCTTAACATTGGCTGCATCTAGTATTTCTTGCTGGAAAGTACCAGAGCCTGCTGTATAAATATCGGGCTTAGGACTAATTTCTAAATAAACATTTTTCGGTGCTTTTACTTCCTTCACCTTTGCTTTAACGTCAGCTAATTTCGCTTTAATCTCTTCGTTTACTTCATTTCCTTTATCTGCAACACCCATTACAGCTGCGATCTGTTCGATGTCACCATAAACATCATCGAATGTAGCTGCTGATTGAATAACAAACACTTTGATTCCAGCATCTTCAAGTGGTTTCATTGCTTCCTTATCACCAATCGTATAAGCTATAACAACATCTGGCTTCAACGCTATGATTCGTTCACTGTTAAAATTCACAGAATCAGAAACCCGTTCAATTTTCTGTGCTTCCTCTGGGTAAGTATCATACTCAGTTGCTCCTACGATTTTATCACCAACACCTAGAGCAAATAAAATTTCTGTATTACTTGGTTGCAATGATACAACTGTTTTTGGTACTTCTTTAAACTCTATTTCTACACCGCGATCATCTGTCACTTTGTAGTTTGTTTGCTCTGTTTGTTGTGTATCCTGTGAAGCGTCTTTATTTTTAGTATCTACCGAAGTACCACAACCTGCTAAAATCATTGCAAGGAAGAGTACTGTTAGCCATTGAACATTAAATAATTTCTTCATTATTATTCTCCTTTTTCTTTTTCATCGGATATGATTTACTAATAAATGGTATTTCAGCTATCCCTGCTTGTTGATTCATAAAGACAGCCATAACGAAGCACACATTGGCTAATAGGCCTAAATAATCAAAAAGAATAGCTGGAACCTCTCGTTCATCCGATACTTTGTGTAATGTACGATATGATTTTTTTGCTTCACTACGGCAAAGATGTAGAGCAGCGGCAGCCTCTGTACCTTGAGGTAAGACAAAGTTTTGTATCTCTTCCTTCACATGACGAACATAAAAATCATAGCGCTCACTTAGCCAAGCAAGATCCTCTTCTGTTACGGCTAGTTTTCCACGAACCGAGCCATTGACATGGTAGGCCATAGGTAAAATAATCATTAAATCTTCTACAACAGCTTGTACATCCTCTTTCTTAACTGCAGCTAAAGCAACTCCCAAATGCGTAGTCAGACTGTCTGTTCGAATCTCAAAATCAACCGTCGAAGCTTTTTCACGCATAAATGGATAACAAGAATAACGTGCATCTTTTTTCACTTGCGATCCCCCCACTTTTCATTATGAAAATTCTTGCATAAAAAAACGCCGCTCCTTTACGCAAAGGAACGACGAAAATAACATAATAATGGCCAAATTAACATGACATAGCCTATGTATTTGCCGTATATCCTCCTAGCTTCCGAGAAGTTTTTATACGTTCAAACAAAGGTCGGTCTCCTGGCTTGTACAGTTCATTACATAAAAAACGAATGTGTGATAAAGTACCTTCCCATCTCTGTTAAGACAGTGGTAAACCTTTATACTAGCTGTACTTACAGTTGCGGAAACAGCTTCGGTTTTTCACCGAATTCCCGATTATGCTTGTTAGCACCTTTATTCTGCAAGAATAATTCACTTGTAAAGCAGTTTATCATATATTAATAGGAAAAAATAGCTGTGCTTTGAATGGATCGTCACCATTTCTAAAGAATAAGATAAACAAAACTGTTTTATAGTATAGTTTCAATTGCCTGTTCAATATCAAGTTGTGAATCTGTTGGTTCAAAGCGTGCAACGGTCTTGCCGTTAGCATCTACTAAAAACTTTGTAAAGTTCCAGCGAATATTACGACCATCTAAAAAGTTAGGGGCAAGTTGAACAATTGCCTCAGCAAGCATTTTTTCCTGCATGCTCGCCTTGCCAAACTCTCGAAAATCCACTTCATGTTTTAAATAATTGAATAATGGGTGGGTAGTCTCTCCATTTACTTGTACAAGCTCAAAAATTGGGAAGGTAACGCCATAATTCACTTTACAAAGATGCGTAGTCTCCTCGCCATCTTCAGGATTTTGATGACCAAATTGATCGCAAGGAAATCCTAGAACGACAAAATTATCTTTCCCATATTTATCATACATTTTTTGTAAGTCATCAAATTGATATGTAAATCGGCATTGATTCGCCGTATTGACAATTAGCATCGTTTTTCCACGATATGTTTCCATGGATAAAATTTCACCATTAGGTTTTCGTACTAAATAATTATAAATGCTCATGTCTTAACCCCTTTTATTTTTTCATTTATTATAGTTGACTATTCAATAATTTACCAAATAATTTGCACAAAAAACACCATCTCGTTACGTTGAACGGATGGCTGACTTATACTTCTGTTTAGATTTAACGTCCTGCTCTTCATTAATTAAACGATGGGCAATGTCTAATAACTTTATGTCACTTGTCTCGTCATATAGCTTTTTAAAAGATACAATAATATCATGGCGAATGTGAGTCGGATGCTTCTCATCTAAACAAGTTTGAAATCTCTTTGCTAAATAAGACACCACTAAGTCACTTTGTACTTGACCTGCTAGCCCAATTTTCCAAATAGCTTGTAATGCATTTCGAGCTGTAACGGATCGTTCATCATAAGTCACAGCCCAAATCTTTAAAAAATCCTCCAATACCCTTTCTTCTGGGTCACTTTTTGCGGCTAAGGCGCATAAAATTTGTGCAGCACGTGCACGTGCATGACCATCTTTGTATGTAAGTGCTTGTACAAGCTGTTCCCAGACTGCATATGTCCAATCTACGGGTTCCTGCAGAATTTTTATTAGTTCCTCGTAAGATTCAATATCGCGGTCATGCTCTGTTAGATTATTAAAAAGTTGCAAAATCTCTTTCTCCATAATTTATCCCTACCTTTATTGTTTCAGAACGTAATAAAATTTGATTTATGGTACACTTAACTTAATTTTTTTCTCAAAGAAGGTGAGTTTATGAATAAATTTAATGCTAGGAAAATGATTTTCCGATTGATTGTGATTCTTTCTCTACTTGTAGCTGCCTATTTTGTAATCCCTGTATCCATGCCTATAATACTTGCTGGTGTCAGTGCATTTTTCTTAGAACCCATTGTTATGTTCTTTAAAAGGCGATGGAAAATGTCAAGGAAAATTGTAGTTGCTTTTATATACATAGTGAGTGTTATTGTTATCTCTATTATTTGCTATATATCCATTACACAAATTATGTCGCAAATAATTATATTGTCAAAGCAAGCTCCCTATTATATTTCCAAGCTATCAGATATGTGGCTTCATATGCAAGAAAATATTTCTAAATACACAGAGGACTTTCCACCTGAAGTAAGTGCTTCGCTTCAAAAAACCACTATGGATTTCATAAAGAAAGTTGAAGAATCCTTTTTAAGCTTCTTTAATTATAACAAAGTTTCAGCATTCTTTTCAGAGATTCCAAGCCTATTTATCAGTCTTCTCGTTTATATGATTGCTTTATTCCTATTTATGCTTGATTTGCCCAAATTAAAGGAAATCACTTATAAATATTTAAAGCCTAACACAGCAAAGAAAATAAAAATCATCTTAAATCGTTTAAAAGATGCAACATTCGGTTATATGAAGGCACACTTATTTGTAAGCTTTATCATAGGTGGCGTCACACTTATTGGATTACTATTAATCCAACCGAAATATGCAGTTACGATGACCATTATTATTTGGTTAATAGATATCGTTCCTTTCCTAGGGTCCATTATTATATTAGCCCCATGGGGACTATACCATCTATTAATGGGAAACACAGCTATCGCTGTAAAATTATTCATCTTAGCTGCTATTTTACTTATTATTCGTCGTGTCGTCGAGCCTAAACTAATGGGCGACCACATTGGCTTATCCACTTTGCCAACATTAATTGCCATGTTCATTGGTCTACAGTTATTTGGTATCATCGGTTTACTCGTTGGCCCATTTGTTATCATTTTCTTTATTGCCTTAAAAGAGACAGGTGTCATTAAGCTAAATTTTAAAATTTAATGCAAAGTCATTACGCTTCGAGCTTACCTCTAATGCTCCTCTTAAACCACTGGAGATGCAAAATAAGTGTTCATCTCTCCTCGACAAAGGAGGTAGATGAACACTAAAGCAAAATAAAAAAGGTCATCTTTGTATATTTTTTCTCTACAAAGATGACCTTTTCATCATGTCAATCGTCTATTAAATATAGAGGCTTATTGAATACGACCAAAGCCTACTAAGTATTGATTCCACCAATCAAGTGATTCAATTACGATACCATTGTTTTGAGCATCGATCATTGTGTTGTTCCCTAAGTAAATACCTACGTGAGCTACACCAGAACCATAGCTGAAGAATACTAAGTCTCCAACACGTGCTTCACTTGCTGAGATACGTTGAGTTGCTAAATACTGCTGTGATGCTGTACGTGGTAAAGAAACACCTGCTTGTTTGTATGACCACTGTACAAGACCTGAACAGTCAAAGCCTGTCGATGGGTTACTACCACCCCAGACATATGGACGTCCTAGGAATTGTTTAGCTGTTGAAATAGCATCTCCTGAAGAAGCCGTACCAGCTCCTGAGCCCATAACAATTTTTTGTGGCACGCCGCCATCATTATTTTGAGTTGCTTGTACAACTGGAGTTGCTGCTTGTAGTGCACGTAAACGGGCTGCTTCTTCTTCAGCTGCTTTACGCTCTGCCTCTAAACGTTCTTCTTCTTGTTTCGTTGCAATTTGAGCTTTTAATGCAAGTGATTTCGCTTCATTTTCAGCCTTTTTCACTTCCATTTCGCTTTCCTTTTGTTGAAGCTCTTGGAATTGCTTTTGAAGCTCTTTTTGTTTTTCATCTAATGTAGCTTTTTGTTGCTCTAAGCTTGCTTTATCTGCTTCCTGTTGATCTACCAATTCTTGGTCAGCATCCATTAATGTTTTGACCGCTACGACACGATCCATTAAATCGGCAAAGCTTTTTGCTTCAAGAACGACATTTAAATAAACGCCTACAGTATTATCTTGTGCTTGGTATGCAGCCATACGCTCACTTAAAATTTTAGAACGTTGCTCGATACGTTTTTGTGTTTCAACAATACTAGCATCCACTTCTTTAATATCAGCTTGCACCTGTTTAAATACTTTCACCTTTGCGTCGATCTCTTGTTGTAACTTTGTTAATTCTTCTTGTAATTTTTTAACTTGTGCATCAATTTCAGCCTTTTTCTCAATCATTTGTTGAGAAGTTTCTTCGGCATGTACTTCTGTTGGTTGAATTGTATTAAATAATAAGCCGCCAGCTAGTGCTAATGCTAGCACCATCGACTTACGCCATTTATTGCGCTTACCCAC
The DNA here is from genome assembly GCF_028356935.1 of Lysinibacillus sp. OF-1. NCBI lineage: Bacteria > Bacillati > Bacillota > Bacilli > Caryophanales > Bacillaceae > Lysinibacillus > Lysinibacillus sp. OF-1. The sequence continues at coordinate 4,341,705 of NZ_CP102798.1, forward strand.
TGATTTTCATTCCCCTTCATCTGTCAATTTCGCTCTAGATATTCTATGTAATCACTTGAACGATTCTATTTTAATCAAATGTTCTTATATTTATTTTAGCCTTTTAAAGTTTAGCATTTTCGGCATAACTTTTATACTATTTCATGTCTATTTAATACATTAGTAAAACTCGAAATATTTCTGTAATATTCGCAAGAAAACTACTTTATTCTACAAAACGCCTAATTTATTCTATCTAATGTCGATATTAGCTGATTCAACATTAGACCTACACATCACTTTGTAATGTTTTTGTAATATTTTATTCAAATATTTCAATGAAAAAGGTAGGGAATCAATCCCTACCTACTAATGTTTGAAAAAAAACCACCAATAGAATTTTCGCGAAAAGTGAAAATGGATTTCCGTTGCAGGCTACTTGCTTTCCTGTGGGCGAGCGCCGAGCCGCTTCCTCCGCTATCGCTCTGTGCAGGGGCTCGCCTGACTCGCTATCCCACGGGAGTCAAGTAGCCTTCCCATAAAAATGTTTCTTTTTAGTTAAGATTTTCCAATAAAGTGAAGGGTATTCACTACTCTTTATGGAGGGGTGTTGTCACTCAGCACTTCTCCACATTGAAAATAAGGGCCTCTCCTTTCTCTAAGAAGACAAATAATGGGCTAATTTGTTTACTACGGCTCGTATGAAAGATAAGGAAAAGACACTTTTGAACATGGTTGATTAGAGCGAACGCAGTGAGTAAAGCGGCTCATAAGACGCCCCATGGAAAAGGCGCTGGCGGAACCCCCCCACCCGTCTCTGCCGTTGACATCACCTTTTTCAACAACATGAGGTAGGGAATCAATCCCTACCTACTGCTTCATCGATCTCAGTGCTTGTATAGATAATCTCACTAACAAAATTGCACATAAAAATAAACCTAAATAAGCGGCTGTGTTTAAATATACCGCATACGAATCATGAATAAATTGTGAGATGGCTAAAAGAGCGACAGATATAATGCCAAATGTTATCCCTACTAGAAGCAGAACAAATCGAGAAAACAGATGTGTGATAAAACGTGCATTATGTTCATCCGAGAATATATCATGATGTAAAATGATTTTCCCACTTTCAACCCGTTGAATGAGTTGATCTACCCTTCTTGGCATTTTTCGCAAAGTGGGAATCAGCATGGATAGTTCCTCCTGCAGTCGCTCTTTTGTTGCCATCGGTTCTTTAAATGGCTTTAGGAAAGACGCACGCATATATGTAGCAGAAAAATCCTTTGCCTCTGTAAATATATCGAAACGTTGATCAATGACCCGTAATGTGCCATCTAGCGTCACCAAGGACCGGAGAGCCAATCCTACAGCAGGATAAAATGCAAGTCCAAAATCTCTTACCACTGTAAAGAGCGCATGGATCAATTCTTCAGTTGGTATGCGATCAACATAGGAGATTTTTAATAAAATTTGATCGATGGCCTGCTCCATTCTTGCGCGTTCTGCATGATCAGCATTTTCCACTAATAATGTTAGGCCATCATATAACACGCTTGAATCATTAAGCTGAATGCCCATCAAAAATAGCTTTAAGCCTTCTTGCTGTGTAGCTCCTAATCGTCCAACGGCTCCAAAATCGAGCAAAACGGGTGTGCCATCCGATTCATCGATATGAATATTACCTGGATGTGGGTCTGCATGAAAAATACCTGAGAATAGCATTTGCTCAAAGAAAGAATATAATACCGTTTTGGCAAAGTGCCTACGATCAATAGATAAACGTTTGAATTCTGATGCCCCATCCGCCACACTTTGTCCACGAATATATTCCATCACAATGATATTCTCATTACTATACGCTGTATAAATTTTAGGAATTCGCACCTTATAATCACTTTTGGCTAGCGCATTCTTTACCTGTAATGTGTTACGCACTTCAATATCTAAATGAATTTCCTCACGTAGTCCATCGGCAAACCCACCCGCTAACTCCCGAAAGCCTAATGACTCTGCCCAAGTCGATTTTGTTGAAAGCCAATTAGCAAATTCCTCTAAAATTTCAAGATCATCACGCATAATCCCTTTTACTTCTGGGCGCAATAGCTTGACGACAACCTCTTCATAATTTTTGAGTCGTGCCTTATGCACTTGGCCAATTGACGCTGCTGCAATGGGCTCCATTTGAAAATGACTAAAGATTTCATCCATAGGTTGTGGAAGTGAACCCTCTAAAATTTGTGTAACTTGCTCTGCTGGTAAAGGCTTCACACTATGTTGCAATCTTTCTAACTCATCAATAAAAATAGGTGAAAATAATTCTTTACGTGTAGAGAGGACCTGTCCAAATTTAATAAAAATCCCACCACACTGCTCTAAAGTTGCTCGTAGTGCAATCGCAAGCTCTTTTTCATTTTCCCGCTGCCTTGCATATTTAATTGTTTGCACAACACCGTTTGTAACAGCAATTTTTAACACCTGTCGCAAACGTTTCTGCTGTCGCCAATAGCTTCGCAGACGCAATAGCAAGGACTTTTGACCGTTACGACGATCTCCAGCCGTAATACCGCTTGGATCAAATAACTCAAAAACCAAATAAAGCAACATCGAGATAAGTAGCATACTACCAATCCAAATAAGTGTGCTAACCTCTGTCACTGTCTGCATCATTGTTTCAGACAAAAAATCTGTATGGCGTAAATAAGAATACCAGTAAACAAAAGAGGTTAGTGTCACACTAATGACGACCGATAGCACTCTGCGAACAAAATTAATATTTGAACCAATTAATCGTCCGCTCACAATATAAATCAAACCCGATACAATGAGGATTTGAATTAAAAATTTCAAAAAAATCAACAGTGTCACCCCCTGTGTCATTTCCAATTCCTACTACCGCTAGTATAGCAAATTTATGCCCTAACTTTCTTTCACAAGGAATATCTCTGAAATTTTATAATATGTACTACTTGATAATATACCCTTATAGGTATATTATTGATTTGTAGTATTCATCCTATATAAATAATCAATCATTAGAAATTAAACCCTTATTTAATAGCATCTAAATACCCTAATATGTATTTTGAAAAGGAGTGTTTACTTTGAGTAAAAAATTTATAGTAGTTGGTGGCGTTGCAGGTGGTGCATCAACAGCGGCACGTATACGTCGTCTTGATGAAAAAGCAGAAATTATTATGTTTGAGAAAGGTCCGAATGTTTCTTTCTCTAATTGTTCCCTACCGTTCCACTTGAGCGGGATTGTTGAAAATAGCGATAAATTAATCTTAATGACACCTCAAGCCTTTCAAACAAAATACAATATTGAAGCTCGTGTTCAACAAGAAGTTATACGTATTAACCGCATGCAAAAAACTGTCACGATTACGGATTTGAAAACTGGTGTTGATTATGAGGAAAGTTACGATACGTTAGTTCTGTCGCCTGGTGCAAGTCCTATCGTTCCAAACTTAGAAGGTATTCATTCTGAACATGTCTTTACTATTCGAAATGTGGTGGATATTGACCGTTTAAACCGTTATCTACAAACGGATAATGTGCAAGATATTGCTGTAATTGGCGGAGGCTTCATTGGTGTAGAGGTAGCAGAAAATCTAAAGCTTGCAGGCTTTAATGTATCACTAGTCGAATTCGGTCAACAAATTATGGCACCGTTCGATTATGACATGGCTCAAATATTACACAAGGAAATGGCTGACAAAGGGGTTCAAGTCATTGTGAACGACGGCCTCGCACAAGTTGCACCCGATTATGTGGTATTAAATTCAGGCAAGCAATTAAAAGCACAAGCAGTTGTATTAGCCATTGGTGTTCGCCCTGAAACCAAATTAGCTAAAGAAGCTGGGCTAGCTATTGGTGAACTAGGGGGTATCCGAGTGGACGCTAATTATGTGACATCTGACCCTTCCATCTATGCTGTAGGAGATGCTATTGAAGTATTCCATCAGCTTACTCATAAACAAACGCGTCTAGCTTTAGCTGGTCCTGCTCAACGACAAGCACGCGCCGCAGCTAACCATATGTATAGTATCCCACAGCATAACAAAGGGGTTATTGGTTCTTCGAGCGTACAAATCTTCGACCTTGTATGTGCTGCAACAGGTTTGAACGAAAAAACAGCTCTAGCAAATGGCTTTCAAGCAAAAAGTGTTTATTTAATTGCACCAGACAAAGTAGGATTAATGCCAAATAGTAATCCGCTTCACTTTAAACTCATTTACGAAACACCAACTGGAAAGGTTCTTGGTGCACAGGCGGTTGGTAAAGGGAATGCAGATAAACGAATAGACGTTATAGCCACTCTTATCACAATGGGCGGTACTTTAGAAGATTTGAAGGAACTAGAATTATCCTATTCTCCAATGTTTAGCACTGCACGTGATATTGTAAATTTGGCAGCACTTGTAGCACAAAACCAATTACACGGGAACTTCAAACAAATAAAAGTGGATGAAGTTAGGCCACTCATTGAAAAGCAAGCCTTTTTCTTAGATGTACGTGAAAAGAACGAATTCGAATCTGGTCATCTCATTGGCGCCCACCATATACCTTTAAGCGAACTTCGAGAACGAATGAATGAGATACCAAAGGATCAGCCTGTTTATGTACATTGCCGATCTGGTCAACGAAGTTATAACGCGGTTATGACTCTACAAAATAATGGCTATTCTAATGTCATGAATGTCAGTGGATCATTCCTTGGTATTTGCTTATATGAATACTTTACAGATATAACAACTAACAGGGAAAAAATTGTAACTACCTATAACTTTAACTAATCTAAAAGGGATGCGGTGATGTCAATGGGAGAAGCAGCTATTTTGAAAGGTAAGGGGTTGATTTCCGTTCCGTCAGTGTCCTTTCCAAAGGGGGGCGTCCGATGAGCCGCTTCACTCACTGCATTCGCTCCAAGGTCTCATCTGTGACGCTGGCTCCACTCCAATCAACCATGTGCAAAAGTGTCTTTTCCTTATCTTTCATACGAGCCGTAGTGAACAAATTAACCCATTATTTGTCTGATTAGAGAAAGGAAAGGCTCCTATTTTCAATATAGAGAAGTGATGAGTGACAACATCTCTCCATAAAGAGTAGTGAATACCCTTCACTTTATTGGAAAACCTTTACTAAATTTATGGGTTGGAGTGGAAGGCTACTTGACTCCCGTGGGATAGCGAGACAGGCGAGCCTCTAAAAGAGGAAGCGGCTCGGCGCTCGCCCACAGGAAAGCAAGTAGCCTGCAACGGAAATCCATTTTCACCTTTCGCAAAAATTCTATGGATGGTTTTGTTTTACAACACAATAAGGAATGCTGTTTAACAGCATCCCTTATTGTTAATTTGTTGACAGTACTTTTTCCCAATCAATCGTACCGTTTTTAATTTGTTCACGTTTTTCTTTATCCATAATGTCATTTGGACGTCCGCCTTTTGGCCAGTCTTTATCATGGTTTGCCCATTCTGGACGATCTTGCGATAAAATAAAGGCAGCTAAATCAGAAGCTTCCTGGTCAGTTAAAGTACCCGCCGCACCTATCGGCATATTATTTTGAATATAACCTGCCATCTTCGACATACGCGCCATGCCAGCTCCATCATTAAAGGAATTTCCCCCCCATAACGCTGGACCAGTATTGGCATCAGTACCAGATCCGTCAGCAGCATGACAAGCAATACAAGACTGTGCATAAAGCTCCTCGCCATCAGCAACATTTGGAATCGGAACATTCTTCATATCACTAGTGCCTGCCCATTCACGTTTTGCACCGATAGGTACACCTTCAGAAATATAAGCAAAATACGCCACCATAGCCTCTAGCTCATCACTATTCATTTCAAATTTTTTACCATTCATACTACGAACCATACAACCATTAATACGTTCTTCAATCGTAACTATACTACCTGAGCGTCCGATATATTGTGGATAATTTGCCATTACTCCCACTAACGACGATGTTTGCTCATCATAGCCTGCACCTGCGTGGCAACTTGTGCAAGATAATTGGTTTCCTACATATTCATCTGCCGCTACATGCGTGTTATTGACAAGCTCATAACCGTATAAGATTGCCTCTTTCATAGGTCCATCTGGTACTTCTTCAATACTTGGCGGAGCATAGACCACTGACTGAGCAGCTGCTGTTGTTGGTAATTGCGTCTGCACTGTCGCTTCTTGCTCGCCAACATTCGAATCAACTGATATTTTATCGCTGACAATTGTTCCAACAAAAATTGCGCCTGCTAACAGTACTGTCCCTGCTACTCCTGCTACTATAGGTTTCATCTATAATACCCCCCTTTGTATCCTCTCTTATATTTTAGCAACATAGCAATTAATTGGATGTGATTTTTCTCACATCTCTTTAAAATAGCACCGTTAAGATGATAAAAATGGATATATTATACATTTATTTTTGTTCTATAACACAAAAAACTAGACTTAATACCTCTTGTAGTATATTGCTCATTCTGAATAAAAAAATGTCGAGCACCCAAGTACTCGACACTTTTTTATAGTTTACATACGTCATCATTACAGGCAGCTCCATCATTTCCCACCAACTTTATCGTCGGTTGATTTCCTGCTAATGCTGCCGCCTGATGTAAAGTTCGCACAAACACTTCATTTGGCTCTGCCCCTTTAATGCCATAACGGTTTTCAAACACGAAGAACGGGACACTTTGCACACCAAGTTGCTGTGCATCATAACGATCTCGATCTAAGGCCTCGCTAAAATCATTCGTTGCTAAAATAACCTTTGCCTCTTCTATATCTAAATCTAATTGTGCTATCACTTTTAATAAAAAAGCATCTTCGTTGACATCTTCTCCAGCTGTAAAATACCCTGCCATGAGAGCTTCAGTATAAGCCGCCGCCTTGCCAAACTGCTGAGTCCACTTCGCTAAACGATGAGCCTTTTCTGTATGGGCTGTTGTCATCTTATCAAAATCATAATGCAATCCAATCTCTGCTGCTCTCACGGCGATGCCCTTCGTCATGTCTTTCGCAGCTTCTAGCGAGATATCATATTTTTTAGCCATCCCCTCGTAAAAAGAGGGGGCATTCACTTTCGGCGTATCTGGCCCTATTTGGTATGCTTTATATTCTATTTCTACTTGCTCTGTATAGCCCGCAACATCAATAGCTCGCTCCAATTCACGCTTACCAATATAACAAAATGGACATGTGAAATCAGAAAAAACTTCAATTTTCATCGCTACACTCCCCCTATTATATCCGCCCAAATTTTAATAGCCGTTGCAACGATCAGCACCGCTAAAATGGCTTGTAACACTTTTGTATTCAATTTTTTCCCCGCTCTTGCACCAAGAGGAGCCGCTAGCAGACTAGCTACAATTAAGATGAAAGCTGGATAATATTCAACTTGTCCCGTTATTAATTTCCCAATGGTGCCTCCTATTGAAGAGAGAAAAGTAATGGCAAGGCTTGTCGCTATGGTCATACGTGTTGGAATTCCTAAGACAACTAGCATAATCGGTACTAATAAAAAGCCACCTGCTGCCCCCACAATTCCTGAACCAATACCAACAATCCAGGCCAAAATGATCGCCAGTGGTTTACGAAATGTCACTTCCTCCATCGGCTTATCATCAATTTGCTTTTTCGGGATAAACATCATGACAGCTGCAATCAATGCCAGGATACCATAGACAATGTTAATGCCTGATTCTGATAAGAACTTTGAACCGAAGCTCCCTACAAAGCTACCGATTAAAATAGCACTACCCATGTAGATAATAAGTGATTTATTTAAATACCCACCTTTCCGATATACCCATACACCAGCAAAGGAAGCAAAAAGCACTTGAATTGCGCTAATTCCTGAAACTGCATGCGCTGAAAAAGCCACAAAGCCTAATAATGACGGAACATACAGTAGCATCGGGAAATTAATAATAGCACCACCAATGCCGAGCATCCCCGAAACAAACGAACCGACAAAACCAATCAAAAATATGGTGAAAATCCATGCAATATCCATTTATTTTTCCTTCTTTCTAGCTCCCATCTATCAAGATAAAGAGAAAGAAGGTTGTGCTACGTTAATAGACAACCCTCAATAAGCTCTATGCTTTCTGAATTAAAAATGTAATGACACCAGCAACCTCGGATTGATCTAAAATCACATGCCCTCCCGCTTTAGCCCAAGCAGGAATATCCGCTAAAGCTCCTTTATCTGTTACTTGAACTTCTAAGATTTCCCCCGTAACTAATGTATCCATTGCCTTCTTTGTTTTCACAATAGGCATGGGACATGACAAGCCTTTTGCATCTAGTTGTAAATTTGACATCATAGTAATCTCCTTTGATCCGACAAAGGGTGTAAGCGATTTTGCCGGTTCCACTTTATTAACTTCAGGAAGGAAGAGTGCCTTCCATTCACGGAATTTACACGCTACAAGCATGCATGCGTACTCATTGCACTTTAGCATACGCTATCGGACAGCACAGCGATTTGGTCCAATTTCCATTTCTGTCTGTTCATCTGGTGCAGGTGTTATTTTCCCCATATTTACCTGACGAATCTCTTGATATGCATTTGGCTGTGGAGGTAATTGATCCGTGACAACACGTCTAAATTCCTCGTCACTTTGAATATTTAAACCATGGTTCTGCGCCAATAACTCTCCTAATCGTTTCGCAACCGTTCCATCTGCATTAAGCTCATCAATAATCATGAAATGTGCTGGTAGCACTATTAATTCTTCAGACAATTTGCGATAACGCTTATAAAGTGTTTCTCGTAAATCTCCAACCCAATCTTCAGCAAGTCCAGCTAAATCAGGTCGACCAATTGAATCAATAAATAAAATATCACCCGTTAATAAATAGCTGCCGTCGATGACAAAAGATGTAGAGCCAATTGTATGACCAGGTGAATAGATAGCACCTACATCTATTTTAGAAGCACCGATTTGAACAGTGGCTCCATCAACTAGAGGTGTATAAGGAAAGACAACCTCTTCAGCATCTTTTGGTGGTAAGTAGTAAGCTGCACCAGTTTCTTCTGCTATATGGCGTCCACCTGAAATATGGTCGGCATGTAAATGTGTATCAAAAACATATTTAATTGTAACGTTCTTCTGTTCAGCGAAGCTTGTAAATACATCTGTAAATCTCACAGCATCAATAATCGCTGCCTCACCTTCAGAAATGACCATATATGAAAGGCAGCCCTTTCCTAAACGGACGAATTGATACAGCTCTCCACCACCTGTTAAATCACCAACTTTAATCGGCTCTAAATATTCACTCCAAGATTTCATGCCTCCTGCTAAATAGGCAACATCACGACCTGCCTCAGACAACATTTCAGCGACCATCAATGATGAGCCTTCTTTGGCACAGACAACTAATACTGTTTGTTCAGCCGGAATTTTAGGTAAAATATCTTCAATCCCATCTAACAACTCAAAGTACGGGATATTTAGGTACTCAAATCGATGTCCCTCCATTTTCCAATCTTCAAATGCCTCTGCATTACGAACATCTAAAATAAACAGCGCTTCATTATTAATGACCTTTTTAGCAACTTGTGATGCACTCCACTTTTGAATAGACATACATTTTACCCCCATAGGTATGATTTCAATGTTTTTTATAGCGGAGAGCTATAGTCACTCCCCACTCTCAAGAACAAATTACTAGAAAGTTAGTGATGGCGCTGCATCTTTGGCAAACTCAAGGAAAGTTACAGCTCCACCTACTTCAATACCGTCAATAAAATCATCTGTTGATAAACCCATGACATCCATAGTCATTTGACAAGCAATAAATTTCACCCCTAGTTCTTGTGCCATTTCCACCAGTTGTGGGATGGCTGGTACATTTGCTTTTGAAAAACCTTTTGCATAATGCTCCGCGCCAGCAGGCATCGGTAGTACATGCATCCCTTGTTTATGAATGAGATTCAGCCCTTCAAACGTAAAGAAGATGGCTACCTCCTTCTCAGAAGCTGCCGCAGCCGTTGCGATATTAAACACTTTATATGCATCAAATAAACCACCATTACTTGCAATGATTGCTACCTTGTTTGACATCTTAAATTCCTCCTAATTAAATGCTTTTTGTTAAATTGCCCGTCCAGGATGTCATCCCCGGCAAGACATTAAATACCTTTGTAAAACCATGTGAAGCGAGCTTTTGTGCAGCCATATCACTGCGTGTTCCTGTACGACAGATGACATAAATCTCCTGCTCTTTATCAAGCTCCGTAAGTCGTGCCATTAGTTCACCCATCGGAATAGATTTTGCTCCCTCAATATGTCCAAAAGCGAATTCTGTCTCCTCACGTACATCAAGAATCAATCCCTCACGATTGGTAATCTGCTCTAGATCAATTATTTGACCAAATGTCATCTCTACTATTTGTTCATTTGTACATTTGCGAATATAATGCTTTAGCACACCGTCTGCCTCTAACGTACCAATGTATTGATGACCGACCGTTTCAGCCCATGCAGCAATATCCGCTTTTGATCCTTTATCTGTCGCAGAAACTTCTAAAATTTGACCATCCAGTAAATCAGCCATCACCTTCTTCGTTTTCACTATCGGCATTGGACAAGATAGTCCTTTAGCATCTAGCTGAAAATCAGACTTCATACACCTAACAACCTCCATATACCTACATGGGTATTATTTTTACTAAAAAAATATAGCTATGCTCTATATTTTTACTGCGCCTTCCCAAGCAAGCATACCACCAGCCATGTTGGATACAATAAAGCCATTACTTTCTAGTATTTGAGTAGCACGACCACTACGTCCACCTGATCGACAAACCATAATATACGGCTCATTCTTATTTAATTCATGTAGTCGAAACTCTAATAATCCGAGCGGGATATGAATAACACCTGGAATATGACCAGTCTCTACCTCATTTACCTCTCGTACATCAATAAGATTCAACTTGCTTCCCTGCTCCATTGCTTGTTGAACTTCTTTTGCTGTAATTTCCTTCATTTTTCCTCCTCCTAGTATGCACTCATTCCGCCACGAACATTGGTAACATGCTTAAAGCCTTGTTTTTTTAGTTTCTTACAAGCCTGGCTACTTCGCATTCCACTTTGACAAATGACAATAATTTCTTTGTCCTTTGGTAGTTTGTCAAAGCTTGATCCAAGCGGAACATTTTTAAATTGCGGAATGTTACGTCCCTTATACTCAGCTGGTGTACGCACATCAATAAATACCTTATCTTTATCATTAAGCATATTTTTTAATTGTGCAGCAGAAATTGAATGAATACCTTTAGTAGGCTTCATTCGCCAAATGAAAAACGCTGCGATAAGCGCAATAACAATCCATGTTTCCATGTGATCACTCTCCTTCTTTATACATTTTGGGGTATATCAAAACTATCGACTTTTCACAACTAAATCCATTGCCTCTTGAATAGCGAAATTCACTTTTTCTGCATCACCTTTAGCTGTTGATACACAATCCAATAAATTTTCACTAACAATAACACCTATCGTCTTATCAACCGCGGAACGTACGGCAGATAGCTGCGTTATCACATCCTTACAGTTTTGACCGTCTTCCATCATACGTAAAATACCCCGTAATTGGCCTTCCATACGTTTCACACGATTTGCTGTGTTAGAACCATAAGCCATGCTGTTTGCGCCCCCCTCCATAACGATTGATTGAACTTGCTTACGTGATTTATAATATACCCCATAAGGTATATTGTCAACGGGAAAGTCCCTACTTTTTTTCATAGTTCGCTCTTTCCGTCATACCGCTTCACTCATCTCGTTTCAGATTTAATCCATCTCTCAGGATTGTCCGCAAAAAAATCCCTGTTACGAGTTGTAACTCATAACAGGGACCTACACATTATATTATTTAGCTAATTGCATGGCTGGTCCGAAGAATTCATAGTGAATTTTTTCATCTTTCACGCCAATTTCCTGTAAGTTTTTAATAACAGCTTCCATAAAGCCTACAGGCCCACATACATAAACATCTGCATTATTAGCAACTTTTTCTGCTAATAACTCTTTTGTAATAAGCTTATCTTCTTCAGAGAATAAAGCTGTATAGGATGCATTCGGTAGTACCTTTACTTTCTCCTGAATGTCATCGCTGAACGCTACAACTTTCTCATTACGAGCACATTGGATAAAGTTTACTTCATTCACTGCATCATCATGTAAAGATTGCAACATACTGTTTAAAGGTGTTACACCGATACCACCACTTACAAATGTAATTGGTGCAGCCGTTTCTTCTAAAACAAATAACCCAGCTGGAGCACTTACATCAACTAAATCTCCTACTTGTAAGTCATCATGAATATAGTTTGAAACTTTACCATTTGGCGTATGATCGCTTTCTCGTTTTACAGAAATACGATAGCCGTCTTCTGCATTCGCTTGTGAAAGTGTGTATTGACGGTTCATCAAATACTCTTCGCCTGGCACTTTCACACGGATGCTAATATATTGACCTGGTTCATAAGCTGGCAGTGGTGAGCCATCTTCATTCACAAAGTAAACGGATGTAACTAAGTCACTTTCAACAACTTTCTTCGCCACTTTTAATGGTTTAAATAAACGCCATCCACCGTTATTCTCAGTTTTCTGGTATAACTCTTCTTCTACTTGAATGAAAATATCTGCTATAACGCCATATGCCTCAGCCCATGCATTAATAATGTCATCGGTTGCTGCGTCACCAAGTACTTCCTTAATAGCTTTTAATAAGTTTTCCCCAACGATTGGGTAATGTTCAGGTAAAATACCTAAACTACGGTGTTTATGTGCTATAAGCATTACTGCTGGTAAAATTGCTTCTAAATTTCCAATATGAACTGCAGCAGCATAAACAGTGTTAGCTAATGCTGTTTGCTGACGACCTTGTTCTTGGTTCGTGTGATTAAAAATATTTAATAATTCTGGATGAGCTTGAAACATATTTTTGTAAAACGTCTTCGTGATCTCAACACCGTGAACTTCTAATACAGGTACTGTTGCTTTAATAATTTGAATTGTTTCTTGTTTTAACATATCGCTTACCATCCTTTCGTGATTACAATATAACCCTTTCATTTTCTTAAAGCAATATTTTAAATACATCTTTAACAAAATGGACATAATTAATGTATTTTAAATACATCTTTAAAAATGGTTTGAAAATATTATACTTCAATGTAAAAATGCTATAATTATTTTGAATTATAGAAAGTAGGGTGTTCTGATGCGCTTAACTTTATACACAGACTACTCTCTGCGTACTCTTATTTATCTAGGTGCGAAGGAAGATGGTCAATTATCAACTATTCAAGAGATTTCAGATGCTTATAATATATCGAAAAACCATTTAATGAAGGTGACACATCAGCTTGGATTATTAGGGTATATCGAAACGATTCGTGGACGTGGTGGTGGCATTCGCTTAGCCATCGATCCAAAAACCATTACTATCGGTGAAATTGTTCGTCATACAGAAGAAGATTTTCATCTTGTAGAATGTTTCGATAAAGAAAATAATCTATGTAAAATAGCCCCAGAATGTCAGCTGAAAGGTGTTCTGTATGAAGCTTTACAAGCCTATTTGAACGTATTAGATCGCTATACATTAGACGATTTCTTACATTCCAAAGAAAAGTTAATGGCTCTTCTGCTTGGGAAATAAAAATACCCGCTCAACCTTTGTTGAACGGGTATTTCTTTATGAAGATACTTATAATGCCTTTGAAAAGAAAATCATATCTAATGCGCGAATGCCGTTTTCATAAATAGGCTCTGGATAATGGCGGAAGAAATCTTTTTCAATAGCCTCCATGCGAAAGCCTGCTTTTTGATAAAAGGCAATATTATCAATACTTGAGTTGGCTGTTCCAACAAGCACTGTTTGATAGCCTTCCTTCTGGCATATTTCAGTGAGTTGTCGTAATACCTCTTTGCCCATTCCCTTCCCTTGGTACTTTGGCACAATAGCAATATTCTTCAACTCGATCGTTGTATCAGATTGCGCAATGACTAACGCCACCCCCACCAGCAGCTCCCCACACTTAATTTCAAATAAAGTGCCTTTATCTAAGTATTCTCGAACTACCATTTCACTTTCATCAGCTAGCATTAATTGTGGTAAAAAATCTTCACGATTGCCATCTACCTTCTGTAGGGATATTCGATAACGGACAAAATCTTCACGTTCAAAGACATTTAACACACACGGTTGTTTTTCCTTCACCTCCAACCATGAATGCTCCTCTGGATATTTACTTTCCACACCTAATCGAATAAAAGGCAGTTTTTCTTGTGCTTTTTGTGATCGGATATTTACCTTCCGAGCCCCAGCAAAAACCCGTGCTAGTCCTAGCTCGAAAAATGCAATGTCTAAGATAGCTGTTTTGGCTTCAAGATTATAGTCTTTCCCCCAAAATTGGTGACCTAGCCAAGAGCCAATATGACAGCTCTTTTTATCATGATCTATAAACATTAGGGATGTTACACCAATCAGTTGCCCTTCCTCATTCAAAACTACACGAGGAACCGTCTTCCCCTCTTCCTCGTCCACACATTCACGTTTGATAAAATTAATGGTATCTTCTACCTTACCAGCAGGTAACCCGAGGGCATCTCGCACCTGCGGCATAGAAGATAACTCATGCATCGCCTCAGCATATTTAATATCATGCTTCACTAAAGTTACCGCCATCCTCAATTCCCCTTTTACTACTATTTTTTGTTTTCTTTTCATTATTTATATTCCTAATTCATCAATCATACGATAATTGCCAGGACATGCCAAAACGATCTTGAATCCATGCAAACTGTTTAGAAAAACCATAATGATTAAGTGGCATTAATGCTTGGCCGCCTTCTAGCATTTGGGCAACAAAACGGTTTATTTCCTCCTCCGAATCACACTCTATAAAGACTGATGTTGATGGAGTAAACGTAAACTCGTGTTGAATGGCACTATCATTCACCAGCAATTTTAATCCCTTTAAATGGAGGACTGCCATTGCTACCTGTTGTGAATTATCCATATACGCTAAGCTAACAACTTCTAAATCTGGAAACCACTGCTTATATTGTTCAATCGCCTCATTGGCCTGCCCTTGAAACATTAAAAATGGAGTCGCGCTTTTCATCTATTTTTTCACTCCTTCATAATGTGAAATCCATTGCGTAGGGGTTATTTTTGACACAAGCTCACCGATTAAATCAAATGGAATATTTTTTGCATTTGTAAATCGAATACAGCTTTTCTCCATATTTAATTTTGTGGGCACTCGCTTTGCATACTCCTCTTGGAACCAAGAAAGCAATGCTGGATCTGCATAAATACCCATGTGGTAGAGTGCAATATGACGCTTCTGTACAGCTAGGCTAATAAAAGGTAATGGCGTATTCGGTGTCACATGGTAACCCTCAGGATAGGATGTTAATGGTACCACATAACTGACCATTCCATATTGCATTGTTTGTTCAAATCCATCTGGTACATTCGTTTCTACGACAGCAACAAGCTCACTAAATGCATCACGCCATTTTTCTTCGACTTGCTCCATATATACATTTTTCATATTTTGCCTCACTTTTATCATGTAGTTTACTACCTTCACTCCTAGCGTAGTCCTCTTTAACACTTTTTGTAAATAATTTACCATCTCATCACTAGAGAACACAAATGAAATAATTCGATTAAATGGTGCTTTACCAGAACTTCTAACTAACAAATCACGAGGTTTATTGATTATAACAACTGCTAATTCAGCCTTCAGTTTAAATTCCTTTTGCCTAGCTTTAACACCATTTTACTGTACCTTTATCTCCTTTTTGGCAGCTAATAATGTACTGATACATTTTCATCTTAGTTTTGTTAGTATACTGAATCATTGAAAATTTGGGTATAAAAAATAAACGCCTGAAAAATTTCAAGCGTTTACGTTATTACCTATTATTTTATTTTTGCAGTCGCAATTATCCCTTTAATGATCGGAATAGCAGTTCCTAATAGGATGACAGGTAAGACCCACCAACCTAACGAATTTGTTTCACCAAGACCAATACGAACCATTTGGAATGATATAAATGCGAAGAAAATAAGACAGAGGTTTTTCACTTCATTTAGTATTTTTCTGCTATTTAAATAGAATGCTTCTACATTGTTTTCATTCAAGCGTGCTGGATAGTTATGCATATGTGGGGCCCTTTCTAGTAGTCCCATGACAATCCATAAAAATAAACCAATGAATGGAAGAATAAATAACTCTACTTTTGAGCCCCATCGATCTACCTCGCCTACACCATTAAAGTGCGCAGGAATTTCATTAGGTAATTCGAACCATGCAAATATAATATAGATGATGGATACAACAAATATACCTCCGCCAATATAATTCCATATTTTCTCTGATTTTGTTTTGGGTAATTTTAAAATTGGTCTATACATTTCCTTCACCCCTATTCATTTCCATTACTCCTTCTACGTAACTACTATAAATAAAGTTTCAAAATTTATGAAAATTGGCTTAATATTCAATAGATATCATTAACCATCTCTATTATTATTAATATTTTATCTATAAAATCTCCTTTTTTTATCACATCACATATAAATTGATATTATCTTCAAACTATTAATTACAGTAAAAATACTCATAATACTTTGTAAAATCCGTATAATCTGATATAAATGATATATATACATATTTCATTATTTTGTAACATTTCTACTAATTACTGAGAAAGGACATTTCAACTATGCGATTTACTATCTACAAGAAATTATTACTCGGTTTTTTTATAGTGATTTTAGTGCTTGTTACGACAATTGGTTTAAATATAAAACAGCTAGATTCTGTAAATAAGACCTATCGTACATTACTGGAGGAACAAACAACTAAATCAATCAGTATTCAGGAATTACGAGTTATTGCAAAACAAGAAATTGTTAGTATGCGTGGCTATTTACTGCTTGGAGACAAGCAAAATTATCAAAGCAATCAGGACTCTCGCGAGGAATTTAAGCAAAAATCTGAAGAGTTGATGGCTACTTTAGATTCTGATGAATCAATAAAATTCTTAGAGGCTATTAACAAAAGTGAGCAAAGTGTCCAACAATTCGCTGACCGTATGTTTGCGTTAAAGGCTGAAGGAGAAACTGAAAAGTATGAAAAACTTGATAGTACTCAAGGACGCCTAATCATTAAACAGTTTGATGAACGCGTTGAAAACCTTTCAAATTATCAAAGTGACTATATTGATAAAAAAATGGCTGCTACATCAAAACAAATTCAAGATATTAAACTCCAAATGCTTCTACTTGGGGTCTTTGCTGTTGTCATAAGTCTGATAATTGCAATGGTTGTAGGAAGCCTAATGTCCCGCCCTATTAATGGCATGGCTAAAGCTGCTAAAAAAATAGCGGAAGGCGACTTAACAGCCGAACAAATTCGTATTAAAAACCGTGATGAGGTGGGTGACTTAGCCCTTGCCTTTAATCAAATGGCTGCAAATTTAAAGGATTTAATTACAAATGTCCGTCAAAACACAGTGCAAGTTAGTGGCTCTGCTGCTGAGTTAACAGCAAGTGCAGACCAAACTATACAGGCTACAGAACAAATCACTTCTTCTATTCAAGAGGTTGCTAGTGGCTCTGAAGCCCAAGGAAAAAATGCCTCAGAAAGCTCTGAAGCGATGAAAAATATGACAAAGGGCATACAGCAATTAGCTTCTACGACGGCTGCGGTTTCTGAACTGGCAATCGAAACGAATTCAGAAGCTAAGAAAGGCAATGATTCATTACATCGTGTCATTTCTCAGATGACAACAATTAATACAGCCGTCTTAGAGTCGGCAAGTGTTGTGAAAAATTTAGATGAACATTCTATTGAAATTGGCAATATTATTGGGATTATTACGGATATTGCTGAACAAACAAATTTATTAGCACTTAATGCTGCAATTGAAGCGGCTCGTGCAGGCGATCATGGGCGTGGTTTTGCCGTTGTTGCTGATGAAGTGAAAAAGTTAGCAGAGCAATCGAAAAAATCCGCGGAGCAAATTGCTACTTTAATTTCTGAAATTCAGCAAGATACAAATCGTGCTGTGACCGTGATGGATACCGGTACGCAAGAGGTTCAAATTGGTATGAAAGTTGTAAAAGTAGCAGAAGAAGGCTTCTCTAAAATTGTCGAGCTTATTGAACAAGTTTCCATGCAAATCCAAGAAGCTACAACCGTGTCGGAGGAGATGTCATCTAGTGCAGAGCAAATTTATGCTTCCTTTGATGAAATAGCAACGATTGCACAAATGTCCTCATCTAATTTACAAAATGTCGCTTCTGCCTCAGAAGAACAATTGGCTACTATTGAAGAAGTGGCAGCTTCAGCAGCTACCCTTTCAAATATGGCAGAAGAGCTTCACACGCAAGTTTCTCGTTTTAAATTAGATTAAATAAAAACTGCTCATTTTCTGAAGGTTTATTGCCTCTAGAAAATGAGCAGTTTTTTAGTTATATATTTCTATGTACTGTACTTTACACTTAGCATAAGAAGCATTTCAATGACGGCAGCTTCCTCGCTAGGAACTTGTAATGTAGCCATTTCACGTACCTGGTGCTCTCCTACACAGATACTTTCCTTCGCCTTCAAAAACATAGAAGCATCATTTGCATCATTTCCAAATGCAATAAACTCTCCTGCAGCAACACCCAATTTAGATAAGCCGTTCCATTTATCAATACCATTAGGACTTATATCCACAATATTTTCTGAAGCATGCTCATACAGACTCACCGGAAGCTTTTGTAGTTCAGACAATACAGCTTCTCGCTGTTCCCCTGGAAATAACACTACCTTTACAATGTCATGAATATCCTGCAATGCTACTTTTTTTGCCGCTTTTAAAGGATCTAGATTTCGATAAATTGGATGATCCTCACTTCCTGTATAAGCATAATCCCAATGACTATCTACTAGATATGGTAATTGAAAAGCGGTAATAATCTGCCGAATACCCTCCACTATTTTTGAAGCAAAAGCTGTCACCTCAATTGTTTCTCCATCACGAGCAACAAATGCCCCGTTACCACCTACCATTGGATATACTCTCATTGATTCTGGTAATACCGGTAATAGATCACGTATTGGTCTTGCAGAGGCAAACATCACTTCATGTCCATGCCGTCTACATGCTTCTAAAGCATTGATGATTCCTTCACTTAACGGTTTCCCTTTAAAACAAATAGTCCCATCTAAATCAAAGACAAATTTCATGGTGTTTCCTTCCTTTCATGGTGTTCAATTACTCCATTATTATCTCACAGAAATTACTATTTTTAGTGGTTTCCTATACATTTCACTAAATATCAAATGATTAATAAGATACACATCGTTTAAGACAGAATTAAAAAAAATTTTAGAATATTATTGACAGGAAGTTAATATCCAAGTATTATTGCTTTCAACAACACATTGCAGGCCAAGATTGGAAATAGTAAA
Organism: Lysinibacillus sp. OF-1; assembly: GCF_028356935.1. Classification (NCBI taxonomy): domain Bacteria; kingdom Bacillati; phylum Bacillota; class Bacilli; order Caryophanales; family Bacillaceae; genus Lysinibacillus; species Lysinibacillus sp. OF-1. The sequence continues at coordinate 4,361,197 of NZ_CP102798.1, forward strand.
AGTGATTGTGTACTTGTAGAGAGCCGATGGTTGGTGTAAATCGGTAGACACACATTTTGAACTCGTCCATGAGCTACTCCCTGAACATAGTAGTAAGGGATGTCGGTTTCCCCCGTTAACAGGATAGACAGTGATAGCTGTCGATAAGTGGACTTTTTCTGTAATGAGAAGGTCAATTAGAGTGGTACCGCGAGCATAAACTCGTCTCTATTTTTATATAGAGATGGGTTTTTTTATTTTTTTAATGACTTTGGCCTACGTGTAGATTTTAGATACTAATTACGACAAAAGGAGTGTTTGAGAATGGGAAGAAAAATTTGGGTGTTTGATACAACTTTACGTGATGGCGAGCAAGTGCCTGGTGCAAAGCTAAATCTATATGAAAAAGTAGAGATTGCACAGCAACTGAAAAAACTAGGGGTCGATATTATCGAAGCTGGATTCCCCGCTTCATCACAAGGTGATTTTGATGCTGTCAGGGCCGTAGCTGAAAAGGTCGGCAACACGAACGACATCATGATTACAGCATTAGCACGTGCAGTGAAGGCAGATATTGATGCCGTCTATAACGCTGTAAAATATGCAGAAAATCCAATGATTCACATGGTACTTGGAACATCCGACATTCATGTGGAGAAAAAATTCAGCAAATCAAAGGATCAAATTCTACAAATTGGTGTAGATGCTGTGAAGTACGCTAAATCATTATTGCCGCAAGTTCAATATTCCACAGAGGATGCGTCTCGTTCAGATTTTGAATATCTTTGGAAAACAATCGAAGCTGTTATGAAAGCTGGCGCAACTATGATTAATGTTCCTGATACGGTTGGCTTTGCAGAACCAGAAGAATTTGGAGAGATGATTTTTAAATTAAATGACCGTATGAAAAATTTAAACGATAGCGTTCTTCTAAGCGTTCATTGTCACAATGACCTAGGGATGGCAACGGCTAATACACTTGCTGCCATTAAAAATGGGGCGGATAAAGTGGAATGTACAATCAATGGTATCGGTGAACGTGCAGGTAATGCTGCATTAGAGGAAGTTGTCATGGCGCTAAAAACTCGTAGCTCTGTCTACAACGCTGAGACACGTATCAATACAAAAGAGATTATGAATACTTCACGCCTTGTTTCTAGCTTTATGGGCCTAGATGTCCAGGTCAATAAAGCTATTACGGGAGATAATGCGTTTGCGCATTCTTCTGGTATTCATCAGGATGGTTTGCTAAAATCCCGTGATGCTTATGAAATTGTTCACCCTGAAGATGTAGGTCTTGATGATATGGAGCTAGTACTAACAGCTCGCTCTGGTCGCCATGCAGTAAAAAATGCCCTTGAAAAATTAGGATTTACTAATCTTTCTACAGATGAATTTGAAGGCATTTTTGAAGGCTTCTTAAAGCTAGCGGATGCGAAAAAGGAAGTATATGATCACGACTTATACGTTATTGTGGAAAGCTATTATGAAAAACATGATGCCAATAATAAAAATGCCACACATTATAGTGACCAATTCTTTGATATCGACGATCTACAAGTCGTCAGCAATACTAGCTTCCCTTCTGCAAGTGTGAAAGTTCGTAAAGGCGGCGAAGTCTTTAAAGCAAGTGCAGTAGGCTCTGGCCCAATCGATGCCTTATATTCAGCCATTGCAGAAATTACAAACATAGATATAAAACTAGTGGAATACAATATCAATAGTGTTTCACGAGGCAAAGAGGCTTTAGGTAAGGTGAAAATTACGATTGAGTATGATGGCGAAAAGTATATTGCCAAAGCAGCTGATACTGATATTCTAAAGGCAAGTGCCTTAGCCTATATTAATGCTATCAATAGCATTGTTGTAGCAAAATTAACACCTGTGATGAATTAAATTGAATTGAAAAAAGCAGTATGTCGTATGTGAACTACCCCGTAAAAATTAGACATCAATCTATCTTTTTGGGGTCAGATCATATGAGTCATACTGCTTTTTCAAATCTAACGACTGTCCCTCACTAATTTTTGATACTCTTCTTCAATTCGTTCAATGTCAAGACGTTCAAACAAAGGAGCTACTGCTTGAATCATTTGAGGCAATTCTACTTGTTCATGCCACATCATTTCCTGTATGCCTAACATATTCCTTACCTTCTCTGCTGAAAATGGTAAGAAAGGATGCAGTAGCTGTCCTAAATTAGCAATAATATAGACACAGGTTGCTAGTGTACGATTACTAGCCTCCAAATTTTCTTTTACTTGTTGCCATGGCTGTTGTACGTCAAAATAGCGATTAGCCCCTCGAATATACTCAAAAATGGCTTCTAACGCTTGTTTAAAATGCCCTCCTTCAATCAGCCTGCCCGCTTCATTAAACAGCTGAACGGTTTGTTTACGAATATTGCTATCTACTTCAGCCTGTGGCACCTGGCTGGCAAAGGATTTCTCAATAAACTTCAATGTACGATTGACAAAATTACCATAGGCACCGAGTAATTCACTATTATGACTGTAAATAAATTCTCGCCATGAAAAATCAGTATCACGGTTTTCTGGCGCATTCATCGTTAAGAAGTAGCGAATGGCGTCTGCGTCATAACGACTTAAAATATACGGAACCCACACAGCCCAATTTTGACTAGTTGATAATTTTCGTTTTTCTAATGTTAAATATTCGTTCGATACGATATGTGTTGGTAATGCTTGCGCCCCAATTCCCATTAAAATAGCTGGCCAAATAACCGTATGGAAAGGAATATTATCCTTCCCATGGACATAATACGAAATGGTCTCTTCATTCCATAAATCTTCAATCGCTATTTGATGCTCTTTTGCCCACTCTAGACTTGCTGATAGATAACCAGCTACTGCTTCAATCCATACATATATTTTTTTCCCTTCAAAGCCTGGCACTGGGACATCTATGCCGTTTGGTAAATCTCTTGTTACTGCTCGGTCAGGAACCCCTTCTGCCAAGTAACGCTCCGTTAAACCTAAAGCATTATCTCGCCAACGTTTATGGGCCTTCGCTTCTGCCACATAAGACTCCAATCTACCTTGAAATTGACTAAAGGTAAAATAAAAATGCTCTGTCTCACGAATAACAGGCTCATTGCCACATATTTTGCAACGTTTATCTATTAAATCCAGTGGGTCTAAGATTTCTGAGCAGTTATCACATTGATCTCCCCTTGCCTTTGCACCACAATTTGGGCAAATTCCCTCAACAAATCGATCGGGTAGAAATTGTTGATCTGTCTCACAGTAAGCCTGTTCAATTTTCTTTTTGTATAAAAAATTGTTAGCTAGTAGCTGTAAAAATAGGCCCTTTACGGATTCATGATGGTGTTCTGCATCTGTTCTAGTGTATAAATCATAGGTAAATCCTAAATCACGAAAGCACTGCGTAAATTCAGCATGATAGTGATTGGCAATGGCCTCTGTTGTTGTATTTTCTTGTGCTGCACGAATAGAAATGGGTGTACCATTACAATCACTGCCTGATACATATAAAACCTGCTCACCTTTTTGTCGGTAATATCTAGCCAAAATATCACCTGGTAATAGTGCGGCAACATGCCCTAAATGCAAAGAACCATTTGCATATGGCCAAGCGCCTCCAATAACAATTGTCATTCTAGTTTGCTCCCCTCACTAAAAAAGTGGTAAAAAAAAATCGTCCTAATCAAATCTGATTAGGACGAGTATACCCGTGTTACCACCTATATTTACAAATAGCTCACACTATTTGTCTCCATCAGTACGTCTCCATTGAAAATGAGAGATACTGCCGCTGTTGTAACGAGTGCCCATCTCGTCGTAATCTACTTGCTAAAAAGCTTTCGGTACGAAGCTCAAAGGTCATTTTCAAAAGGGTTCATTTACCTCATTTCCACCAACAGAGGCTCTCTACAAAATGCTGATCCAATTTACTTTTCCTTTTCAATGCTTTTCCTATAGGATTGGCACTATTTTACGCTTTCTAGTGATGAAATGCAATGATTGTCGTTAAATCAACTCTATTTTTCGATAAAGATTAAAATTTAAGCGATTAATTGAATGTGATGTTTAATAACGCTGTTAAATCATCTATTATAATGTCTGCCTTTTGCAATTCATTATCCTGTGCAAAGCCAAAACGAACGCCTATCGACTGTAGTTGATTGTCATGTGCAGCCTGAATATCCGACGAACGATCTCCCACCACTACCCCGTTCTGGATTTCATTTTCTTCTACAACTCGTTTTACTAGATCTGATTTATGCCCACTTGCAATAGATTGAATGCTGTAGATTCCCTTTATAAAACGCTCTAATTGATAGGTTTCAACAATCGCCTGTAAATAGTCAACCTGTCCATTACTCGCTATGTATAACGGATAATTCTCTGATAATGCTGCAAGAGTTTGTTCAGCATGTGGATATAAAGCTCCCTGATGATTGCGTATTTGCTCAATCAGCTTTATATGGAACAAAACATTGCTCTCTTCACGTATCTCTATTGCATGCATAGGACATAATGTTTCCCACACAACAGGTAAAGGAACGCCCATTATTTCTCTGTATTTTTCTATCGGTGTTTCTCCTTGCCACAAGCCACTTGTCCGTAGCACATCAAATGTTGCGTCGAGCGCAGGCTCTAATATAAGATTTGTTTGAAATAACGTGCCATCCATATCAAAAATAAAAGCTTTATTCATAGAATCACTCCCTGATTAATTATCAAAAAACGTCATGTGAGGCTTTTCCTGCTTATAATAAGCCAAACGATCTTGCAAAGTTCCTGTATGAAATTCAAATTTATGACCATCTGGGTCTGTAAAGTAAATCGATTTTTTGTCCTTCTCATCTCTTTGACGCCCTGTTAAAATATTGACCTTTAATTGTAGCAATTTATCATACATTTTATTATAGTCATCCTCACAAATAGTAAAGGCGATGTGGGTATAGGAATGATGGATTTCATTCCGTGGTATATCCCTCTCTACATTCAGGGCGAGCCACAGCCCATTTACATCAAAATAGGCTGTGCTTTTCCCCTTTACTAGCAATTTAGCATCGAAAACATTTTCATAGAATGCGATGGATTCCTCTAAATTGGATACAGAAAATAGTAAATGATTAATATGTTGAATGGTCATAACTAAGCTCCTAATGCTTATTTTTTACCTTTTTTTATTCCTTTAGAAATCTGCTTCCATTTACGTTGCTCCTCAAGTTTCGCCTGTGCATTGGTTTTGCGTTCCATATAAGCTAATTCTCTTTGGAGCTTAAAGTAGCTTTGGAGGCGATATTGATCCAACTCTCCATCAACAATAGCTTGCTGGACAGCACAATAAGGCTCTTTTTGATGAGTACAATCACGATAACGACAAGCTGTTGCTAGTTCCTCAATATCTTGAAAGCTTGAAGCTAAACTATCACCTTGATCCCATAATTGAAGCTCACGCATCCCTGGTGTATCGATTAAACAGCCCCCATCTGGTAATATGACTAACTCTCGATGAGTAGTTGTATGACGACCCTTAGCATCTTCCTCACGAATACCAGCAACCTTCATCAGCATCTCCCCACACAAAGCATTTGTTAAGGTCGACTTCCCTGCCCCTGAAGAGCCTAGCAATGCCCCTGTCACTCCCTCCGTGAACAATGTCTTAATTTCCATTAAGCCTTCGCCCGATAAAGCACTCGTCACAAAAATATCTACACCAAATGCTACAGACTCAACTTCTTGTACCAAGCTTGCAGTATCCTCACATAAATCTGCCTTCGTCAGGACAATCACTGGCCTTGCCCCTGAATCCCAGGCAGCTACTAAATATCGCTCCAAACGTCGAATATTAAAATCAGCGTTCAAGCTCATAACAAGTAACACAATATCCACATTCGATGCCACAATTTGTTCTTGAATTTCCAGACCTGCAACTTTGCGTGAAAAGACAGATTTTCGTTGGAATAGCTGATGAATAATTGCTCGTTCCTCACCGGGCATTTTCTCTACTAGCACCCAATCACCAACTGCTGGATAGTCCTCCCGAGCTAAAGACGTATACGCATAATGACCAGCAATTGTCGCAAGCCATTCGCCCTCTTCAGCTAACACTCGGTAAGAATGCTTATGCTCCAATGTAACCCTCGCTGGCACACAATTCTTCAATTTAGGCTGTTTTTTCATTTCCATCATTTGCTCTTCAAAATACGTTGTAAAACCTACTGTTGTTAAATTCAATTTATTTTCCTCCTAAACGTACATATCCTTGACGCCTCAGCGCAATGTCTGTAATATCCGCCAGAGACTCTATCGTCATTCAGCATTTTTTGAACCACGAAAAAAACCTTGTAGCTGCAATTCGGCAGTTACAAGGTTTCACAGGCACGTTTAAAAGATACACAAATACCCCGAGTTATAGCACGGCGTCACTTTGTATATTTTAGGCGTGTGAAATGGAACAAACCGAATTGCAGTTCGCTAAAAATAGATCTATTCATCATGTCACATCACCTTCTTTCCATTTAGTTGTTATCAATATAGCTAAATTTTCAGAAATTGTCAATTATAATCTTATAAGCATTTATTCTAATCCTTGACGCATAGAATGAACAAGACCACTAAATGCGAGGAGATGTTGAATTGCCTAAAATCATTTCTATTAGCACACATCAACCACCTTACACATTACAGCAATCAAATGCAGAGGAACTAACGAAAGAGCTTTTCTATGCAAAAATCCCAAAACTAGAGCGCTACTTAAAGGTTTTTGAAAATGGTGGCATCGACACCCGCCATTTTTGTGTTCCATCAGAATGGCATCGTACGAATCACTCCTTTGAGGAACGCAATGATTTATATATTGAATTAGCTACACAATACAGCGTGAACGTCATCCAGGCATGTTTAGAAAATGATGCTTTTTTATCTTCACCCATTTCTCCCGAAGAGATTGATGCTATCATTTTTGTCAGTAGTACTGGCATTTCAACACCAAGCATTGATGCGCGTGTGATGAATAAACTTCCCTTTTCAGATCGACTGAAACGTATTCCACTATGGGGGTTAGGATGTGCTGGCGGAGCAGCAGGTGTAAGTAGAGCCTTTGATTTTTGTAAAGCCCATCCACATGCGAAGGTGCTTGTCGTTTGTGTCGAGTTATGTAGCCTCACTTTTCAGCCAAATGATTTTTCTAAAAGTAATTTAATCGGTGCTTCTCTTTTTGCAGATGGTGCTGCTTGTATTCTCGTTTGCGGAGACGATTTAACCATCGATACAAAAAAAACAACACCTTCTATTTTGGCAACAGGCTCTAAATGGATGCCAGATTCAGAAAATGTGATGGGTTGGAATGTAAAAAACAATGGACTTCATGTTATTTTTCAAAAAAGTATTCCTGCCATTATTACTAATTGGCTCGGACCATTCATTGAAAAATTTTTAATGGAACAAGGACTGTATAGTGAGCAACTTACTCATTTCATCGCTCATCCTGGAGGAAAAAAGGTTTTAAAAGCTTATGAAGATACACTTTATTTGTCTCCCCAAAAAACCGACATTTCTCGGGAAATATTGCGCCAACATGGCAATATGTCATCACCAACTGTGTTATATGTATTAGAGCAATTTATGTTACATGAAGGACAAGTGGAGGATACAGGTTTACTCGTCGCTCTTGGCCCTGGTTTTTGTGCAGAAGCTGTATTATTAAACTGGAGGGAGTAACATGATCTTCTATCTTATTTTAACTATTGTCATTCTACAAAGACTGACAGAGGTTATCATTGCCAAACGCAATGAGAAATGGATGTTTTCACAAGGGGCCTATGAAGTAGGTGCCTCTCATTATCCCTATATGGTCACAATGCATGTTAGTTTTTTTCTGTTTTTAATTGTAGAAATCGTCACTAATAACAATGGTATCTCGCCCTTATTCCCATTATTTTTTATATTATTTATAGCTGTGCAAGCCTTAAGGATTTGGTGTATTCGCTCTTTGGGCTCCTTTTGGAATACAAAAATTCTTATATTACCTGATGCTCAAGTTGTCCGTAAAGGGCCATATGAATATATGCGTCATCCCAATTATGCGGTAGTTTGTTTGGAAATCCTTTTACTACCTCTCATGTTTCAGGCTTACTTTACAGCATTTTGTTTTACATTATTAAATATTACAATGCTTTCTGTACGAATTCCTATAGAAGAAAAAGCATTACGAGATGCTACTAATTATAATCGTGTATTTCAAAAGAAGATTTCGGAGTCTTAACCGAAATCTTCTTTTCTTCTTAATGCCATTCCCAGTTGAATGGGTCCTGTAGACGCTCCCAAGGATTATGGAACTCTTCATCCGTTAATAAACAGCTGTCCAATTGTTTGATTATATCTTCTCGATTTAAATCAATCCCAATAATAACAAGCTGTGTCATTCGATCTCCAAATTCCTCATCCCAATCCTCCAATACTTCAGGACTTTGCTGAAATACATCCTGCTGCTGTGCTTTAGGTAGGGCTGCTACCCAATAAGAAACAGGTTCAATTTTTGCAGATGACCCAGCCTGAGATAATAATAGTGCAACATCCTGATGTCTTGCACTCCAAACAATTCCCTTTGCTCGTACAATCGATTCTGGCATTTGATCACACCACTCAACAAAACGCATCGGATGGAAGGGTCTTTTGCTTTTATAGGTGAATGAAGATATTCCATACTCTTCTGTCTCTGGTGTATGATTTTCATGACCAAGCTCTAATTCCTTTAGCCAACCAGCCGACTCTGAAACCCGTTCAAAGTCAAAGCGACCTGTATTTAAAATATCTGCTGGATCAATCACACCGTTTGTTGTACGAATAAGTTTCGCTTCTGGTTGCAATGCACGCAAAATACGTTCTAACCGTTCAAGCTCCTCTGCCGATACTAAATCACACTTATTTAAGACCAGGACGTCACAAAATTCAATTTGATCAATGAGCAGATCCGCAACATCACGTTCATCTAATTCACCAACCGCTTCCTTACGTTCTAATAAGCTTTCTCCCGACTGAAAATCATGCCAAAAGCGATGTGCATCCACGACAGTAACCATTGTATCTAATTGGCAAAACTTCGTTAAATCGATGCCAAGCTCCTCATCTAAATAACTAAATGTTTGTGCAACTGGAATTGGCTCACTAATCCCCGTCGATTCAATCAAAATATAATCAATATTGCCAAGCTTCGCAAGACGTTCCACCTCCTGCAATAAATCCTCTCTTAATGTACAACAAATACAGCCATTGGATAGCTCTACAAATTTTTCCTCTGTACGCGATATACCGCTGCCATTAGCAATCAGCTCCGCATCAATATTAATTTCACTCATATCATTCACAATAACCGCGACACGTAAATCCTTGTTGTTTTGCAATACATCATTCATCATAGTTGTTTTACCAGAACCTAAATAACCACTCAATACTGTAACGGGAATTCTCTTTGTCATTATTACAACTCCTTAAATCGTAATCATTACTATTTACAATTTGTAATTAAATCATACAATATTGGAAAATGCAAAGCTTTTTATTACTTACAAAAATAAACTTGACAATATTCGGTGAGAAATATATCGTTTAAATCGTAACGATTACTATTTAAAAGGAGGGTCATACATGCGTGTTCAAATAACACTAGCCTGCACTGAAACAGGTGATAAAAACTATATAACGACTAAAAATAAACGCAATCACCCAGAAAGATTGGAGCTTAAAAAATACTCCCCTCGCCTGAAACGCGTAACAGTCCATAGAGAAACAAAATAATTTTGCAATGGGATAAATTTGGAGTAGTGCTGATGCATTTATTGAGTGGATTTCTCTATTGTTGGAGCAGGGGCAACATCGTATGTGCGAGGTTATCTAATCTTGGAGCAGATGGGGCTTTCTTTAACACCAGTTTCCACACTTTGAGAGCGCTGTTGGCAAACCTTTGAGCGACCTACTCTATTTTGAGAACGAAGTTTAGCTCTTCTCGAGCGGAGCTCAAGCAGCTTTCCCTTCCATCAAACGTAGCACCTCCAACATCCCTTCCAATCGAGCAACTAAAAAATGACTGTTTCAAAGGTATACATTTTGAAACAGTCATTATAAAATTTTCAGCTATACTTGCTTTCTATTGATTTCTAAAGCTAGCTCGTTCAATTTTTGATCTAATTCATCGAGCACCCTTAATCTGAAATTTATTTGTTCATCTATCTGGACTTGTTGCTTTATCGATGAGCTACTATCATCAGTTTGATTTTTGAATTCAACTAATTCATGGGTTAATCTTTCAATTTCTAAATTTTTCATCTCCAACTCTCTTAATAGTTGCTGTTGAAGGCTGTCCGCTTCTACTTTATCCCTATGATATGTTTCTAGCGCCTCTATAATATGCTTCATTTGTTTACCTGTTACTGTTGTATAGTCGCTTATTTTTTTATCTAGACCTTCAATAATAGCTTTATCATTTGTCTCAATCGAAGCTTTATGTGAGACTTGAACACTGTTCTTCAATGACTTATTTTCAGCTCGCAATTCGGCAACTTCCTTTAATAATGCTTCTATGGATGCAATTTGTTTTTTTCTTTGTCCTTCTCGTTTTTGAATTTCTTCATCGTAGGCTTGAAGCTCTTTGTCAAAGTCTCTTTTCAACTTTAATAGCTCCATCGAAAGATCTTTTCTTAGTCTTGTTAATTGTATATTTTCTCGTTCGAGCCGCAGAACTAAAGCATAATAATCACTATCTCTAAGCCTTTTCACTTCATTTTTATACTTGGCTAATTCGGCCCTTAAAAAAATAATCATTTGTTGGAGCTGTATCGGATCATTGTTTTTTACAATATCATTGTCCATCATCACACCCCCTAGCCAGAATACCTTTTTAGTAAATCAACCACCTCTTCAAACTGCATTCTACTTTCCTCTAGTATTTCATCCAACTGCTTTATCCACTCCGCTTCTTGTTGTGGATGTTGTGATTGTTCAGCATCACTCTTTTCGCCTAAGACAAGAGAGGCGATTAATAAATGTAATGTACTTTTTTCAAGAAATGCAAAGCTATTATCCTGTTCATTACGGCGACTTAGTTGCTCCTTCAATAATTGATGGAGCACACTACCAAACTCTTGTTTTTCATTTTCACTCATTGTCTTCCTCCTGTGTTTGGCCCATTCCATTGAGATTAATCGGATTTAAAACGACAATACCATCTGTAAGCTGATCGCAATATGTAAAACCCATAATAGTGCCTGAATATGGTAAATTATGTGACCATTTTATTTGAAAATTAGTAAATGAAATGGTTTCATTCGGTTCGATTATTGATTTTCCTACGGGTTTCAGCCAGTACTCCTCTTTGCTTAATTTATCGTTAAAACGTTCCCAGTTGCTCTGTCCCTGTGTCTTAAAATTTGGCGTAAAATTTTCATGAACATATCTCCCAGAAAAGTAAAATGGCGATTCCTTCGGTAATGTTATACACAGATAGGGGTTTGTAATGGCTGTACTACCGATATTGTGAATATGATAGGAGCCTAAACATAAACTTTCTTGTTCAGGGTCATAAGAAATATTGAACGAGGTTGTAAAATAACTAATGAGGTTGACTCTGTTTGGAATGGTCAGCCCCTCGACCAGCTGTTTAATTTCATAAACATAAGCGTTTGTTTGTTCTTTTAATTCCTGTATCTTGTCTTCTACACGATTTTTCACTCCGTACCTCCTTACTATTTTCCATCAATTGTGCCTAGGCGTAATGGTATCCAGATTATTTTGGAAATCTGCGACATCCGCTGACTTAAAATAAAAAAAAGAGAGGATTATCCTCTCTTCATGATATGACTTTCCTCTATTTGTTAGCACCGTTAACCTAAAGTTGGGAAAATAATAGGGCACTGTTGTGGACGAACTGCAGTTGGACATGAGAATGGTAAGTCTGCTCTTGGTTCGCAGAAAGTTGCTAAGAATTCCACAGTAACTGGGAATGTAGACTGAATGCTTTGACAAACGGCAACAGTAATTGTTAACGCAGAAAACGTAATTGTACCTGTTCCAGCTGCAAGTGTTCCAGTTGTACATACGAAGCAATCTAAATCTGTGTATAAGATTTCAACATCTGTACCTTTAGGAGCACATAATGTCACTTGCTCACAGCGAGAAACTGGAATTTCAGCACTTGTGAAAACAGTACCATTAGGTAAAGTAACGACAATCGTTAGAATGAAGTTCTTTTGAATATTTAAATGTTGTAGACAAACAGTTGATCCATCAATAGAGAATTGACGATTCTCACGGTTCAGGATCACAATTGGGTTTGTAGCAGCTGGAATTACTCTACATGTAACAATTGCACCAGTTAAGTCAGTCGTTGGTGTTACGCCTGGGAATGTAATTGCTCCAGTAGGAGAAATATCAAATGACATTTCTTTTACAATCCAGTCATATACCTTATCGACATTTATACAAATTAGTTCCTGCGCCTGGGATGGCATATGCTCTTGCATCCTTTTGACACCTCCATAAAATTTTTATCTTTCGTTTGTAGCATATGTTTTTCAGCTATAAGTGCATGGGCTAACAAATAGTTCCTTATGATATTTGTTAAAATCAGCAAAGGATCATTTTTTCACACACTTTCTTCTTTATAGGAAGACTAAAATGTTGAAAGGACCGGTATATTTGTAACAGAAAGTCAATATTTTTAATAAACTAATAATGGACTGAAAGGGGTGAACTACAATGGAAGAGTCAAAATTGTATACCACTCAAGAAATTGAAAAATTAAAGCAAAAAATTGAAACCTACAGAGAATCGTTAACTTCATTAAAGATGGGAACGTCAATTGAAGATTTCCTTTATATGCAGCAGGAGTTTGATGGACTGAAAACACAAATGGCCCATTTAGAAGGGATCACAGAGACATTAGATAGTAAACAAAATTCGTATATAAAAGGCTATGATGACCAAATAAAGCTTCTTTCAACACAGATTGAATCTTTGAATCAAACCATTGAAGGGATGAATCAAGAGATTTTAGCGGTTTTAAACAAATTATTAACAGTTGAAGAAAATGATACAACAACCATTCCTTCCTCCATTGAATTGCCTTCTCAAACTTCGGCTACTCTTTTACCTAGACAACCTAGAATGGCTCAGACAACAGATCAAACGACGATTACATCAGCACAGCCCTCTTATAGACTACTGCAAAGTTTGGCAGGTAAAGCTACAAACCACCAACTAAATGTAAATAATAGCGCTCCTTCTCCTGGCAATGATCTACAGGCAACTAAGCCTGAAGAGCGACATTTTAATCAACAATATTTTCAATCAATTAATACGCACCCAAGCCAAATATACAATGGTTTATACAGAAACACGACAGTTGAATCCACCTTCCATTTTAAAAATGCCACGGATGCAAAGGAAGTTCCAGTAAGTATTTATGACCCATCTGCTGTACAGCCTACTTCAAGTGATGAAAACATCGAGAATAATTCTTCTATTGTTCATGAATCGGTTAGCATTGGAACGGAAATAGTAGACGATCCTAGCGAGGTTATGCATTCTGAAAAAGAGGATAACAATCTTGAGTTTTCCCAAATATCTAAAGAATCGTTTGAACAAGTTATTTCGGAATTGCCTAGCGAGCCTGTTAGTCAAGATATTACAGCAATAGTTAGCGAACCTCTCGACCAAGTCATTTCAGAAACAATAGCTGACCCTGTTGACATTTATCATTCTCCTTCTTTAGAAACAGAGGAGTTTGTTGAAGTGTATCAAACCGGAGCAGCTTATGAGGTTCATTCGTCCCTTGAAGAGGAGAATACGCATCCTGAATCTGTAAATAAGCCGATTGAAGAAAATAAGAAGGGAAAGAACTCATTTTTCGATTTCTTTAAAAGATGGAGTTAACTTATTTATTTTTTACATCCACTATGTATTTACACACATAGTGGATGTCTTTTTGTTTCCAATAAAAACTGTCTTTTAAGAATTCATCGAATTTGTAGGTTTAGAAGATAATTGCCCTTAACCCCCAATCTGAACTGAATAGAATAATGAAGAAAGGGGGTGTAAAAATGTGTTTTAATAACTCAATGTGTGGCTGTTCAGGTAACGGTCATGGAAATGGTGAATGTAGTGCACTTGGACCTTTTGTAGCGATTGATGCAGCATGTATTACTCCACCAGTAGCAACAGGCTCACTCATCCCATTCGCTTCTGGAACAGTTCCGGTTATACTAGTATCACTTGCTACAGGTTTAGTGGATACAGTAAGCCTTGTGGGATTCGGTACATCTATTCCAGGCGTATCCCTTGCAGGTACTAATATCGATTTATCAGCATTAGTTGGAACAGAAGCTTTTTCTGTTTCTAGAGCAGGTTCCATTACATCTATTTCAGCTACATTCTCTGCAACTATTGGTGTAACTATAATAGGCTCGGCAACAGTTAGAGCACAAGTTTATCACGCGGTAGCAGGAAGCAATGTCTTCACTCCTACAACAGCATTTGTTGACTTAGCACCAGCTCTTTCAACAGTAGTTCTAGGTACTCTAGCAAGTGGTACAGCAAATGTTACTCCAGTACCAGTATCTGCAGGTGACCGTTTATTAATGGTGTTCTCCGCTACTTCGACAGGAGTAATTGCAACTCTTACTGGTAACGCTAGTGCAGGCATTACTATCGTATAAAATATACTATAAAGTTAAGCAAGCAAATAAGTGATTTCCAGTAACTAGGAAATCACTTATTTCTTTCACAAAATACTATTCTTTAGTTCGTCAAAGCATGCTGAATATGAGCCAAATGATGCTTACCGTGCCATGCATAGAGACCAATTGCATGTTCCAATGTTGTTAGCCCTGAATCAGGATGATGAAAGGCTCTTTGTAATTGTTCCTCCGTTAAGCTTGTCAGTAAATAAACCCAACGTTCATGTAAATTTTCAATTAAATTAAAAGAAGTTGCTACTGGCATTTCAGAATCTGGTAATTGTGCCCATTCCGCTTCATTATATGGCTTAATGGTTGGGACATCCTCTGTTAGCGCTAGCTTAAAACGGATATAGCTATTCATATGACTATCGGCAATATGATGGACTAGCTGTGTAACTGTCCAGCCATTTTCACGATAGGATTTAGCCAATGCATGCTCGCTTGCACCACTTAATGCTTCCGCCAGTTGTTTTGGTAATAAACGAATGTCTACAATCCATTCCTGTACTCGCTGTGGAGTCATTTCTTTTGGGAATTGAAATTGTCCAATAGGGTATCGTAGATCTGTCATAGTGCTATCTCCTCCGTTTCTATTCTCTTACTTTTCCATGGTACCATTAACAGTATTGCCTATTAAAATAGAAATTGTTTTATAACGTTACTTCCATTTGCTTCTTTACGACCTCAACCAAAGCCCTTAGTGGATGAATAATTGTTTGAGCGGTCTGCTCTTCAAATTGTCTTGCCGCATCCATCATTGAGAGCTGAGCTACGGAGATGGCCTTTTGCTCACTCATTAACTTATGTAGAGCTTGTGAAATAGCATCATTATAAGCTTTCTTTTTCCCTTGCATAATGAGATCAAATGTCCCCTTGATGATTTTTGCCTCAACATTTACTGATTTCCCATGCTGCCTAGCATATTGGTGAAGTCTTGCCATCGTTCCTTCTACTGTCGCAGGATTTGTAAAAAGAATAATTTGAGGCTGTTGCACATTACATATGCTTTCAAAAAAAGGCTCGTCAATCTTTATAATGGGTATCGAGGCATTGAACACAGCCTCATTCTCTAATAAAGCAATATAATTTGTACACGTTATTAACATCGCATCCACATCACAGCTAATAATCCATTCTATTTGCTCCTTAACCTTATATGCTACACCATCACTACCTTTCGACACATGCTGTAAAACGCCAGGATCTACAAAATGAAGCAGCTCTAAATCTTCCTCACTTTGAAAAGCTTGCTCTATGTACTCTATATTTGAATGATGAGCATGCAAGCAGCCAAGTTTTTTCATCAATTGTCCCCCCTCTTTCCATTGCAGCTATAGCTAGCTGCTCTCCCATTTCTTCATTCGTTACAACATTACCCAACGAGCAGTATAATTCAATATTTCGTAGAACACTTATACATACTTTACACTAAATTCTTTTTTTGATTATATTAGTGCATATTCAATTGACTCTGTCGTTGCACTCAGTGTACTAGAGCTTTTTCGTACTCTTGCAAAGCCTGTAGCATCAACTTATATATTCATTGGTGCATCCTTTATCTCTGCTAAAATTACCTTCATAGCTCAACAACTCTTCAATCACCTTTCTTCATATATTTAAACAAAAAGAAACCGTATTATGCACGAATACGGTTTACTGCTTTAATTTTTTTCTTTATTTTTTTGTTTCCTTTTCAATATGCTTTCTTGCTATTTTTAAACGTTGAATGTCCTTTTTCTTCAGAGGAATAACTTCATCCTTCATCATTTTAATGTATGAAAACATGAGTAACAGTAAAATCACGGTAAAGGGCAATGCGGCAATTAACGAGGCGGTTTGCAATGCTTCAAGCCCTCCTGTGTACAATAAAACACCTGAAATTGCAGCCATTAAAATACCCCATACTAGCTTCGATAATATTGTCGGATTTAAAGAACCTTTTGTTGTCATACTTGCCATAATGAATGTGGCGGAATCGGCAGAGGTAATTAAAAATATAACGATTAACAGTATTCCAATTACAGAGGCAAGCGTTGAAACTGGCAAGTGTTCTAACAACTGGAATAGGGCAACAGTTACATCATTATGAACAGATTGAGCGATTTCTGCATCTTGATGTAAATCAAACCACATAGCTGTTCCACCGAATGTGGCAATCCAAAAGCAAGCAATAATAGGCGGAATAATTAATACCCCTATAATGAATTCTCGAATGGTTCTCCCCTTGGATACACGAGCAATAAAGGAGCCAACAAAGGGTGACCAAGCGATTGCCCATGCCCAGTAAAAGATTGTCCAATCCTTCACCCAAGTTCCCCCAACATATGGCTGCATTCTTAAACTGTATTGAATAAAGTTAGAAATGTAATCACCTATCGCTAATGTAAACGTCTCAAGTATGAAAATCGTTGGACCTGTAATAAAAACGAATAACAGTAAGACAATCGCTAAGGTCATATTGACATTACTCAGAATCTTCATGCCCTTTTGAAGTCCTGTCGTTGCAGACAACATATAGCCAATAAACATGATAAGAATAATGGCTACTTGCAAGATAAATGTATCCGGCAAACCAAAGACGAAAGTCAAACCTCCGTTCGTTTGTAGCACGCCAAGCCCTATGGATGTGGCTACCCCCATAACTGTAGCAATGACCGCAAGAATATCGATCGTTCCTTTAACGACTCGATTTGTTCCCGTTATAGGCTCTAAAGCGGTAGAGATGAGCATATTTCTTTTTTTATTGAATTGAACATAGGCCATAACAAGCCCCAATATGGCATAAACAGACCACTGGCTTAATCCCCAATGAAAGAAGGAATAACCCATTGCCAATCTGGCTGCATCCGTTGAAAGAGGTTCTGTGTCACTAAAGGGTGGTGAAAAGTAATGACTCATAGGCTCAGCCACGCCCCAAAAAACCAGTCCGACACCTAGTCCAGCTGAAAAGAGCATGGAAATCCATGTTAGAAAACTAAATTCTGGACGACCATCTTCAGATCCTAAGCGAATGGTGCCATATTTGCTAATCGCCAAGCCAAATAGAAAAATAACGATAATAAAGACTGCCATTAAATAAAACCAACCAAAATAATCCGTTGTCATATGAAATACGCTGTTTGCTACGTTCTTAAATTTTTCCGGTATCGTTGCTCCGATAATGACTAAGAGTAAAATTGCCCCACTAGAAATAAGAAATACTGGGTTCTTTAAAATTTTATTTTGCATACAGCGCCTCCATTTATCCCAGACAGATGACCAAATTTCCTTTATTATGCGTACAATTCAAGTATTTTATTAATGAAAAAAGAAACCGCATTATCAAAAGACAATGCGGTCTACCTATTATTGTGTTTTCTGCATAAAACGAATTGCTCTACTCATAACAGTTGGTACGATAGAGGCATGATTTTCATCTAAGGCCTCATAAAAATCAACTTCCATTATTTTTTCTAACACCGTTGCCATTTGTCGTGCATCATCCACCATAAAGGTTTCAAGTTCACCTGCGCTAATAAACAATGTTTCATTCATATCTTGATGCTCGTTCAAAAATACTGACGCACATTGTACTAATTCGTGCTCATTCCACCAAATAGAAGGGCTAATAGCTAGATAGCGTTGGAAGCTAGATTGATGGTGAAATAGTTGCCAAAGCGTAAAATAACCGCCTAAGGAGTGACCAAATAATGCTTGCTGAGTTTTATTTACTGGATAATGAGCCTCAATTATTGGCTTTAACTCTTCCTCTATAAAGCGGCTAAAATCTACTGCTCCTCCAAGCTTTTCATGACCTTTTCCTTTAAATCGTGCGGGATAGATATACGTCTCTGCTGGCGCTGTAAAATCGTAAAACCTTCTTTCACGCATATCATCACCATGTTCAATGCCCACAACAATGGCTGGTTGAACTCCTGTTTTCGGTGCATTACGACTTTGTAGACGCACGGCTTCCTTTACAAGATTAAAATAAGATGAGCCATCTAGTACATACAACACTGGAAAACCTTCTTCTGGTGCTTCCTCATTTGGTACAAAGATATTAATCGTATACGTATAATCTGTCAATTTTGAAGTTATTTGTTGTGTAGCATACTCTATTTTAGCTGTACTCATTTGTTGTCCTCCTTCAAAATGTCATAGCCATAGCACACAGGTGTATTCGTTACAGGATCTTC